>JAYUKO010000050.1:0-1671 GCA_043764415.1 Bdellovibrionales bacterium | reverse complement strand
AAGTAAATGGAATCGGACCTAAGATGGCCATTCAGATTCTTTCAGGAGCAACGCTCGATCACATTATCGACGCCATCGAACAACAAGATGTGAAGGCGCTCACTCTCCTGCCCAAAGTTGGTAAGAAGATCGCCGAACAAATGATTCTCACACTCAAAGGGAAGCTCGTTCTGGAAGCCGGAAAAACTGAAAGCCAAGATGACCTTTATTCAGCGCTTACAAATCTGGGTTTTAAACCCTTGGATGTGCAAGAGATCGTTAAAAAAGTGGATCGTAAAAAACCTTTCGAAGAGCAATTGCGTTCGGCCTTGGGCTCACTAGGAGGCGGACGATGATCGAAAACGAAAGAGATGTGTCGGGCGAAACCCGCGAAGACGGTGAGCGCCTGTGGGAAAACACCCTGCGGCCCAGCCGCTTTGACGAGTTTCCAGGACAAAAAAGTATTGTTGAAAAACTACAAATTTACATCGAGGCTGCAAAGCGCCGCCAAGAGCCCATGGATCACGTGCTGTTTAGTGGTCCTCCAGGTTTAGGCAAAACTACGTTGGCCCATTTGATTGCCAACGAAATGGGAGCCAATCTTAAAACCACAAGCGGCCCTGCGCTGGATAAAAAAGGCGATCTCGCTGCGATATTAACCAGCCTGACTCCGAACTCTGTTTTGTTTATTGATGAGATCCATCGTCTGCAACGTGTTGTCGAAGAGTATTTGTACAGTGCCATGGAAGACTTTTATGTAGACATCATAACCGGCGATGGGCTCGGCGCCCGCACGATGAAATTCAAGCTGGCCCCATTCACTTTGATTGGTGCAACAACACGCGCTGGACTTTTAAATGCTCCCTTTCGCGACCGTTTTGGAATTGTGGAGCGCTTAAACTTTTACGACAAAACGCAACTCGTGCAGATCATTCGGCGATCGGCAGCTCTCGTGAATGTGACCATCGAAGACGACGGCGCCATGGAACTCGCTCGACGAAGCCGTGGCACACCTCGGATTGCCAATCGTTTATTGCGCCGGGTGCGCGATTTTGCCGAAATTCAAAACAACGGTGTGATCAGTATGGAGTTGGCGGCTCATGCGCTGAACAAGATGGAAGTTGATAATTTAGGATTGGACGAAATGGATCGAAAGATCCTTTCAGTGATTATCGAAAAATTTGCTTGCGGCCCGGTGGGTTTGGAAACTCTCTCTGCTGCTTTGTCGGAAGACAAAGGAACTCTGGAAGAAGTGTACGAGCCGTTTTTGATTCAAGAGGGGCTTTTGCAAAAAACGCCCCGCGGCCGCGTGGCCACAGATTTGGCCAAAAAGCATTTTGAAGGTTTAAGTTTTTAGACGGATTAATTAAGACGGATTAATTAAAAGGTTGATTTATGTTGTTGCAGCAAACGTTGAGACGGAAAGTAACCATCGAGGGAATTGGACTCCATACCGGAGCCAGCGCAGAAATTTCGTTCTGCCCAGCGCCGCCCAATACTGGCGTTTACTTTGTGCGCAGTGATTTGCCAGAACGTCCCTCCGTGCCGGTGCTTGCAAAGTATGTCAAAGCCACCGCTTACGCCACCACTCTTGGAAATGAAAACTTCTCTGTCTCCACAGTGGAGCATTGTTTGTCGTCGCTGACGGCGTTGGGAATTGACAACGTCTTCATCGAGCTCAACGGACCAGAA
>JAYUKO010000049.1:0-5528 GCA_043764415.1 Bdellovibrionales bacterium | reverse complement strand
CATTGTTGTTCCGAAGCTCCAGCAAATAGACAATGAAGTAGTACCACAAAACTTAAAGCCCCACGCATGCCGACACAATAGTGCATCTAAAAAAGGTGTACAATACGAGGATTCTAACTTGCAGAAACATAACGGCGCGCGTCTGGATCCTGCGACACTTTCATCTCTATAATAGTGAATGCCAAAAGTTGCTGTGATCGATACCGGGTCCAACGCCATCCGTTTAGCCATTGCCAAAGACAAAGGCGATGGGTTCGAAGTTCTGTACAAACACCGGGAGCCCATTCGTTTAGGAGCTGATGTATTTTCGGAAGGTAAAATTTCGCCTGCACTGCTCAACGAAACAGCGCTCGCCTTTAAACGTTTTAAAAAGATTGCGGACGATCACAAATGCGACAGCGTTAAGGCCATCGCAACAAGCGCTATGCGCGACGCCAAAAACCAAAAAGAGGTGCTTAAAAAAATCTTTGAAGAGTCGGGAATCCAACTCGACGTCATCAGCGGAGATCGAGAGTCTGAACTGGTTTTTAAGGCCATTCGTCACGAAATGGATTTAAAAAAAGACAACGCCCTGCTGATCGACATTGGCGGCGGAAGTGTTGAATTGGTTGCGGTACAAAAAGGCGAAGTGCTGCGCGGGAAGAGCTTCCCGCTGGGGACAGTACGACTGCTCAGTGCCCTTAAAAACAACCCTGAGGCGTTTTTTGATCCCATAAAAAGCCTTGAGCCTCTTCTCAAAGACGCTTTGAGCTATATTCGCGACTTCAAACTGAACTTTCAATTCTGCGTCGGTGTTGGCGGAAATATTGAGCGCATGGGAAAGGTCAATTGCCTCATTGCCGACACGGAAGACGACAAAAAAGTGCAACTTCAGGAATTGATCAATATGTACGATGTGTTGACGCCATTTTCATTGGGAAAACGTATGAAGATGTTCGATCTCAAGGCAGATCAAGCGGACGTGATCATGCCGGCCATCGTGCTCTGCATCTATTTTTTGCAAACGGCCTTCTGTAAGGATTTGCGGATTCCAGGAGTTGGAATTAAAGATGGAGTCATTCTTGAAGAGCTGAAACTTCTGAGGTAAGAAAGTCTCTGGTTTTTTTTCCGACTTTTTACCGACTTTTTTTACAGACAAGAGGTTTTCATGTCAGCAATCACAGAATTTATCGAAAAATACTACCTACATTTCAATGCAGCTTCTCTTAAAGATGCGGCTCGCGCTTACAAAAAACATATCGAAAGTGGCAATAAAATGATGGTCACTTTGGCTGGTGCCATGAGCACGGCTGAGATGGGAAAAATTCTTGCCGAAATGATTCGCCAGGGAAAAATCCACGCCATCAGCTGCACCGGTGCAAACCTCGAGGAAGATGTTTTTAATCTTGTCGCCCACGAACACTATGCGCGAATTCCAAACTGGCGCTACTGCACAGAGGAAGACGACAATAAACTCCTTGATAAGCATATGAACCGTGTGACCGACACCTGCATTCCGGAGGAAGAAGCCATTCGCCGCATCGAAAAAAGCATTATCAAACTTTGGGAAGACGCCACGGCCCAGGGAAAAAGCTATCTTCCCCACGAATACTTTTACAAAATTTTGCTCAATGGCGATCTTAAACAGTATTATCAGATTGACCCAAAAAATTCGTGGTTGATGGCGGCGGCCGAAAAAAATCTTCCCATGGTGGTTCCTGGCTGGGAAGACTCGACCCTTGGTAATATTTTTGCCGGGCGTTGTATCGAAGGAAAAGTAAAAACTTCGGCTATGAAATCAGGCATCGAGTATATGATCAGCCTGTCTCAGTGGTATATCGAGAACTCTGGAAAAAATGGCATTGGCTTTTTCCAAATCGGCGGTGGAATTGCCGGTGACTTCCCAATTTGCGTGGTTCCCATGGTGGAGCAGGATCTCGAAAAAGATGTTCCGAAGTGGAATTATTTTTGTCAGATCTCTGATTCAACAACCAGCTACGGCTCCTACTCCGGCGCTGAGCCCACAGAGAAAATCTCCTGGGGAAAACTGGATGTGAACACTCCAAAATTTATGATTGAATCCGACGCCACCATCGTGGCTCCGCTGATTTTTGCCTACGTTCTTGGAATGTAGGTTTATGTTTCATCTCAATGTGAAACGCTATTCATTGTTTCACATTGAGATCTCTCCCTAGGAGTTCGACAAAACATTTTCATCGTAAAATTGTGGATTTCTCCTCTATACTTTAATGAAACATCTCAAGTAATTTTGTGTAGATATCGATAAACCCCTTGTATTCTAGAAGAGTGAGCTAGGGGGCTTCGTGTACGGTTGTTTTAAAAAATATATAAAAGTCGTTCGCTTTCTAAGCTTGAGTATTTTTACTTTTGCGTTTTTCAACAATTGCTCAGCTCCAATGCATAGCGAATCCACACAAAGCACCTCCGCTTCGCAACAAGCTGCCTTTAAGTGCACAGATAGAAATCTTTCTTCGAAAACAAAAAACTACATTTTATCCAAAACGCAATATTTGAATACCATTGAAGACCTATTTGGAACTGGGGCCCTGTCGGCGGCGACCTCTGAGCTGAGCACCGTGGCCGACGACACTTACAACGAGGACACCAATGATCGTCTCTCAACGATTTCGTCATCGCAAGCCATTGCTTACTACGATGTGGCCGTGGCTGTTGCCAATTATGTAATCGCCAACACAACACGCACCCAAACGGTTTTTGGAGCTTGTGCCAATGCTGCCACACCAACGATCACCTGCATCGACACCTACATTAACGGCTTTGCCCGTAAACTTTTACGTCGCCCTTTAAAGGTGATTGCCGAACCCGTTGGTGTGAACGCCATCGAAGACGAGGTTGAATTTGTTAAAAAAATCATGGCCACTCCCGGAATTTACAAAGACAACCTCAAGGCTGTGTTGACATATCACCTCACCTCCCCCGCATTTTTATGGCTTTTGGAATTGGGCAGCGCTACAGCTTCGGGATCTCGCCTCACACTGACTCCCTACGAAGTTTCGGCGCGACTCGCCTATCTCATCACTGACACGGCACCCGACGCTGCTTTAACAACTGCCGCCCAGGATGGAAGTATCCTCACACCGGTGGGCTTACAAACTCAGGTACAAAGACTGTTGCAAACGAACCGTGGAAAGAAAAAAGTTGCTGATGCTATCAAACGATGGTCACTCACGGACAAAACTCAGGATGTGGCTGGTCTTCCTGCAAGTTTAACGACAGGCGTGTATGTGACGGGATTGTCGGCTGCCATTCAATCGGAAGTTCAAGCCTATATAGATCATATGGTCTATACAACGTCGGGAAGCTTAAAGGACCTTATGACATCCAAACTCTCGTTTGCATCGCACTCAGGGCTTGCAACGATCTACGGGCATACTCCTGCAGCCGGTGGAATTCCGGTGGATATTTCGCAACGGCGCCAAGGGCTTTTGATGCGAGCCCCATTTTTGACGTGGTACACACCTCGCACAAACATCATTTTAAGAGGCGTGGCTTTTCAAAAGCGCGTCCTCTGTAACGAGATTCCGTCGCCCAATGTGGATATTGTCGGCGACCGCGATGCCCATGTGCTTACGGACGCCGAACTCCTCACCGTCACCAACCGTGCGGCTGTGACGTTTCAAACCGACAGTCCTGTGTGTATGCGATGCCACTCCACGATCAATCCCGTGGGTTTTGCTTTCGAAAACTTTGACTCTCTTGGACGCTTGCGATCGCAAGAGATGATGTACGATCGCTCCGGAACCTATGCACAAAGCTTACCGGTACACACCAGCACGCAAGTGCCGATGCCTGGCGGAGGGAATGTTTCTGTGGCCGATGCCTACGATCTTGTTACACAACTGGCAGAGTCTCCAGATGTGGCCGCCTGCGTATCTCGCAACGTGTACCGCTACTTCTACGAAAAGAAAGAAACTCCGGATGATGACTGCCAAGTGCAAGATGGCTTCGAAGTTGCAAAAGATCCATCGCTGCCCCTGCTGAACGCAGTTGAGAAAATCTTCTCGGCAAATTCGCTTTATTATAAAGAATTGTAAGTTCGGATGCTTTTACACCATACCGAAACGAATATAGCTAATTTTTACCAAGCATATCTGGTTTATGTTAAGTTTCATCTTTCGACTCGACTTACCGACACTCCTTAATGTAACACGTTGAGAAATCAACTTTTAAGGAGCTTTTTATGAAAACAATCTTAGCTACAATGACTTTTGTCTTCACAACGTTCGCAAGTGCTGCAAGTTCTAGCGTGACCATCGACTCGGGCTTAGCCTGCACCATGGAATATTCCGCTTCTGGGGCCCTCTCCAGCAATAAAATATCCACGGGTGGTTGGCTGATCGAGGGCGGTGAACTTGCTGGAACCGCTATGATCACCGACGGTGACAGTGGAAACATTGCGGGAACATCTCCGGCCAATTACATCGAAGTTGCAAAGACTATGGTAGATGGTGAAGCGTTTTGGTCAGTAAAAATTATGGGCGGAGAAAAAAATACCATTGGCATTATGAATTTTCCAGTCAACCCAGATGCAGGTATGAAATCTGTATTTCCCGTGAACGCATTGGCTGACGAGTCTGAAGACCCAGCCAAGTTCGACACACTTCAAGTGACATGTGTTAATACCGTATTTGCTGGTTAAGTGAGTCTAAGTAGAAGATGTAATTTTAAGAGAAGCTTAGAGAAATCTGAGCTTTTTTTAATTCGATCTAGTCGCTCGCTTGCAGTTGCGAGCGCATTTGTGCAAATTGCATGAGTTTTTCCTGGGAGCTGCTCTCACCAGATAAGCTTTCATCATCGCGCTGGACATATTTGCCACTCGGATCCATTTCCCAGGCGTGGCGGTAATCAGATAAACAGGTGTTGAGAATTTCTAACAATTTTCGTTTTAACTTGCGCTCAAAGACCGGCGTTACAACTTCAACACGGGCATTGAGATTGCGGGTCATCCAGTCGGCGGAGCCGATATAGTAATCTCCGTCCACGGTTTTTTCTTTGCCATTTTGAAAAAAGAAGATCCGCGAGTGCTCCAAAAATCGACCGACGATTGAGATCACGCGGATCGACTCACTTAAATCTTTTGTTCGCGGTCGCAGGGTACAAAAGCCACGAACAATCAAATCGATTTGCACACCTTTTTGCGAAGCTTCGTATAACAGTTCGATCAACTCTTTGTCGTCCAAGCTGTTGCATTTAACGATGATTCTGGCAACTTTTCCCTCTTCGGCAAAGGCAATTTCGCGACGAATAAGATCGATAAAACGGTTGCGCATGCTTCTTGGCGAAACCAAAAGATGATTGAACTTTCGCTTAAACGATCTTCCCGTCAATAAGTGAAACAGCTGAACCAAGTCGTCGGTGATTTTTTTGTTATTGGTAAACAGGCCCACGTCTGTATAAAACCGCGACGTGACGTTGTTGTAATTGCCGGAGGCAATATGACCGTAGGCATTGATTCCGTTACCCTCTCGACGCAAAACCAAAGTTGTTTTGCTATGAGTTTTAAAACC
>JAYUKO010000048.1:0-1679 GCA_043764415.1 Bdellovibrionales bacterium | reverse complement strand
ATATGCATCTAAGGAGGCAACATGGCTAAGAAGAAAAAAGCAAAAAAGAAAACTGCTAAGAAAAAAACTGCTAAAAAGAAAAAGAAGTAGTTTCTAGTAGTTTGATTTCTAAATAGAAATCAAAAAAGCCCCTCTCTGAGGGGCTTTTTTTTTGCCTAAAGCCCAACCTATGGGCCAGTTATGTGTCAAAGCGGGCCGAGCCCGCATCAACAATCTAAGACAATGCTTTTCGTAAATTTTCGTTGATGGCTTCCAAAAACGGCACCGTGTTCATGTATTTGTCGGCCGTGACCTTATCGCCGTGGATACAAACTGCTAAATCTTTTGTCATCTTTCCAGATTCCACCGTTTGAATGCAGACTTTTTCCAAAGTTTGGCAAAACTGAATCAACTCACCATTGTCATCAAGCTTACCCCGATGTTCCAGACCGCGAGTCCATGCAAAGATGGATGCAATGGGGTTGGTGGAGGTTTCTTTGCCCTGCTGGTGCATGCGGTAGTGGCGAGTCACGGTTCCATGAGCGGCTTCGGACTCCATGGTCTTTCCATCCGGGGTCACTAACACCGACGTCATTAACCCTAAAGATCCAAAACCTTGGGCCACGGTGTCTGATTGCACATCGCCGTCGTAGTTTTTGCAGGCCCATACGTACCCACCAGACCACTTCATGGCCGAGGCCACCATGTCATCGATCAAACGGTGCTCGTAGGTGAGCTTTTCGACTTCGAACTTGGTTTTGAATTCTTTTTCGTAAATTTCCTGGAAAATATCCTTAAAGCGACCGTCGTACTTTTTAAGAATTGTGTTCTTAGTAGATAAATAGAGTGGCCATTTTTTTTGCAGGGCAACATTAAAACACGAACGAGCAAAGCCGCGAATGGATTCATCCGTGTTGTACATCGCCAGCGCAACCCCATCGCCTTTAAAATTAAAGACCTCGAAGGATTGCTTTTCTCCAACCTCTGGTTCGAAAGTGATCGTTAGCTTTCCCTTACCTTTGGTTAAAAAGTCCGTGGCTCTGTACTGATCGCCAAACGCGTGTCGACCGATGCAAATTGGTTGGGTCCAATGAGGTACCAAGCGAGGAATGTTATTTATAATGATGGGTTCACGAAAAACAGTGCCATCTAATATATTGCGAATGGTTCCGTTGGGCGACTTCCACATTTGCTTCAGATTGAATTCTTTAACCCGCGCTTCGTCGGGAGTGATCGTTGCACATTTAATGCCCACATTGTACTTCTTGATGGCTTCCGCCGCCTCAACGGTGACTTTATCTTCGGTTTTATCGCGATATTCGACTCCGAGGTCAAAATACTTAATATCTAGGTCGAGATAGGGAAGGATGAGCTTTTCACGGATAAAATGCCAAATGATTCTTGTCATTTCATCGCCATCTAACTCGACAACGGGATTTGCAACTTTGATTTTTTTCATTCACGACCTCTTTTTAGTGTTGAAGGGCCCAATATATTCACTCGCTGGCAGGTTGTCGACGAATGGCCCTATGAGCGGAGCGTTAATTCACCAGCGCCGGCCCCGCTCCTGGTTTTTCATTCACAATACTTCTTGGACGGACTCTGAAAATATGAGAAGTATAAGTGCAAAAAAAAGAAGGAGTTTCTATGAAACACACGCGAAAAAAACTCTCGGTGATTGGTGCTGGATTTGTCGGTTC
>JAYUKO010000047.1:0-1679 GCA_043764415.1 Bdellovibrionales bacterium | reverse complement strand
GCGTGAATACGAGCAATGATTTTACTCGCGCGAGCGATCAGCGTTTTGCCGACGACTTTGTCTCGCCCACAGCCGGACTCTTGCTAAAACCATTTTCTTTTTTAGGCGTTTTTGCAGAATACCGAAGACTTTACCGTAGCGCCGACAACGAACTCCCCGATCAAGAAAATGACTCTCGGTACGGTGCCTATGTTTACTATCTGCAAGCACTTCCTGCACTGGCTTCAACTCATCTCGAACTTTATGCAGAGTCTGTGGCCCTCGATCGATTCACTTCAAAACCTGTAACCACCGCGTGGTTAAAATTTGGCAAAAGCTTTCCGGTTTTATCTCCATCCCTTTCCATCACGCCGTATCTCGAAGGCTTCACTCGCGAGAGCCCAAATCTGATGATCGGTATTGATGAGCGAAGCTTGCGCGCTGGCGGTAAACTCAAATGGCAATGGCGCGGCTTTTCAGCGCAACTTCTGGGCTACAACCGTTTCGAAAGCAATTCGGTCCCCACAGGTTGGGAAGGATTTTTGGTTCTATCTGCTGATGGAGGGTTTCGTTTATGGAACTAAGTCCAACATTAGCAACGATGCTCGCCCTGCTAGTTATTATTATGGCTGTTCTTACGATGGACGATCTTTTTATCGATCTCTGCGCCCTTGTCTTTAAAGTAAAGCCCACGCATCTGACTCTCCAAGATCTCAATAAAATCCCCGAAAAAAAAATCGCCATCATGATTGCCAACTGGCACGAGGACGAAGTCATTGAACAAATGATTACGGGAAACAATCATGCCATACAGTACAGCGAGCACCACTTTTTCCTTGGCGTCTATCCAAACGATATTAAAACTTTGCAGGTTGTTCACGAATTAGAAAAAAAGTTTTCAAACGTGCACGCGGTGATTAATTCTAAAAACGGTCCCACGTCTAAGGGGCAAATGCTCAATGAAATCGTCGATGCGATCTACGTGTACGAGCAAAAAGCTGAATGCATCTTTGATCTTTTTGTAATTCACGATTCTGAAGATATCATACATCCTCTGTCGTTCAAATTGATGAACCTGCAGGCTGAAGACTGGGATTACATTCAAATTCCTATTTACTCGCTAAATCGCGAGACCTTGGACTTTACCGCTGGCACCTACATGGACGAATTCGCCGAAATGCACACGAAAGAGCTCCTCGTTCGCAACGCTCTTGGCGCCGCCATTCCCTCAGCGGGTGTGGGCACGTGCTTGAACCGTCGTCTGTTAAGTTGTGTGCAAAAAATGAATGGTGGAACTTTCTTGCGTCCCGACAGTCTTACCGAAGACTACATCCTCGGTTGGCAATCGCATCTCGGCGGATTTCGCTGCCAATTTGCATGCAATACGGTACAGAACGCCGCAGGCGAAAAAGAAATTATCGCCACAAAAGAATATTTCCCAGGGCAGTTTTGGCAGTCGGTCCGTCAGAAAACTCGCTGGACCATCGGCATTGCGTTTCAGGGTAAGCGCATTTTGCGTTGGGCTCCCACTCTGCGCGATAACTATTTTTTATTTCGCGACCGACGCGGCCCTCTCAATTCTTTAGTCACTTTTGCCTCATTGGTTGTTTTTTTAGGAATCGCTTTATTTTCTAATCTAGAATTTTCATCCTTTGAAATTTGGCTCGTCGCTCTCACTGCCTTTAATTTCGTGGGCTTCG
>JAYUKO010000046.1:0-5590 GCA_043764415.1 Bdellovibrionales bacterium | reverse complement strand
TCAGCTCATCGTCGACTAAAAACGAGTCTTCGTTTTTAAGTCGTCTCAGGCCGACGTCGGTTTGTCCGAAAGATGTCAAAGTTATTTCCATATGGGTCCTATTTTAGGGGAGAGTGTCTCAGAAAACAAAGAGAAATGTGGAATTCTTCCTAGACTCGTCTTGAGTAATCACGGATCCCCTCCGAATAAGTTTTTATGAAAGCTGCGAGAAAAAATCAGACACCATCTTCTTCTTCAAAAAGCCGACTGCGAAGTGTCTCATTTTTAATCATTTCGGCTCTTCTTCATATTTTGCTCCTTGCGAGCTTTTACATCTCTGAAACGTTTTTTAAAAACAATGCTCCTGTAGTCGTTAAGCAAGAGACCACTCCCGATATTCAATTTTTAGATATCACCTCACTGGATAGTGGCAAACTCGTTGAACAGAGCGAAGACGAGAAAGCTAACGAAAAACCCAAAGACGCCAAGTTTGTAAGTAAAGTCGATAAGAGTGTGGAAAAAGAAACCCGCGCTCCGCGCCATGGAGAGTTTCAAAACAAACAAACCCAGGCCGCCACCTCACAACAGTTTGCTCCTCCACCACCGCCTCAGGCTCCTAGCGAAACTGCAAAAACCGAAAAAACAAATACGTCTTCCGAGCCGATGAAAACTTTTGAAAACGGCGACATGCCGGTGGTACAGAACGAGAACGATAAGCAAGAACCACAAAAAAAGGTCACCAAAGCCAAGACAGTCTCTGATTTGCGACCCAACACCATGCAAGAGATGTCGGCCAACTCTATGTTGAGTCAAACCAGCGATCACTTAAAAGACGTGGCCATTGGTGCGGAAACCCATCTCAACACTCGCGAGTTTTTGTACTACTCGTACTTCAACCGCATTAAAAAGAAATTACGCCAGCACTGGGAGCCCATGGTCCACGCCAAGGTGAAATCCATGGTGAAAAAGGGACGAGAAATTGCGTCTGCGGAAACAACCCTTTCAACCCGCGTGATTATCACCTTGGACGAGAGTGGCGTTTTGCGGCGAGTGCAAGTTTCGACAACCTCAGGACTTGAAGATTTAGACGACGCCGCCGTTGAAGCCCTTCAAGAGGCCGCCCAATTTCCAAATCCGCCAAAAGATCTCGTCCGTGAGGGTTTTGTAACCCTCAATTGGGACTTTATTTTGGAGTCGTAGGGTCAAGAAAAGACTGTTCACTGTGCACCCAAGCAGTGCTATAACCGGCCAATATTAAACGACAGGCTTAGCCTAAAATTACGGAGTGCGTTATGAAGGGTGTTTCTAAAGACGTCTTGGATCAGATCTGCTTGCGAGCTCACTACCTGGCAAATCAAATGATTTTTCAGGCGAATCATCGAAAAGATAAACTGCCCGGCGATCCTAAAATTGGTGGTCACTCTTCGGCGAGCTCAAGCTCCCTGCATATTCTCGGCGCCATTCACTTGATTGCGAAATCGGGTTTTGATTACATCGCCAACAAACCCCACGCGTCTCCCGCCGATCACTCCTTTAATTACCTTTTGGATTTATTTTTAAAACCGGATGGCTCTCGCTTGAGCACGAGCGAAAAAAACCAAGCCATGATGGGACTTCGCGCCTATGCCACCGAAGAGAACCCCTATGTGTTCCAGTCGTATCACTCGGCTTACGATTCTGATAATCACAATTTTTTGCCAACAGGCACTGTGGGCATTCCGCAGGTCAACGCGGGTTATTTGGCTCTTGCATATAGGTTTGCTAAAAAACACGGCTACAATGTTCCCGATGCTCACTTCTGGTGTATCCTTGGCGATTCTGAATTTCGTGAAGGCTCGCTGTTTGAAGCCACACCTGATTTTGCCGAGCGCGAAATTGGCAATCTCACTTGGATTGTGGACTACAATCGTCAGAGCTTAGATGGTCACCGCATGGTGAATAAAAACATCATGAATGGAACGGATGCTGACCGCATCGAGCGAACCATGGCAGCCAACGGCTGGGAAGTGATTCAACTTCGTCACGGCCAAAAACGTTTGGCTCTGTTTAAAACCAAAGGTGGCGAAGCGTTGCAAAAACTTTTAGAAATGGATATGGACGACTACACTCTGCAGTCTCTGTTGCTCGTGAAAGATAAAAAAGTTTTAAAAACCGAAATGCAGAATCGCTTTTCGCAGTTGAAGGACTTTTTAAAGAACACGTCGGAAGAGGATTTATATTTCGCCCTTCGCGATTTTGGCGGCCACGACATCATTGCGGTGGCCGAAGCGCTCGAGAAGAGTAAAAAAACCACGCAGCAGCCGACGATCATCATCGCACATACACTCAAGGGCTGGGGCCTCGACATGGCGGCGTCGCAGAGCAACCACTCGGCACTCCCCGATCAAGAAGAAATGGATTTGTTACAAAAAACACAAGGTTTGAGTGGTACGACTCTGTTTGCTGGTTTTGAAGCCAAAACTCCCGAAGGTAAATTTTTAAGCGAGCGCGGCCAAAAACTTCACAACGAAATCGCCGAGCAGAAAAAGTTAAAAGAAAAGAATTGGCAGCAGTTTCAAACGCAAATGGAAAAGGATGGCGGAATTCCCGATTCGTTAAACATCAATTTTAAAATGGCTAACCATCCCCACACGCAGTGGATGCTTGGGCAGTGCACGGCCAAACTCACACGAATTGCCAATACCAACCGCATGGCTGCTAAAATTAAAGACGGCCAAAAATCTTTGAGTGAAGAAGAAGTTCGTTGGAAACTTCCGGCAGAGATGCTCACCACCATGGCTCCTGATGTGGGCACAAGCACAAATCTTAACCCTGCTATGGATGGAAAAATCTTTGGCGCCCAGGTGGTGCAGGATCTTGAAACCGAACTTGGAGTGAAAGACACGAAATCGCCAGATTTAATTCCCGGCGAAGATAACTCAGATCGTTTTTTACGTTTTGAAATCGTGGAAGCCAACACCATGTCCTGTGCAGGTTCTTACGGTAAGTTGCGCGACCAATTGGGAATTCCAATTCTGCCGCTCATGACCGTGTACGACTTTTTTATTAAACGAGCTCTGGATCAATACTTTTACAATCTCTATTGGAAATCCAGTTTTATTTTGGTGGGTACTCCCTCCGGCGTCACACTGTCTCCTGAGGGTGCGCAGCACGGTTGGAAGTCCGACTTTCAAATTCCCAACCAAATCACGTGGGAGCCGGCATTTTGCCAAGAGCTCGACTGGATTTTATCGGACGCTGTTCGTCGCCACATGACTGGCGACAACAAAGGACGAAACGGAGTTTTGATTCGCGGCGTGACTCGCGGGATTGACCAAAAGATTTGGGTACAAAATCTAAAAAAACAAACTCGCTTTAAAACCAATTTCGACGGGCAATCAAAACTCTGTGTATCGGCCTACCCTCTTGAGGGAGCTGTGGATGAAGCCAGCCTTGAATCCATGAATGATACCGAGATTATTCAATCCATGCGCGCCGACGTTTTGCGCGGGGCTTATTATCTGGTGGATTATCGCGGTTATCAAAACTACGAACCTGGCGACAACGTGGTGAATATTTTCTGCATGGGCTCACTCGTGACCGAAGCCGTCACGGCCTCCGAAAATCTTTTGGCTCGCGGTATTTACGGCAACGTAATTGTGGTGACGTCATCAGATCTATTGTGCGGAACACTCGCTCACCAAAACAACTATGCAATATTAAAAACAGAGCTAGGTATTTCGGGCGATCTTTACTTGCAACCAGCACTCAACGGACATTCCACGCAGGGCGAAATTATCACTCTGTCGGGCCGTCGTATTCCAATCGTGAGTGTGCATGATGGCGAACCTGGATTGTTGGATAACCTCGGAAGTATCGTGGGAGTGAAACAAGAAGCACTGGCTGTGCGCAAGCATTCCAAGTGCGGACGGCCTGTGGATATCTATCACTACCACCAGATCGACAGTGAAGCGATTTTGGAAGCCTGCGGAAAAGTCCTTTCGGAAACCGCCATGGAATCTGTTCGCCTAACAACCAGTGTTTTGGAACAAACCTCGCAAGCGAGTTTGAATACTGGCGTGAGCGCTGGAACAGATTGGCAACAACTTTGGAACAAAAACTAGAAGCGACGGTTAAAACCAGTCCAAAAATCAGCCGTCGTAGCAAAATGAATGGCACGGTGATTTACTTTACACCAAGTAAAGTGGCTAGCGCTGGGTCCTTCGCGCCGTTCAGGATGACGCCACTGGCGCCAACGGTTGTGCTGATTCACAATATGTGGGGCAACCACCGGATTTTGCATCGCCATGTTCAGCTATTTAACGAGCTTGGGTTTAACTGCGTGACCTTCAATCTCTACCGAGCGAGCTCCATTAAAGATTCCCATCCTTTTGGCTTTTTTAAAAAATTTCAATTTATGCACCGAGTTTGGGTGGAGCAAGTGCAAGACGTGCTCGATTCCGTTGAGGGGCAAAAAATTATTTTTGCCATGTCGGGCCCCGCCATTGCGGGCATTATCGCGGGTAGCCAGCGTACAGACGTCACACATCTGATTTGTGACAGCGGTCCGTTCAAAGAAGTTTGGCAATGCACCTATCGCTTACTCACCCAGATTTGGCACATCCCCACTGCACCGCTACGCGCGCTGTTTACCACGGTGTCTGTATTTTTATGGGGACCCACCGCGTTTCGCAGGTCACAAAAAGCACTAAAAAAGTGGAACAGAAATGTTCCCATTCTCTCCATTCGCGGCACTCTCGATCCTTTAGTCTTTGCAAAAAACATCGACGGGATTTTTAAAGATCATTCGGATTTAAATATTAAATTTTGGACCATTGCGAACGCCCACCACCTGGATGGGCTTAAACTATTTCCGGACGCTTACAAAAAAGAGATTATGTCTTTTTTACTATCTTAATAGCATCCAAATAACGACTAAACAGCGCCGCAGTTGATCCAGGAGAATTTAGTGCTACCAGTTTTGCGATTGCCAATTTTAAATTGCAGGAATTCTTTTTGATTCTTACTAGTAATACGCACGCGAGACATGAGGTTTTGATCGTCGGTCCACGAAAAATCACCCTCATTGCGCAACTTGCAAAGGGAGCTGTTGGATTTTTGCAAATCAAATACCAACACGGCTTGCTCTTTATCTGCCACCGTCAATACCACCAACAACAATTCCACGGAATTTGTAGAATTGGATTTTTTAATGGTGAGCTTTTTAAGATCGCTGACTGTATTTTCAAAATTGATTATTTCGCTTTTTTGTGACTGTTGATTTTGCACAATCACCTGCATGGGGTTGCTTGCGACCACGTCGGCTAAGTAGCTGTCGCTGGTGCTAGGTCCAATCAGCAAACTGCTTTTTGCAAAACAAACATTCGAAATTAATAAAACAGTGAGTGTGATCATGCGCATAATTATTCCTTACTTCGCTTTGTTTAAACAGCTTTGAATTTCGGTACCAATATTCGTTGCTGTGGCCGACATTTTTCCTCGTAAGCAACTATAACAGGAAGAGATCTTTCGTGCATAGGTGGAATTGTAGCCGCCACCGTTGTATTTGCCCGCCAAAGTCCGGTAGTGATCCACCGATCCGTTGCCCGACATGATACGTGTTTGTAGAGTC
>JAYUKO010000045.1:0-5634 GCA_043764415.1 Bdellovibrionales bacterium | reverse complement strand
TGAATTGAATTTGCAATTTAGGAGCTAGAGCTTCAAATACTTTGAGCAGTGCCATTGAGTCGCGCCCACCGCTCACAGCGAGTAGAAATTTTTTTCCGCGAAGTGGTTTCAAGAAATTGTAAACCTTCACTTCAAGAGAAAAACCCATTTTGTTTAGCCCTTTTCGGATTTATTTTTTTCTGGCTTGGTCTTTTCTTTTTTGGAAAACTCAATTTCGGCGGAGATCTTAATCTTATTCTCGCGCAAAAATTTTGCCATCTCCTCGATCAGATCAATTTTTTCCACCAGTTTTGAAAACTCCGTGCCCACGCGAGTTACGATTTCCTCTTTGGATTTTGCAATTCCTTTAACCAAAGTTCCCAGAGCATCCTTTGGAAGCTTGAGTTCCTGCACGTACTGGCGAACCCCTTCTTCGGACATCAGCACCGCGGAAATCCCTGTGGTTAAAAGCTTTTTGAGTCCCTCACTGAGGCCCTCAGTGAGACCAGCAGACACGCTGGTCTTTTGCGCTTCGGTTTCCCAGTTGAATTCGACGTCGGTATTTTTTGCGCCGTTCTTTGAGCTGTTTTTTGAGTTATCTTCTGATTTATTATTTTCCATAAATTTCCTTCACTCGTTGCTGATAGGCCTTCATCATGGCCGGTAGATTTGCAGAGAGAGCCGTTTTTACCATGAATCCCGGCACGAACATCGAAAATTCGGCACGAATGATATAGGTGGCCTTGGTTTGCTGGCCATTTTTTCCGGCCACCTCTTCCAACTTCCAGCCGCCTTCCATGGATTTAAAAAGATCACCCTTCATAAACTTCCAGTGCAACTGATTTGGAGCTTTTTCAAATTGCTGATTGGTGTACGAAAAATCCTTAACAACAGAAATCTGGTACTCCACGATTTTTTCGCTGCCCTTGTCTTCGATAACTTTACAGGATTTTACTTCTTTTAAAAACTCAGGGTATTTTTCGTAGTCTTTAATAATATCAAAAAGCTCTTGCGGACTGCAGTTAAAAGTTTCTACATAATTGGCCTCTGCCATTACTGGCCTCCTTTTTTAAAAAGCGCTTCTGCCGCAGCTAAAAGCGAATCGCGTTTATTTTTTTCGGCGGCTTGCCCATTGGGCTGAAAAAAATCACAGTAGTTAGCACGCTCTTTTTCGCGCACCACATCCGCGCTTGTCTCGCGGCATTCGTTGTACACCTTGGGATCATAAAAAGAACAGCACTTGCACGCATGCAGATCGGCTCCGCACGCACACTCCTCGCGAAAGCCAACGCGCTCGATCACGTCGACCGGTTTTTGGCAGCTAAAACAAACAACCTTCATAGCTCGCCCGAAAACATAATTGGTTTTCGCGAAAGATCATGATGCGATTCGAGCATACGAACGGTGCCGGTTTCGGAACGCATCACTACGGACTGTGTGAGCACGCGGCGATGCGCCAGGTAGCGAACACCTTTTAACAGCGCTCCATCAGTCACGCCCGTGGCACAAAACATCACCGGGCCCTGTGCGAGCTCGTCGCGCTTGTAGGGTCTGTCTAAATCACTAACGCCCATTTTGGCAGCTCGGCGACGCTCGTCATCGTTGCGAAATTTAAGTTTTCCCTGAAAATCTCCACCCAAACATTTCAATGCCGCCGCGGTAATAACACCCTCTGGGGCTCCGCCCGTTCCAAGGAGCATGTCGATTCCGCTATTGGCCCAACTGGTAGCGATTCCCGCTGATACATCACCGTCCGAAATTAATAGAATGCGACAGCCCATTTTTCGCAGACTGGTAATAATGTTGCTATGTCGAGGACGATCCAAAACCACAACAGTGACTTCGCTGACTTTTTTATCAAGAGCCTTTGCCACGGCAGTGACGTTGTCTTCCACCGACGCGTCGATATCAACAACTCCCAAGGCCGCTGGGCCCACGGCGATTTTTTCCATGTAGGTGTCTGGAGCATGCAAAAACTTTCCTTGCCCGGCTACGGCAATCACCGATAGCGCTCCTACGATTCCGTGGGCACAAAGACTTGTTCCCTCAAGAGGATCCAACGCAATGTCCACTTTGGGTGCACCGGGTTTTGCGGCTCCTACTTTTTCGCCAATGTAGAGCATGGGGGCTTCGTCGCGCTCGCCTTCACCGATAACCACAGTGCCTTCGATATCGATGGAGTCGAAGGCTTTGCGCATGGAATCCACGGCGGCTTGATCAGCGGCATTGGAATCCCCGCGCCCCGTCCATTTGGAACAAGCTAGGGCTGCAGCTTCGGTAATTCTAACAAACTCTAGGGCTAAATTGCGATCCATACATCATCCTCAAGTGAGATTTTTTAAAACATCGGGAAGCCGAATGGGCTTGCGTGTTTCCATGTCCATAGCAATGTGTATGGTATTACCAAATGCCGCAGGCACAGGGTATCTTTTTGTTCTGATTTCGTAGCGAAAGCTCATTCGCAGCAGATCGGACGTGAGGTCCACCACTACTTCGATTTCGTCGTCAAAATACAGCGGTTTTTTATAGCTCACCTGGGACTCTAATAGCGGATAATTGATCTGATCCAAAGACTTTTTCTGCAGAAAGCCGCTAGCGCGCAAAAGTTCAATTCTGGCGTCTTCAAAAAAATGCAAATAATTTGCATGGTGCACAATTCCCATGGCATCGGTTTCGTAAAATTTAACTCGTCTTAAATAAGAAAAAATCACTCGGACAAAACCTTTTCGGTGACGATTTTTTTAAAAGCATCGAGCAAATCCACATTGGAGCGCATCTGGCTTAATATTTCGGCAGCCAAACGCATTAAACCTTCACCCAGTGCAGGCCCTTGCAGTTTATTGCCGCGATTCATCTTATTATCAATATGAAA
Organism: Bdellovibrionales bacterium; assembly: GCA_043764415.1. GTDB lineage: Bacteria > Bdellovibrionota > Bdellovibrionia > Bdellovibrionales > JAGQZY01 > JANPLN01. Next base: position 2,783 of record JAYUKO010000045.1, on the reverse strand, counting down.
TTTGTCGTTTTCCCAATGCAAAGCCACATCGGGAAAATCCATAGTGGCCTTCTGCAAGGCGCCGTCTTTTTCCCATAAAAATAAATTTGTCCCTTTGGGCCCGTGGAACCAGTAGGCAAAGGTCTCTTTGCCACGATAAAATTGCGGATCCACGAGGTTCATATTGAGCCCCACCATTCGGTTGGAAATCAACTGATCGACAAAAGTTTTCATATCTTTTGTGGCCTCGATAAACTCCACCGCAAACATCTGATCTGTGAGCCGAGCCACTCGCGCTGTGAGAGTATGGCCTTTTGTTCCATTCATAAAAAAATCTAAATTAATAATCTCTCCGGTGAGCGACAAGCGGGCTTTCTCGGGTTGTGAAAAGGCGGCTCCGCCATAGCCCAAATCGACCAGCTCCACCGGACCCACACCTACCAGCTCCACACTCAGGCCGGAAATCATGGCGCCCACACCTTGCACCTGCACTCGACTGTATCGCCGCCGCTCTTCTCTCTGACTCATTCTTTAAGCCCTTCCTTGTTGGCACCTTTAAGCCCTTCAAGGGCTACCGATTCTTCGATCCAGGCGCGCATGCTTTTGGCCACATGTTGCACGATGACTTCCAACACAAAGCCTTTAAAAATATGTGGCAGAGGGATTTCTTTATCTTCGAATCGCGAGATCAAAATCGCCTGGGTTTTGTCGCCCCCAGAACCGCCCCCTAATCCTGTCAACTCCACCCGTCCTATCATACCCTGAAAGCCACCCCAGACAACATTCCACAAAAAAACCGTTCTATCGTCCTTCTCAAGCACTTCATATTTAATCAGCAGCCTTGCCTGATAACCATAGGCCTCTAAGAGAAAGTAAACCCTATTGTATTCGGGCTGATGAGTGACCTTTTTAAAGTAGTGACTTACTTTTTCTAACTCCTGAAACGACAGAATTTTTTTGAGTGTATGGGCAGGTGTTGCCTTCACCACCCCCGCGCCCGTCATGTGATAATAATTTTTGGAATTTTCACTTTTGCTGTTGATGGAAATAATAACAGCCCGTTCCTCGCGAATTCTTTTTTGTGTGCTTGGCTTTTGCCACCACTCCGTCTCGGCACCATGACCGAAAGTGAGGCATATACAAAAAACTACGAAGACGATGAAACTCATTCCTAATTATCAACGGAACAGCTGCAAATGTCTATGGACAGACATCAAGGCTCTCCGGTAGATTGTTTCGATGAGCGCGCTTCCCTACTGGAAAAAACAACTCCCACTTTGGCTGACCCTGTTTCGGATACTGTCGGTGCCCTTCATTGTGGCTCTCATCTTAATGGCACCTCCGCTATGGAACTGGTTTTCAGCAGGGCTGTTTATTCTCGCGTCACTGTCGGATTGGCTCGATGGCTATTACGCCCGCAAGTACAAAGTGGAATCAAACCTGGGGCGACTCCTTGATCCCATAGCCGATAAATTTTTAGTTTCCACCGTGTTGATTTTATTAATTCCACTGGGTCGCATCGAAGCCCTGTTGGTAGTTGTGTTGTTAAATCGCGATATAATTATTAATGGTCTGCGGTCGTTTGCCGCCTCGGAGGGAAAGATTATCTCCGCAGGATCCTTAGGAAAATGGAAAACCGCGCTACAAATGGTGGCCATTCCGGCCATCCTTATTTACGAGTCCGTGGGGCCGTTATCTGGACAATGGATTGGTTATTGGGGGCTTTGGGCCAGCCTGGTTTTGAGCCTGATTTCCGCTGGTCAGTATCTGTGGGGCTACCTAAAAACCTTCTAAAAAACCGGCAAAAAATACTTTCCCTTTCAAATGACCTCTGATACTCTGGCCCGGCTTTTTGCTGAGGTAAGGGGTCTTCGAGGACTCCGGTAAAAAGTGAAAAATAGAATCCTAATTAATAGGAAAAGCAGTGAGGAATCATGGGTAATAAATTGTATGTAGGAAATCTTCCTTTTTCAGCAACTGAAGAAGCTTTAACAGAAGCTTTTACGAAAGTTGGAAATGTCGATAGCGTAAAAATCATCAGCGACCGCGCAACTGGTCGGAGCAAAGGGTTTGCCTTTGTAGAGATGAATTCAGAAGAACTAGCTATGAAAGCTATCGAGTCTTTGAACGGACAGGATTTTGGCGGTCGCGCTTTAAAAATCAGCGAAGCTCGTCCACAAGAAAGTCGTAGCGGCGGCGGACGTAGCGGCGGAGGCGGCGGTTACGGTGGTGGCGGCGGACGTGGCGGCGGTGGCGGTCGTGGTGGCGGCGGCGGCGGTGGCGGTTCATACCGTGACGACGACTACTAGAAATCACACTCACATTTAAATAAAAAAAGGCTTCGCAAAAGAAGCCTTTTTTTTTGCTTAAACGGAAGGCGATTCAAAGCGTTCTTGATTTGCGCGGCAGATCGAATTGACTTCAATAAATAAAAGTTATAGTTTTTCGGTTCTTTAGCGATGCGGGAGTAGCTCAGTTGGCTAGAGCGCAACCTTGCCAAGGTTGAGGTCGAGGGTTCGAGCCCCTTTTCCCGCTCCAATTTAGATAGTGCATATCAAGGTAAAATCTCAATAACTCAATATCTGTAAACACTTAATATCATTGGAGAGCAAGTTCTGCTCCTTTGACGTAAGCCCCTCAAAAGCCCTCTAGATAACTCTAGTTCCCTGCCAAACCCCTGCCACCGCCGCTTCTCCTCGGAAAATTTTCCCGAAGTTCGGAATTTCCGAACTCCGATCAAATTTTCCATATGTTCGTTTTTACGTTCGCAAACCCAATACAGGAGAGGTTTTCATGGAAAGCTA
>JAYUKO010000044.1:0-5644 GCA_043764415.1 Bdellovibrionales bacterium | reverse complement strand
CGAGTTTGGCTTGTGGTGAATTTGCAAAGCTTATGATTCCGCCGTTAGTTGGTTTTTCTAAATAGGCCTCAAGGATGTCTGTCAGGCAGCGACAATAGCCATCTGCGGTGAGCGGATCTTCCAGCTTTCCATCTTCAAACTTTGCCACCGTCTCTATGCAGAACAGATAAAAATTCTTTCGTTGCGACTCTGTCCACTGCGCACTTGGCAGTGGACTGTTTTCGGCGGGCCTTTTGCGACGATGGTACTCGTCGCGACATGGGTGAAACTTTTCGATCTCTGTATCGACAAATTTAAGAATCGCCGCATCGTCGGGATGCGGCAGGTGCTCCTCCAACTTGTCCACCACACAAACACAGACGTCGTGCGCCAGCACGGGATCTTGCAAGAAGCCTGCTTGAAAGTCCGAGACTTCGTGCAGGCACTGCATGTAGTTTAGTTTTCGCGAAGAATCCGTCCACTCAGCCAGTGCGAGCTGCAACACTAACATCACAAACATCATAACAACCTCCCTGTTCGTTTAAAAATTTCCTACTGATCAGCCACAGCCGTATTTTTTTGCGCTGGCGCAAAGAACTCTTTCTGCCGATTGCGAACCGCTCGGGCAACTTCTTCGCTCACTTGGATCAGATTGCTCAAAAGTTGACTCTTTAAGCGCTGGTAATCGCTGTTCTTCATTTTGGATAAAACAAAACAATCAATGCGCTCCACATCGGCAATCACGTAGCGCTCAAAGTACTGATCCGAGATCGCAAGGCCCTGTAGGCGCCCTTTAAACTCCGAGCGAAAGCTTTTGCTAATCAGGGGATCTGCGCCTTCGGACAACCCTTCTCCAGCCAGGTTGAGTTCGCCCGTGATGTCGTCCTTAAGGGAGGTTAATAGGGATTCCTTCAAATCTACCTTCGCGAAATCGTAGCAGCTGTTAATGCGCTGATCGCCGCGAATGGTGTACTGCGAGCGCAGGTGCACCAGATCGCCATCAAGCCAACTCATCGTGGTGCCGGTGGCCCAGTTGGGGCGTCCGTTGGCGTTTGAGTCCAGCACCTTGCGCTCCGTTTGTAGACTTGAGCAGCCAGTGATCAAAATACTGGCTAGCAAAATCTTTTTTAAGCTTCTCTTTTTTTTCATAACTACCTCCATGGTAATTGGTTTTTGTTAAAATATTTACGTAACGCTGTTACTCATTCTCCGTGATCAAGCTTATAGATCTTTTCTGATTCGATTTTGTCTTGCTGTGCTTTTAACTCGTTTTCGATTTTTTCTTTTTCATCGTCGGGTATGACCTTGCAATTCTTCGCGATGTAATCCTCTTCGATTTTCTTAAACTTTGCATCCACAGCCTCGCGTCCCTCTTTCCAAATTTGCCGTTTTACTTCGGACACAGGATTAAAGTACTTAGCGGCCTGAACGGCCATAATGCCTAAAAATCCAATAAACACCAAGATGCCTACACCATGGAGGAGGTAATTGAACACTACCCACAAGGCCTTCCAGGGCCCGCGCGAGCTGCAAATTTTTAAAAACTTTTGCGATATCGCCAACCCTTCGAACACATATGGCCCCTGAGCCCAATGGAAAAAACTAAAGTAAATAAGCGTTGTGTGGAGCAAACACCCAATAACTCCCACAGAAAAATAATAAAATGCATTGCTATGGGTATAATGCTCAAGATAGTGAATAAGTCCGCCAAAAATAGGAATGAAGGTCGCTAACGCGGCACCCGACAGACCCGCAAACCGAGTTTGCCGAAGCTGCTCAGGTTTTTGAGGATTTAAAGTGTCCATATAGAAAGCCATCGCTAGAAAAAAAATTAAGTATTGTTCCATGACGAGTATTTCGAAAACCCAGAAGCCTGGGTGACCACCTTCGAGGCGTACAGCCAAGAAAAAAACTCCTAGCAAAGCCACGTAGCGAATAAAGCCATTTATTAAAATCATACAACCTCCGTGTAGTATTTAGATTAGCTGCTGGATCTGTCATCCAAGGTCAAAGTAAGCGTTGTCTCAAAGGCAAACGCTCCAATACGCGATGCCTTGGGCTAGAGCGCAACGTGTTCAATCGGGGTGATAGATTTTGTAGATTTTTGCTTCGTCGATTCGATCGTGTTTTTCTTTCACCTCGTCCCGGGCTTTATACTTCTCTTTATCAGGCATGAGTTTGCAATGGTCCGCTGCGTACTTGGCTTCAATCTCATCCATGGCTTTATTGACAGCTTTGTATTGCTCACCTTCTATTTCTCCTACGAGTTTATCTATTGGCGTAGCTAGCAGAGCTTTGCTTGATAAAAAGACGAAGACACAGACAAACCCCATACAAAGTACAACGCCAATACTGCAAAAAATATAGCAGCAGCCCAACCACAGAGTTCGCCACACTCCGCGTACGTTTTGAATTTGCAAAAACTTCTGTGTCACAGGTAACCCCTCGAACGCTTGCGGACCGAAGGCCCAATGAAAAAAGCTGTAATAGATAAATGTGCCATGCACTATGGAAAGCACTGCCGTGCTAACAAAAGCCCCTAAAGCCGCCATTTCGAATATGTGCCCGCAAAAGTGCACAAAACTAATCACAACAGGAATTAAAATACTAAGAACGAGTCCTGCCCGTCCGGCAAACCGGAGCTGCTGTAATTGTTTTTCGGTTTGTGGATTTAAAGTTCCTGTATAAAACACCATAGCGATTAAATACATCAGAAACTGCATGGCGATTAATGTGTCGTCAGTTAGGCTGTCAATATGACCGTGCTCAACAGTGATGGCAACGCCAAGTGCAAAAAGCAGAATAAGATAGCGAACAAGTCCATTGATTAAAATCATACAGCCTCCGTGTAAGCTCTAAGCTAACAAGAGGTTGTGTCATGCGAGGTCACGGGGATAAAACGCTATCCCGCTTTGAGATTAAACTCGATTTGTTGATAATCAACCACGGGGGTGTGGATCACGCGCCCTTGGCTAATCGTGGACACTAACTGTAAAGCACCCACGGTGTTAAAAAATTGGATTAATTTATTCAGGTTAGATACATCCATCTTGAGCAATTGGGCTAGCTCGTAAACAGACTTCGGTTTGTGCCTTACAATGGCCGCGAGCACGCCGATGTTTTTAGCAAATCTATCGAAGTCTTTTTTTTTGCCAAAAGAAATCTCCATTTGATTCTGTTTGTGAGTTCCTTTTTGCGCCTTATCTAATACTTTTTTAAAGTCCGAGAACGCTTCGGAAGTAGATCTAATCGACACAATGAGCTTTTTCATAATGAATCATTAGTAGCCCTTATATTGGTGAATATCAACCAATATATTCGATCTATAACTAAGCAGCTTTCTCAAAAACGATTTTCGCATGCACTCCAAGAGCAGCTATCACTCTAAGCATAAGGTCCGTCGAGATATCTTTGGTGTTCCTGTTGAGTAAAGCGGTTATGCGGGTTCTTGAAGTTTTAGCTAGCTTTGCGACTTGTGCATGAGTGAGACCTTTTTTTAGAACAACCGCAACAATTTTGTCATTAAGATCACTGCGGATTTTTATTTCTAAGCCATCACTTGCAGAAAGACCAAGCAGCTCTGCGAGTTCTGTTTCGTTTCTTGTAATAATGGATTTAGTTTTTTTCATCGAGCATCTCCTTCAATCGTTTTTGCCCCAGTAGGATTTCACTCTGAGGCGTTTTTTGAGTTTTCTTTTGAAAACCATGAAACACCAAAACTTCATTTTTCAATCGAGCCAGATAAAAGACTCTGTAAGTACCCGATCTGTCTTTAACTCTGAGTTCTTCTACACCCACAGAAATCGACGCCATTGTCTTCGATAAAGGCATTGTCAGCTTTATCCCTTTTTGCAGGTCGAAAATCGCTTTCCCAAGTTCTCTTTTTACATCTTCAGGGAACTCTCTTAAAATTGCTTTCACTTTCGGGTGAAACCTAGCAATTTTCATAAACCTAATGTCTCAGATCTGGTACATTTTGTCAAGATTAATTTTGCTGTAATCCATTGATTAAACATCCAACCTCCTTGTTTAAGCCGCGCCCACATCAATCTCAATACGGCGGTATTCCACGACAGGAGTGTGTAAAACCCGGCCACCACTTTTCGTTTTCTTTATTGTAATCAATCCAGAATTCTCAAAAAACAAAATCAACTTATTAAGATTTGAGAGATCTTTTTGCATAAGTTTTGATAATTCGTAAATAGACTTTGGTTTATGAGCAATAACCGCCATTAAAATATCAATGTTTTTTACGAAACGAGTAAAATCCTTAGCGTTATCGAAGGAAACCTCAAAACGCTCGTCGAACTTCCCCTGTCTCGCCCTCTTTAAACTTCTACTAAACTCTTTCAATACTTGCTTTGTTGATTTTATCGAAACAACTAATTTTTTCATATCAAGACTCCTAACTCTTTTGTGACCAACAATTGAGAACTACCCATATTTAATAACCTCAGATACTGGTATTATTCAACCACTATTAGCTTTCAAAAGACTCTTGCATAATAGCGCCCGCCGCAAAAGATCTTTTAACGCCAGGAGTTTGATGATTAGCCGCTTCCGCGAACTTCGCCTCGGAACAAACATCTCAGATCGATTCACTCTGACAGCCGATGACCTCGCGTGACAGGCCATCCAAGCACACTCAATTAAAAGGAGCTGCAGGATGTGGACACTTTTATGGATACTCAGCGCGCACGCCGAGCCGGATTGGATCTCCGCGCCCCCCAAAGAAGACAGCACTTATAAATACTACGTGGGCCGCGCCGAAAATATTCCCACCGCCAGCGAAGCCTTGGCTCTCGCCAACAAAGATGCCGCTCGCCAAGCGGTGCGCAATAACTTTGGTTTTTCCTACGAGTTCTCCTCCCGCTCCATCGAGGACTCTCGCACAAGCGATGTTTCCACTTACGATCGCGAGTATGTTCAACGAGTGAACCTGCAGGGCTTTGAGTTTCAGGATCAACACATCGAGCAGCAATCGCGCGCCTCATCAGCTTACGTTCTGTATCGCTACAACAAACAAGCCATTCAAAAAGAACAACTCAGATTGAACGAAAACGAAGCCATCCTCCCGCAAGACATGGTGTCCACCACCGGCGAGGACTCCCTCTACCTCGGCGGTCTCGACGTAGAAACCAATCCCCCAGGCGCCAAGGTGATCGTGGACGGCGAAGTTTACGGAAAAACTCCACTCAAAATCCGCGGGCAGCTCGAGCCTGGCGAACACACCATCACTTTGGATCACCCCCAGCGCAAAACCTACCAAGCAGATATCTACATCAGTCCCGGACAAAACGGCCTTCTGCAAAAAAATCTCGAATACACCTACGGCAGACTGCGCTTTTTAAATCCACCCAGTCGAGCCCAAATCAAAATCAATAATAAATTCATCGGCACCACTCCGTTTTCCGCAAACATCTTAGCCGGCACGCCACTCACCATCGAAATCTCCCACCCGCAGTACTACACCGCAAAAATACAAAACTTCGTCCTCCACAAAGACGAGGACCAAACAATCGATTACACCCTCACACCCATCAACCCCCCGCACGCCTCCACCCGCTCGCAAGCCACTGGCACCACAACCGACAACCTCGAACCCGACGACTTCGAACTCCCCACACTTCCAAAAATTTCCCTCGACGGATTTTTCCTCATCCCA
>JAYUKO010000043.1:0-5666 GCA_043764415.1 Bdellovibrionales bacterium | reverse complement strand
AAAAAGGTAAAAACGAGAGGCACGAGGTTGTTCTTAAACAAGCCATACGACGCGGACCACGAGGGAGACACCACGCGAATAGAGCTCTTTAGAGTTTTAAGATATTCAAAACCTTTTTCTTCACCCATCACCGACATAATCCAGGCTAAAAAATAAAAACCAGTGGAACTGATGTTGGGATCTTGCAACCCTAAGGAGTTCGCAAAATCGGCACTTAAGAGATCTTCCAACCGTTGTGGAGGGAGTGCCATTTTCTTTTTGTAGACAAAGGTCATCGGCGACCAGTCGATGGGTAAAAATTGATCAAAGATCACTCCCGACGGTAACTCCCGAGAAAAATAAGTATTGTAACGATTGAGTTTTTTCCACTGCAGGATTTTTTTTGCTTCGTGCATGGCAATCAGATCCAAACCCAATACGGCATCCACTGAGTTTTCGTTTTTTTTTAGTTCTTCTAAAATTTGTCCGGCATAGCCCGCATCGATCCACTCGATCTTAATGCCGGTTTCTTCTTCGAACTCTTTAGCCAAGATCGGCCCAGGCCCCCACTCCTTAATGAAGCTGCTGTAGGAAAGGACGCGCAAAACATTCTTGTTTGCTGTTTGGGGGTTTTTTTTCTCGTACTGAAAAAAACTCGCCAAACCACCGACAACCACCATGAAGGCCATGAAGTACATCAAAATGAACGAGGGTGCTTTCATCATTACCAAAGAAGTCCGCGGCGACTCTTATAAAAATAATAATCGAAGCCTAAGCAACGACCGGCACCGATAAGAAAAAAAGTAATGTGAATAAAAAATGCGAGCAGTTGGGTGGAGTCCCCTTGGGCTTCAACCATCCAAAAGAGATGGAGAGATAAAAATGCTGCCCACAGCGCAACGGGACGCACTAAATATCCCAAAAAGTAAGACGCTGCCACTAAAAATTCCGTAATCACAATCAGGTAACTGACCACAAGCCAGTTGTTTTGGATTTGCACTTCCCAAAAGTGCAAATAGCCATTTAAAACTCCAATGCTTTCCAGTTTTAAGCGCAACTGCTCGCTCAGGTAAGGATGCTGCAGATAGCTCGAATTAACGTGGTTTAAAGCCATACGAAGGTACTGCCAACCAATGACAAACCGAAGAAGAGAAATGGGCCATAAATGGCCAACATATTTGAAACTTTCTAAATAGGCCAGAATCATAGCCCATATTTGAACACAACCCCAATTGTGTCAATTCTTCTCTCGGAGCGGCTCTCAGCACAAAGTCTATTTTTAGCAAACCAGCACAGCTATTTGTCGAGATCAGCCTCTGAATAGATGAGAATCTACACCCGCGTCAGCTATGATAAGGGAAAAGGGGGAGTTATGCAGAAACCGCGCGCACCAGAGGCCCATGAGCTGAATCAAGTTTATGAATTTATAAATCAAAACAGAAACACAGATGGGTGGTCGGTGAGCGATGAATACCCTCTCGCTTTTGATGCTAAAAATGCTCACAATATTCGCATCATCACCGATGAAGATAAAAAAATAATTTCCCATGCCGTCGTAAAGCCAACGATTATCAAAACTCCCTACTCGCTCTTTAATGTGGCCATCATCGGCAGCGTCATGACGGACCCTCGCTTTCGTCAACAGGGTTTAAGCTCGCACCTCATTGAAAACTGCATCGACCATGCAAAATCGTTACAGTGTGACTTCGCCGTGTTATGGACTGATCTTTTTGATTTTTACAAAAACTTTCAATTTGAATTGGCCGGAACTGAACTCAGTTTGATCATCAACGACAATTTTAAGCCGCAAGAGCGTCGCACTGACTTAAAAGTTTTAAACACCAAGCAGATCGATCCCAGCGCGCTGCTTCGCCTCTACAATCTTCACTCTGTAACAAGTCATCGTTCCATCGACGATATAAAAAAATACCTGCAGATTCCAAACTCTCGCGTCTATACCGCTTGGAACAAAAACAACCAAATGGAAGCCTATGCCATCGAAGGTAAAGGCATCGACCTCCAGGGCTATATTCACGAATGGGGTGGCAATACATCGGCGCTCGTAGAATTGTTCATCGCCGCCCGCGAGCAACAGAAAAAAGAAATCATCGTCATCACACCTCCGCACTGTAAAAATTTAATTCGTCGCTGCTTGAGCGGCGGGGCGCAGTCTTATGAGGGTATTCTCGGAATGATCAAGCTGATCGACAAACACTCATTGGTAAAGAAAGTGCAAAAGACCGCTCGGCGCATGGGCTTGAATGATTTTGCCATCGAAATGCACGAAAATACTCTGTACTTTGGGACCAGCGAAGGAGTTTACAAAACGGAATCGGAATCCGATATTATCCATTTATTGTTTGGCCCGCAAAAGCCAGCAGAAATGCACGCGTTTTCAGAAGCGACTCTCGAGAAACTCAATAAATTACTGCCACTTCCCCTCTGGTTTTGGGGCTGGGATTCCATTTGAAACGAGTTTTTTCGTTAGCTTTTCTTATGCTGCAACTGGGCTGCTCCTCGGACAGCCCGTCGGCTCCCCGCGTGCCCACGACGGCACAAGAAATCAATAAGGTGCAGCAAGACATCTTAGCGAAGACCGATCCCGCCAATATCCAAAAAGGTGAATTTACTTACTTTATTCAGTCCCAGGAAATCTACACCGGCCAACAGAATCCTACGGTGAGTTTAATCTCCGAAGAGGGAATCACGATCCTGGATCGCCAAGAAGGGCCTGGCTATATCGAGATCACCCTGCAAAAGGAAATTGTCGATCACCTGCAAGAAGGATCTCCGCACTCTGTTTTTAAGGATGTTTTTTATCTTTCAACGGAACCTCTCCCCGAGGACGAAGACCAAGAAGCGGGAACACCCGACCCACTGATCAAGTTTTACAATCTTGTTGTGCGCGATGAAGTCTTTCCAAAACCTGCGAAAGTTTTAGAAAAAGAACCCTGCGCAGAACCACAGGATTGTGTTTTAAATGTAAAAAAGATTTCTTACGATGTGGTTTTTGAAGATCCTGTGGACCCACAAACCACAAAGGTCGAAGCTTGGCTCAGCGACGAAGTTCCGTACTTTGCAACCATTCTCAAAAGCTGTTACTCCACCATCGTCAGCATCGATACGGCTCGCCCCCTTGTGCGTCAGTGCAAATCCGTATTTGATTATAAGTTCTAACCACTGCTATAGCAGTCTCTATGAAGAAAAAAATTGCCGTGATTCTTTCAGGTTGTGGATATCAAGATGGATCTGAACTCACCGAAGCTGTCAGCGCTCTGATTTGCTTAAACCAAGCTGACGCTCAGGTGGTATGTTTTGCGCCTGCGCATAAAATCGAGGCCTCCAATCAAATTTCTCGTGGAACCACCCAAGACATAGCTCATCTCAATCCCGCTGACTTTGACGGACTGCTGATGCCCGGCGGCTCCGGGGCGGCCAAACATCTTTCGGATTGGGCGGTGAACGGGGCAAAATGCACCGTGATCCCCGATGTGGAACGGGTGCTTAAAGGTTTTTACGAGGACCAAAAACCCATCGCCGCCCTTTGCATAGCTCCGGCCATTGTGGCCCGCGTGCTCGGGAAAAAAGGTATTGCCGTCACCATCGGCGACGACCCACAAACCGCCGCAGAGGTTGTAAAAACGGGAGCGCTTCACGAAGTCTGCTCTGTGACCGAATACATTTCGGATCGCGAGCATCGCATTCTCACCACTCCCGCCTACATGTACGAAGCCCAGCCCCATGAGGTGTTCACTGGTATTTCTAAAATGATTCGCGAATTTGTGGAGATTGCTTAAGGGTTGCGCCTAATAGGTTGAATGGAAAGTCTGGCCATTCACGGGTCTCGCATTCAGGCCCTCCCAAAAGGAATTGGAAATCGAAACATCCGACACTTGTGCCACTGGTTCGTAATCCCAAAAAAGCGCTTCTTTGTAAGCCAAAACTCTTGTGAGAGTTTCGGGTGGCAGCTTCTCAGTGAGCACTGAAAGCATAGGGTCTAGCGCTGTTTGCTCTCCCGATAGCTGAATTTTTACGAGTGCTGCAACCACCCTTGGCCGTAAAACTTTCGAATGCTGGACGATAAAAAGTAAATTTGACCGCGCGTTTCGCATATCTCCGGAACTATAATAAGCTCGGGCCAATAACCATTTGACGTTGAGGCCAGAATCCAGCGTTTTTAATAATTCGATGGCAGGCGAGAATTTTTTTCGACCTATTAAAATTTGCGCCCGGAAATATGATTTATGGAAGCCGTTCTCGATACGCTCAACGTTAATTTCAGCTTGGTCGTAACGCTCAAGTTTTAGCAGCACTTGCACCTTCATGGATGCCGCATAGCCACTCTCCGGTTCTAGCTGCAACCGAGCGTCGATAGCCGTCAGCGCCTCGGTGTATTTCCCTTGCTTCGTCAACGAACGAGCTTTCACTCCGTAGATGTATGGATTTGTTGGATCGATCAAAAGAATTTTGTTAGCTGTACGAACGACTCCTCTATGGTCTTCCAGCCTTTGCAACGACTCGAGTTGCACAAGAAGCATGGTATAGTTTTCTGGATCTCGACTTAATAATTTCAAAGCGACCTCATCCACCTCTGCATCACGCTTTAGTTTTGAAAGTGTCTGCGCTAACATAATCAAAGCCTTCGTGTTGTTTGGATCCAACTGTAACCGCAGCTGCAATAACGGTAGAGCCTCTTCAAAACGGTTCAGCTTGAAGAGTGCGTAGGCGGTCATACCCACGGTTGTTGTATGAGTCGGTTGAACGCTCATCAACTGTTTTAGGTGTGTGAGTGCGGCTTCCATTCGGAACAGTCGTAACTGGATTTGCGCGGCCATGTGCAAAGTGCGAATATCGTTGGGATCAATGGCGAGCAATGTGGCGGTGATGGGTTCCGCCTCGAAGAGCTGACCCCGTCTGATCAACGCTTTTGCTTTCTTTCGCAAAGCATAAGTATTTTGAGAGTCCAAAGCTAAAATACGGTCCGCAGAAGTGATCATCTGTTCAAGATCGTCTACTTCATCCGCTTCCTTCAGCTTTTTGAGCTGATTTTCGAGCGATAATTCACCGCTGAGGGGTGACTGATGGAAAAGGTCTTCGCATCGCCACGGGTTCGCCAGTGCCATGGCACTCGACATTAAGATAAGAATTACAGGGAACCAGTGCCCTATTCGCATAAAGTGAGACCTCTTCTAACACTGAGAATCGGTGCAGCTTCAGTGCCACAAATCGAGCGATCTGATTCCCTCGTCGGTTTGGTTTAGAATCGGTTTCATTCTTGAGAATTTTTTCACAACAACTCACTAAAAATGGTGCGAGCGGATTTCTGTGATATACGGGTTTTACAAAAACGTTCAACCTTACAAACCAAAGGACTATAAATGAAAAAACTCATCGCCACCCTCATCGCGCTCACATCACTTAATGCTTTCGCCGCTGACATGACCGTCACAAGCTGCGAAGACTACAGCGTTTCTTTAAACAGCGTTTACAGCATGAAGACCTACGCCAATGGATCTGTAAAAGTGTTCGAAATCGACATGATCGAGCCTGCAGCTGCTCCGGTGGGTGTTGCGATTGCGATTGATCGCGGCCAGGGCCTTGCCGATATGGAAAGCTTCTGTCGTTTTGTACCGGGTCTTTCTAGCGCTAACGTCACAGGAACGAAAGCGAGCTATAACAAAGCGACC
>JAYUKO010000042.1:0-1714 GCA_043764415.1 Bdellovibrionales bacterium | reverse complement strand
CCTTCGTTAGATTGGTGCCGCTTTAAAAAGGGAGGGGCTATGCCCGCAGTTATTATTGTCGGTGCGCAGTGGGGCGACGAAGGCAAAGGCAAATTTGTGGATTATTTTTCGCAAGACTCCGATGGCGTTGTGCGCTTTCAGGGTGGAGCCAATGCCGGCCACACACTCATCGTCGGCGGTAAAAAAACGGTCCTGCACCTTGTTCCCTCAGGAATTCTTCACGCTCATACTCAGTGCTTTATCGGCAGCGGCGTTGTGTTGGATTTATTTGGCCTCAAAGACGAAATGGAAAAAGTAAAAATCGCAGGCTACAACATTGGCCCCGAGCGCTTTAAAATTGCCGGCCAAGCCACTCTCGTTCTACCGTTTCATAAAGACCTCGATGCCGCTCGCGAAAATCGCAGCAAAATTGGCACAACCAAACGCGGAATTGGCCCCGCCTACGAGGATCGCTCCTCGCGCCGTGCGATTTTATTTCGCGATCTTTTCTCGCCGCAGTTGATGAGCAAATTAGAATTATTGATCGAAGAAAAAAACTGTCTCTTTCAACATCTCTATAAAATTCCGCCCATCAGTGCCACGCAAATTTACGATCAGCTCCAGTTGGTGGCGGAATATTTTAAGCCCTACCTGATTGATAACCTCAGCGAAACTCTCAACACCTGGCTCGATAAAGACAAAAAACTTTTATTCGAAGGAGCGCAGGGCGCGCTTCTCGATATTTTTCACGGGTCTTATCCATTTGTAACAAGTTCATCCACTGTGAGCTCATCCGCTTGTTTGAGCTCGGGCATTGGCCCGCAAAGGATTTCAAAAGTGGTGGGCGTGACCAAGGCCTACTGCACCCGCGTTGGCGAAGGCCCCTTTCCCACGGAGCTGGTTGATGCCGTCGGCGAAAAACTGCGTGCCGAGGGCTCCGAGTTTGGCGCCACCACCGGCCGACCGCGCCGCTGCGGCTGGTTGGATTTAGTGGCGCTGAAATATTCCGTGCAGATCAACGGAATCAACAGCATTGTCCTCACTAAACTTGATGTTTTGAACACATTCGACACAATTAAAGTGTGTCACAGCTATCAAACGGATGGTCATGCCTCGAACGACTTTCTATTTGCCCAAAATGGCAAAGCCACACCGGTTTATAAAGAGTTTAAAGGCTGGATGAGCGACATCAGTGGCTGCCGCAGCCGCGAGGCGCTCCCGGCCGCTGCAAAGGCCTACGTGGACTATATACAAGAGCAAGTGGGCGTTGCTGTGGATGTGGTGTCTGTGGGTGCAGATCGCAGCCAAACCATTGGCCTCGCGTCTATATTTTGAGCACTTAAAAGTCATTGACAAGAGAGCGATAAAATAAGAAAAGTTCGGTTCCGCAATTTATGACCCGTTAGCTCAGCGGTAGAGCATCTCCCTTTTAAGGAGAGGGTCCATGGTTCAAATCCATGACGGGTCACCATTTTTTTAAAAGAGCCAACACTCGTTGGTTTTTTTTTGAGAGAATGCGGATATTTAAAAAGTTAAAACTTTTTAAAATTTCCGAGTTCGAGGCGGCAAGGAGCGAACGACTGAGGTGTACTTCCTGTACATCGAAAGGAGTGAGCGACGCGGCCAACGAAGAAATCGGATATTTTAAAAAGTTTTTAAGTCCCCTTCGTCTAGAGGCCTAGGACAACTCCCTTTCACGGAGTAGACACCGATTCGAATTCGGTAGGGGACGCCA
>JAYUKO010000041.1:0-21224 GCA_043764415.1 Bdellovibrionales bacterium | reverse complement strand
AGCGGCCCCCCGGAACAAGCTTGCTCGTGAACGAGCGCGAAGCGCGTGGGGGCTTGGAAGCGATCGGCGCAGCCGAAACGAGCGAGGGCAGGAGCCCGCGTTCTAAAAAGAGAGATTTTGAAAAATTCCCAAAATAAGAAGAACTCAAACCGAAGAAAACGAAGTTTATCTATAATCGTGGAAGTAATCGATTCTCTCGGGGACCCAGGGTTCGTGGACTCCCGAGATTTCAAACCCGCGATCGCCAACATCGGTCATGATTCTGGCAGGTGCGATGGATGGTTCGTAATCGGGATGAATCAAACCCGAGTCGCGCAGGGCGGGAAACACGTCTTGGAATGTTTGCTCGCCAATGACTTGTCGGCGAATTAAATCATCGAGGGATCTCTGGAGTTCATCCACTGTGAAACCGTAATTGAGGTAAAGATCTTTTCCCACACGTAAAATGTGATCCATGCTCAGTCGATTATCCTGCAACAAATCTAAAGCGATCTGAAACGAATTGTACGACGGGAGCATTCTCCGACCAAACTTCATGTAGTACTCGGGATCTGTATCCACAGCCAAGTTGATATAAATTTTCTCCACCGGATCCATCGCCTCGATCTGCTCTTGTTTAGCGAAAATGCGCTGAATCTGTTCTGAAGTGACCTGAAACGTTTTGAGGACTTTTTCACAATCGTCGTTTTGCAAGCGACGCGAGCTGATATCGGAATACAATGAGTAGATCACGGCATCGGTTTCGCTGTCGTCGCCCCAAAGAACCTGTGAGATTTCTTTTTTTAACAACGTTCGTAAATACAGCAGGGCTGTCACTTTGTAGCCCACATGCTGGCGCAAACGCCAAAAACGACCGGGCCATAAATTTCTGAGATTATCTTTAAAAAAAATGCCCAATGGTAGAATTTCGTCAGCTTGCAATTTTTCGCGGATTTTTTTTTCCATTTGCGGTGGCGACGCTGTGATAAAAAAAATCGGAAACTGCTTTTGCTCACCGTTTTTTTCATGCCAAAAATTTTTAAGAGAATTCACCAACGTGGATGTGCCGGGAACGTTGTTGCGGTGATAATTATCGGCAAAAGAGGCACGAAAGATATCCCGCAAAGATTGCCAATGGGTATCGAGGTAGGTTTTATCCAAATCCCAAACATACACTTCGTCAAAGGAGGCATAATCTGCAATGGAGGTGTAACTGAAAAAAACCACATCTCCGATGATTTGAACTTGTCGTTTTTTTTCATTTTTTTGCGAAGCCATTCCACAAATCTAACGGATGTTGAGTCTTCGGACAAGGTCTAAGCCGCAACAGAGGTTTTTAAATAATTAACGATGGCACGGGCCATTTCGCCCAGGGGGAGAACTTCTGTGGCCGCGCCCAGTTCTTTAGCCACTTTCGGCATGCCGTAGACAACGCAACTTTCCGCATCCTGAGCGATGGTCAATACTCCGGAATTTTTTAAATCCAGTAAACCGTGGGCCCCGTCACTCCCCATCCCGGTCAGAAGTAGCGCCATGGCTTTCCCTTCGGGCGCAATACCTAAAAGGGAACGAAACAGAACATCGACAGACGGCTTGTGGCGATTGACGGGCTCGCCATCACTCACTTCGATGCTCAGCTGGCCAAGATGATTTTTGCGAACCTTCATATGCTTCCCACCAGGCGCAATGTAAACGCACCCGGTTTGCACTCGCAAGCCGTCACGCGCTTCCAGCACATCAAAGGCGCACATGTCGTTCAGTCGGCTAGCAAACGCCTTCGAGAACTGTTCGGGAATATGTTGAACAACAAAGATGGGAGGTATTTGCGAAGGCAACTCCGCCAGCAGAGAGGCCAGAGCCTCCGTGCCTCCAGTGGAGGCGCCAATGGCAATCAATCCGCGAGTGTCCAAGCGAGCGGCTTCGAAACGTCGATTTTTATTTGCCTTGCTCGGCACGCGCACACGGGAGCTTGCCGCCGCTCGAACTTTTTCGATAATGTCTTCGGCAAACTGATCAATGTTTTCCACTGTAGGTTTCTGAATATGATCCACAGCACCCGCCTGCAACCCATCGATCACCAGGGGACCGTCGTTAATGCTGAGCGATGTAACTAATAATGAAGGGATGGGATATTTTGGCAAAATCTTTTTTAGCAACTCCACCCCATTGAGTCCGTCCATGTGAATATCCACAGTCAAAATATCAGGCTTGTGCTTAATAATGGCCTCTTCGGTTTTAAAAGGATCCAAAACAGTTCCAACCACGTCAATATCTGTGGCGGACTCAAAGATGTGCCCCAAAAGACGATGGATGGTTGGCGAATCATCAATACACAACACGCGAATTTTTGGAACGACCGAAACTGCCTCTGGCTGCAGGATTTTTTGGGTTGGGGTGCGCTTTGTACTCGTTGGGGAATGCTCCGCATTTGTTAAAGCGCGCTCCGCGCGGAGTCTTCCATCTTTGGAGTAAAAATAAATTTCGCTGCCAATATCCAGGCGGTTAATCAATTTAACGTTTTTGATTTTGAGCTTGTGGAACATTTTTTCAAGTTCAAAGCCATCGCTTTCATCGGCAACGATTTTAACGGCAAATTGCGAATGTTCAAATTTAATGGATGGAAATTGTTCCAACAAGAGGTTTGCAAAACTGGCAATGGAGACCTTTTGCGCCGACCAGAAGCAAAAGCCGATACGCTGAGCAAGATCAAAGCCACAAATAAGAAACCCGGTCCCCAACCGAACCTTAAAAACATCTTCGTTGGAAGACATGTAAAACTGTCCGCTTTTGATCAATTTAACCATTAAGCCGCTACTTTCCTAATTTTCTCCATGATCGATCTTGAGGAGTGATAGATCAAACTTGTATACGGCAAAACTTCGAAAGCCGCTTTTTGCATCATCAGATAGGAGCTTTTATTGGCAATCTGTGCATTTTCTTCGTGAAAAAGAGTGATGTCTTTTGTGCGACAGATTTTGGCTGCAATGTCAGGAGGCGTATCGCCGAGAATAAAATAGTGACAATGATTTTGTACCGACAGCATTCTATTCACCATATCGCACTGCTCAAAAGATGCTAGGTAGATGTGGTTCGATTTCAAAACCACATGATCTTCCAGCCGATGTACTTTAAGATCTTTCATTTTCTCAACAAGCAGCGGAACAAAGGACTGCGCTCCATGCAATAATATAATAAACGGCGGAAATTTATCCCCCATTTGTGAAATCATCGTTCGAATCTTCTGCAACTCTCCGAGGCCCGACACACTCACTCGCACCAACCCCGAATTTCCCACAGACGAAAAATCCACTTTGAACTTTTTGACCAGATCGATAAGATCCTCTTTCGAATTTTGCGTATTAAAAGCATGGGCACATCGCAACTTCGTACGGATTTCTTCTGATTTTTCTTGCAGCGTTGAGAGAGAGGGCTTTTCGATAAAATCCGTTGCGCCAAGAATTAAACTCTCCACTCCGTATTCCACCTCTTCTCGAGATACGGAGCTCACCATGATCACCGGTGGGTGACTGTCTGAGTGAAACTGCCGCAAATAATCCACACCCGTCATGAGAGGCATATGGATATCCAAAGTTACCACATCCGGCTTGAGTTTTTGAATCACTTCCCGGGCTTCCATCCCGTTGCTGGCAGTTGCAACCACATCGAAACCATATTCTGCAGTCAGAATTTTTTTAAGGAGCGTTAAAATGATTGGCGAATCGTCCACGCAAACCACGCGAATGGGAGCTACCTTTTCAACGCTTGCGAGAGCTGGTGGCACCTGCGGTGATTTAAAACTAGCTTGCTTGTGAGGCGCCTGTGCTTTTGGCTTAAGATAAATAGACGGACCGGTTTGTTCGACGGGTATATCCACGCCGTTGAGGGATTCCGATAGACCCAAAAACAAGTAACCACCCGGATGCAATAGATTCAGCATGTTTTTTGAAACACTACTGATTTGAACCTGATTAAAATAAATAAATACATTTCGGCAAAAAATGAAATGAAAGTTTTGCCCCATCAGCAGGCTCATATCAAACAGATTCGACGTCATAAACTGACAATGATTGCGTATATTTTCTTTGATCCGGACAAAGTTTTCTATATCGCCAGTTCCTTTTTGCCAATGTTTTCCTTGGTACAGACTTGGAATTTCTTTGATTTGCTCAAACCGATAAACGCCATTCTTTGCGATTTTAATACAATCGATGTCAATATCAGTTCCCAAAATTTCGTAGCTAATATCCGGAGCTATCAGAGGTAAGTGATATTCCAAAAAAAGTGCCAGCGAATAAACCTCTTGTCCCTGGCTACAGGCTGCCGACCAAATACGAATTTTATTTTGGTTTTGCGCTCGCAGCTCGGCAATGATTTTGGTGAGACCTTCTTTTAAAAGAAAATCAAAGTGAAAAAACTCTCTAAAAAAGAAAGTGTGATGGGTGGTCAGTAGAGAGACAAGAATTTTCGATTCTGTAGAGTAATTTTCCTTTAAATACTTGAGATAGGCAGCGGGTTCCTTAAAATTCAACTCAATCATTCTTTTAAAAAGACGAGACTGAATCATGCCTGATTGTTTGTCAAAAAACTGCACTCCCGTGAGTTGCAGCATAATGTCCGCAATTTCTTTTGCAAAGTCAGAGTTGAGCTGCTGCAACTTATTCGTCGACATTAGAAATCCTCGAATCTCGGGTCGTCTTGAGAAGGAATTTCTTCTCCACCCGAAGCCAGTGGCAAGTTTGAAGTTTGGATTTTTTGACTTTCTGTTCTTTGTCTTTCTATTTTTTGTCTGTCTGTTCTTTGGCGACGACGAGGCATCTCGTAAACGGTGGCGGACTTTTTAACCATCGTCGTTTTTCCTGGAGACACTTTAATATGAATGTGTCGTGCATGAACAACATCGTGGAGCTCGTCGATCAGAGACAGCGTCGATGTGGTTTGCGCATCCAGCTGGATAGCACTGCTGGCAGTTTGTTGTGATGTGATTGCGTTGGAGTGGGTCACTTGATCCAACTGATTAATGGCTCGGGTAATTTCGGCGATCCCCTGGGCCTGCTCTTGTGCTGCCGTAGAGATCTCATCCACCATGACGCTTAAATTCGACACGTGATGAACAACTTCCTCTAAAACTTCGCCGCAGGTCTTTGCAACCGCTTCGCCAACTTCAACTTTTCTTCGCCCCTGCAATATGAATCCACCCACTTTTTCCTTAGTTCCGTTAACGATATCCTGCACCTTGTGTACGCTCATCTCGAGCATGGCAGAAATTTCTTTTGCTGCCTGACCGCTCATCTGAGCCAGATTTCCCACCTCTTCAGCAACAACCGCAAAGCCTTTTCCATGCTCGCCAGCGCGCGCCGCTTCCACAGAGGCATTGAAGGAGAGCAGTTTGGTTTGAAAAACGATGTCGTTGATCACTTTTGTTTTACTGCCAATTTCAGTAATGATTTTTACAATTTCCGAAAACTCATGATGACTTTCGTCGATGGCTTTCATAATTTCACTCTGACTTCGATAAATGTCAGCAATGGCTGCTGTCATTTCGTCCACCGAGTACTTGCCTCGGGTGGCCACTTCGCAACTTTTCACTGCCACATCTTTGGATCGTGCTGAACCTTCGGCGCTTTTTTTAATCATGGCATTCATTTCTTCGATGGAAGCCGCTGTTTCTTGCAGAGCTGAGGCCTGTTCGGTGGTTGCCTGTGCCAGTCGATTCGAAGCATCGGATATATCTTTAACAGAAGTTTGCATTTGTTGAGACTCATCAAACATTTTGGTGATAACTTTCGATATAAACTGACCAATTCGGTTGATAAACAAAAAACTGTAGATGCCAAATCCCACAAGTATTGAGAGAGCAGCAATCAGCAGATAAAGATTTAGGGCACCGTTCACCTGGGTCATCATGAACCCGCAGAACACGAAGGAGACAAAATTTATTCCCACGGTTAAAATTAAAAGTCGTTTTCGGAGGGTCATTTTATTTTCCATTTCAACTCGCCTTTCCAGTCGTCATAGCCGCAATTTCTTTATCTTTTAAATCAAGAGCCTTCATGACATCGATTAAAAGAATCAAACGCTGATCCAAATTGACGATTCCGTGAATGTATTCAGAAGAGACCGTACCTTGAATCTCAGGTTTCTCTTTGATGTCACTTTGCTTTAAATTCAGCACACTATCCACACTATCAACAACAATTCCGATGGTGCAGGCTTTGAGATCGCAAATGATCACCGTGGTCTCCGGATTGAAGTCATTTTTGATATTTAATTTATCACGTAAATCGATAATTGAAATAATTTGACCTCTTAAATTCATAATTCCTAAAAAGTGTTTGGGAGTATTTGGAATCACTGTGATTTCTGGATAAGCAATCACTTCCTTTACCAGTAATAGAGGCATTGCAAAGCATTCATTGTGCAACGAAAACCTTAAATAGGAACTCACTGAATCACTCATGCCGCCTCCTGTTCATTTCGCACGCTAGACTTTGACGCCGGTAAAAGATTGATAAGATCAAGGATGAGAGCGGCTTTGCCATCTCCCAAAATAGCTCCCCCCGAAAAACCGCGCATATTTCGCATTTCTGCCCCTAAACTTTTAATGACCACCTGCTGCTGTCCGATGATGTCATCCACCGCAACCGCAAACGAAACGCCCCCGTGCCGCACCAGGATCGCCATCGATTGTTCGATGGGTTTCGCATGTGCACCTCTTGAGGATAGAAGTTGATTGATTCGATATAGCGGAATTTCCTCACCTCTGAGTGAAAGCAAATATCCTAACCCCGACGTCTTATGAACGATCTCGCGACTTAGGCGAATGGACTCGTGGATCTGAAAGAGGGGAACAATATATTTGTCCGTACCCATTTTCACCACCATACCTTCGATGATCGCAAGAGTGAGAGGCAGGGAAATATGCAGCTGAGTGCCAACTCCGGGTTCGCTTTCCACGGTGATGTCTCCACGCAAGATCATTTCGATATTCGTTTTGACAACATCCATCCCCACTCCACGCCCAGAGATATCTGTGGCAACGGCTTTCGTCGAAAATCCAGGCATGAAAATAAGGTTTTGTGCCTCTTTATCCGTCAACTGCGAGTCCGCAGAAAGAAGTCCCTTTTCAATGGCTTTCTGGCGTAAAAAGTCAGGATTCAAACCACGCCCATCATCACCTATTTGAATGATGATTTTTCCGGAGGACTGCAGCGCTTTTAAGAAAATTTTTCCTTGGCGAGGTTTGCCTAGTTTTTCTCGCTCTTCTGGAGATTCAATCCCATGGTCAACGGCGTTTCGGATCAAATGCACTAAAGGGTCACCCAGCTTTTCGATAACGGTTTTATCGATCTCTGTATCATCGCCCGTGGTTGTAAAATGAATATCTTTTCCCAACTCCTGTGAGGTATCGCGCACGATTCGATGCATTTTTTGAAATGTCTGGCGCAAGGGCAGCATTCGCAGGCTCATTGAAATATCTTGAATATCTTTAGTAATTTTATTAAGTTGCGAAACCGTTTTTTGCAGTAACGATGATTGTAATTCCGACTTATGTTGGTTTAAAACTGTTTGTAAGATAACAAGTTCGCCCACGTAATTCATTAACTTTTCCAGGCGAGGCAAGGCGACTCTGACGGTCTCGTCGATGATTTGTGGAATCATCTCGGCGGATGCTATTGGCATTGCCACATCTGCGATGTCCATCATGGATAACAGGTGATCCGCATTGAATTCTTCGTATTTGTCCGTACTCAATGCTTGCATTTGCTGGATCAAATCTTCTTTGTCCAACTTTGCTTCAAAATCACGAGACAAAATGGCGACCCATTTACGAACGCGATCGTTACAGCTCAGCAACAGATTCACCGTAACAGTTTTGATTTTGACTTCACGTTTTTTAATTTTTATTAGAAACGTTTCCATCTCGTGCATAAACTGACTCAGCTCAACAAAACCCACTGCACTTGCACTGCCTTTGATGTTATGGGCCAGTCTGAATATTTCTTCGATGGATGATTCATCCATTTGTTTTTCTAGATTTAAAAAGTGCCTTTCGGATTCATCAAGAATCTGATTGGCTTCTTGTAAAAAACTGATTTTTAATTCTTTTTCAAATGCGTCCATCTTAGGCGACCTCGCTATCGCCAATAAGCTTTCGCTCAAGATCAATAATGTTTAGCTTTAAGGTTTCTGAGATGATCGAAAGCTGCTCTGCTGCTAATTTTGAATCTTGCGAAGTCTTGCGTGTTTCGGATGAAGCCGAATTAATACTGTCCATCGAGCGATTGATGCCCTTTACTCCCGAAGCTTGCTCTGTGGATGCTAATGATATTTGATTGGCGGAGGAGCGGATGCTCTCGACGTTTTTTACTATCCTATCAAGGATGTCTCGACATTTCTCGGCTTGCACTTTTCCGTGATTCACGCGCCTTGCGCAATCATCTACCAGGGAATTCACTGAACTCTTCATTTCGCCGGCAATCTTGCCCACGTGTTTTAAATTTGTATTTAAAGTGTCATCGATATCTTGTGCGGCCGCTCCACTGATGAGCGCCAACTTTGCAATTTCGTTGGCCACCACCGAAAACCCTCTGCCCGCTTCGCCGGCTCTTGCCGCCTCGATAGAAGCGTTGAAAGAAAGAAGTTTTGTTTGGATGACAATGTCGTTGATCACCGATGTTTTTTCGGAGATCACTCGCATGATATCGATGATGCCATCGATGTCGGCGTTGCTGCGTTCAACTTGTTTTAAAATCAGATCGATACTCTCTCTTACTTCAGAGACGCTTTGGTTCATTTCCACAACTAGACTCTGCCCTTGTTGAACAATCATTTGGCTGGAGGAGAGGTTTTCTGAAGATAGCGCAGCACTTTTTGCATTTTTCTGTGCCATAGTCGTAATCTCTGACAATACGCTCACGGTTTCTAAAATAGAGTCTGCCTGTCGATTGGCATTGTCGTTCACCTGCAACGAGTAATCAAAAAGCTTTTCTGAGATGGCTTTGTTTTCCACAGAAAGATCTTTAAACTTTGCAACCAGAGTGGCTAAGTTTTGACGCACCCGTCGACCCAAAAACGACGAAACACCGATGGCGATGAGAACGAAAATGGTGGTGAGGCGTAAAATAAACAAATTGTCGCCTTGGAGTTTTTCCTGCAAAAAGCGAGCATTATCGATGCGAACATCGTTTGAAACCTTGGAGAGAAGTAAAAATGCCTGTTCGATGGAGGTGTCGAGCTTTTGTTTGCTGGTCATAGCCCCATCGATATCTTCGCTTAAGAAATTTGCATTCATTTCTTGGCCCGCTTTTACTACGACCTCAATAATCTCGTTTAAATTAATTAATTCATCTTTGATGTTTTGCTTGATATTCTTGTTCTGCGATAGTTCTCGGGTGAGCTGCGTGATTTCTTTTTGATTTTCCGAAACCTCTAAAAGATGTTTGAGGGAGTCTTCAGCTTTCGTCTCCGAGATGACTTGGTAAAGGGATTTTAATTCCACCACCGAGCGGCTTAGTTTGTTAACCTCAGATATAAAAAAAGCCTGATTTTCGTTGTCGCGAAAAACCACATTTTGGCTTGTAGATGAAAAAAAATAGACGGTGGATGCTAGGGAAACCAGCATGATAATATTAAACAAGCCAATAAAAACTGTTTGATGAAAGATGGACAGCTCGCGCATTCTGAAGTGGAAACTCATCTTTTCGAATCCTCCGTCACACATGGACCTTTTCTTATCGGTATTGATTGGATTCCTATGAACGATTTTTAGGATTTATTTCGTTTTTTCAGGCTGTTACTTGACACCTCCTTTAATTTACTCGACCATAATCTCATGTCTTTTTGGGGTTTTATTTTATGTTTCTTTTTAGCGTCCGCAAATGATCTAACCAAAGACCTAATTAAAGCTATTATGACTGGCGACGACCCCATGATCGAAGCAACCCTGGCCAAAGGTGTGGACGTGAATGCCAAAACTGGCAAAGGCGTAACGCCACTGATGCTGGCCGCCCTGCAAGGGAATCACAAAGTTGTAAAGTCGCTCCTCTCGAAAGGAGCCCTGGTCGACGAGCAGGATGCCTCCGGCCTAACGGCGCTGATGGCTGCCGCCCGCCTCGGTCACCTTGATATTGTGAAAACTTTAGTGGATAGCAAAGCCAGTGCAAAACTTAAATCACAATCGGGAAAAACAGCTCTGGATCTGTCACGGGATTCAGGCAAATCTGATGTCGAGGGATTTCTCAATGGTAAATAAACTTCTGTTTTCTTTGGGCATCTTGGTTTTTACAGCGAGCTCACAGGCGCAAAACTTGGATATCGACAATCTTTCCCTTGAGGATCTCCTTAATATCAAAACTTCGGTGGCCTCTAAAACCGAAAAAAGCACACGAGAGTCACCGGGAATTGTCACGGTGATAACAAAAGAAGAGATCACAAAAATGGGGGCGCGGGATCTGATTGACGTATTGAGCATGGTTCCGGGATTTAATTTTGCCCACGATGTACAAGGTGTAGTCGGCCTCGCGGTTCGCGGAAACTGGGCCCATGAAGGAAAATTCTCGTTGATGGTGGACGGCCAGGAGATGAACGAACTTCTGTACTCGTCGACTCAGTTTGGAAACCACTACCCCGTGGATCACATTAAACAAATCGAAATCATTCGCGGACCGGGGTCTGCCATTTACGGCGGCTTTGCCGAACTTGCGGTTGTACATATCATCACGGACAAAGGCGCCGACATTAACGGCGCTAAAGCGGTGCTCACCTATGGGCAAATGCGTGAAGGCTTGGGACGGCGCAATTTAAGCGTGCAGGTTGGAAAAAAACTCGGCGACTGGGATGTGAGCATTGCGGGACTTATTGGTCAAGGACGCAGAGGCGACGGAAACTACGTTGGTTACGCCTCTAACACCACTACGCCTCCCCCTCCGAATTACAATCACGAAGTCTACGACTACAGCGATGGAGATGCCAATAATCTCAATCCCGGCTGGTTTAACGTAGGAATTAATAACGGCGCACTGGATTTTCGTTTTATCTACGACAACTATAAGATTACCTCGCGCGGAATTTATGGATACTCAGGAGGTCTTACAAAAGGCCTGCCAACGGGTTTTGAATCGATTTTTACGTCGTTAAAGTATGACTTTAAGATTGCGGACTCATTCACCATCACTCCCTACGTGAGTTACCGCGACCAATCTCCATGGAAGTTAACAGACACGAAAGCCATCAGTGTTGTGGATACCGATCTTTTTGACATCCAGGTCAACCGTACGAGAATCGGCATTAGTGGTCTTTATCAGTTTTCTGACACAAATTTGCTAATTGGTGCCGAATACTATACAGACAATGTCCATGCAAATAACTGGGCCGATAGCGGAGGACCTAAAGTTTTTTCCATGACCGGCACCAAGGATATGCAATTTGACGGTATCGCTGCCTACTCTCAGCTGACGCATAATTTTGGAATTTTCGAAACTACATTCGGTGCGCGCTTCGAGGAGCTCAACGCACCAACCAATAGAAAAGTATCAAAAACGGTTCCGCGCTTTGCAATCACAAAGGCTTCCGAAAAATGGCACGTCAAAGGCTTAGCGAGCCAGGCCTATCGAGTTCCTTCTGTGTTCAACTTTGAACAAGATTACAACGTCAACGGCGTATCGGTCATCAAACCCGAAACTACAACCACTTACGAAGTCGAAGGGGGAATCGCCCTTTCTTCTAAAAGTTATTTAACGGCCAATCTTTTTTCCATTCGTATCGATGATCCCATTATCTACGAATACACGGGCACCGATGATTTCTATCGCAACTATCCGCGCGTAGAGACCCAGGGCTTTGAAGTAGAATATAAGAAAAAATCGAAAAGCGGCTTTACCAATGCTAACTACTCGTTTTACCAACATGGAACAAACCAGGTAAGCGCCTATGCAGTTCCGGGCCGCAAAGAATTACTGGGCATTCCTCAACACAAACTTACGTATCTTTCCACCTTTCGCGCAGGCTTTGGCAAGTGGATGGTGACCCCGTCAGTGGTTTACATGCGCTCGAAATCCACTTACGAGTACGACATCGCCACTGACACCCAAGTTCTTCGCCAGCTGCCGTCGGTGACCTTGATCAATATTTACTTTACGTACCCCAACCTTTTTGTAAAAGGTTTAGAGTTTGGTTTTGGTGTGTTTAACCTTTGGGACGAAGAAAACCGTTTTGTTCAGCCCTACAACAGCGAACTTGGAAACACACCGGCACCCAGCCGAGAGTTTCTCGCACGCCTCACCTACACTATGCCATTTTAACCACAGCTTTGACTCTACGTGTTCCAAAAAGGAACTTGGTACCCGTTGGGGCCTTGTGTTAGTTTTCGCCCCATGCGTAACGACGTCCTCTACGTGTGGAACTCCATACCTTTAAACCCCGAAAATTCTCTGTCGCCGAAACGACTGGAACTCCAAAGTCTCGCTATTGAGGATGCAATTTCTGTTGTTTATCCACAGCTCAGTTTTTGCGGAATATATCAACTGCTCGAAAAACTCCCAAAGGGTTTGAGTGTTACCTCTTCTCGCGTTTACGAAAACTATGGTTACTCTTTAGATTCCAAACTGACCCAACTATTAACAATTCTACCCACTTTACCTTCTGAATTTTTAGACTGGTGCGCCGAACACAGTTTATCGCCTCGCGATCTTTTCCCACTTCTCAGCCTTACAAAGTTGCAAAGTGTGGAGCAGGATTTAAAAAAAATAAGCTCTTTAGCTCTGTCGCGAAACTTAGGAGCACAGATTCTCGAGCTCGCAGTGGAGTGTCGCCTGCTCTCGTTGCTAGAGCCTAGTCAATCCTCTATGAGCACTGGCGATGAATGGCTGCAACAACTGAAAGCCAAGCGCTACCCACAAACAGCGCGCAGCGATTCAGAAAAACAAAAAAAAATGCTAGAGCTACCCTGGCCCAAGGACTTTCAATTGCGTTGGCAACGGCAGGGGGATCGCAGTGGGCTTGAGGTGAAGTTTTTTGTATCCCACGAAAAGGAATTGCCAAAATTCACGCAACTCTTGCAACAAACGATTCAGAAGATCAAAGCGGACAGCCATGACACCCCTTGATTCCATTTTAAAAAAGTTTACAACCGTGTCCATCGAAAAAGCAGCACTGGAATCTCCGCTCGCACAAAGGTGTTTCAACTTGTTTCCTCCTGAAAAGATTGAGGTCGTTGAAGGAAAGCCCACAACGTTTAGCAAAGGGCATATGAGCGCCGAGGACTACACTCTCAGTAAAAAAAGACTTTTCCTCACCGAACACCCTGGTCACTTTTTTAAACGCTGTCCCGGCGCTAAAAAAGGCCTCGCCTGCTGCAACTACTACGTTTTAAATTTGGGCCAACAATGCGATATGGATTGCTCTTACTGTTATCTGCAATCATTTCTCAACACTCCGTACACAGTGATTTACACAAACCTCGACAAAGCTCTTAGTGAGCTCGCCGAGATGTATGGCAGCCACTCCACCTCACGCGTTCGAGTTGGAACTGGCGAAGTCGTCGACAGCCTGAGTTTAGATCCACTCACCAACTACTCCTATGCGCTCGTTGATTTTTTTCGCGAAAAACCAACATGGAATTTAGAGTTTAAAACAAAGTCGTCCTATGTAGAAAACCTATTGGCAATTCCAGCCAGCCGCAACGTGATTGTCAGCTGGTCCATCAATCCGCAGTACATCGTAGAAACGGAGGAGCATGGAACGGCCACCCTAGCAGACCGCCTGAATGCCGCAAAAAAATGCCTCGAGCACGGATATCAGATAGCCTTCCATATCGATCCTGTTATTTGGCATACACATTGGAAACAAAACTATTTGGAACTCGCCGAAACGATTCACTCGCAATTCCGTCCGCAGGATCTGCCGTATATTTCCCTGGGCGCTTTGCGTTTTCAATCAGAACAACGAGACATCATGCGCGAGCGTTTCGGAATGAACAGCTGGGTGACCCGAGCGGAGATGTTTAAAAGCACCTCTGGAAAAATGCGTTACGATCAGTCGCTCCGCGAAGAGATGTTTCAAACCATCATTCAAAAATTTAAAGAGCTGGATCCAAAGTGGAAGATCTTTTTGTGTATGGAAACGCCAGAAACCTGGGTGAATGCCACCGGTGAGCTGCCCTACAAACAAGAGAACATCCGCTCCCTCTTTAAACCATTGCAGATCGAAAGAGCTGAGACACCAACCCTTAACTAATTGATAACGCTCAACTTCCACAACTGACAAACCTGCTGCAGCTCGCGCTGTGCATTACGTAAATCGATTTGCAATTGCTGGATTTTCTGCGGAGTCGTGATGCTTTTTCGAAGCTGATCGTACTCACTCTTTAATTCCCAAAAACGTGCGTGAACTTCTTCGGCGCGCTTCTTAAAGTTTTCACGAACTTCTTCCATGTATGTCCACTGATTTTTTTGATGCTCGCGCAGTCGCTTTTCAGCCATATGCATCTTCGCTTTGAAGATTTCAAAGTCTGGGGTTCTTTTTAAATTATAGGCTAATTTAAAAAACGACAGAAAGCGAATAAACCATTTGGTGGGATCGAAGTGATACCAGCGAATTCCGTTGCGATAATCGGCATGAAAAATATGGTGGAAGTTGTGGTAACCTTCACCGTAGGTGAATACTGCCAGGATGCCGTTGTCTTTTGCTGTGTTTTGATCAGTGTACGGTTGGCGACCCCAAAAGTGGCAGGCCGAGTTGATAAAAAACGTAAAGTGGTGAACGACCACCATGCGCAGCAACCCACCAAAAAGCAATCCACCCACCCAACTTCCAAAACACCAACCAACCAGAGCGGGTGTTATAAAACACGAAAGTACGGCAATGGGAATATAGTAACGGTCTTGAAACACCACCAAGGGATCTTTATCGAGATCACGCACATAGGGCTTAGCGAGATTCGACTCTCTCCAGTCTTCTTTTACACACATCCAAAAAAAGTGCGCATACCAAAACCCTTTGTTAATGGAATAGGGATCTTTGTCCTCGTCCACGTAGCGATGATGCAGGCGATGGTCAATCACCCACTTACGAGCCGAGTTTTGAAAAGCTCCGGCACCAAAAAATAGATAAAATAGTCTTACGAACCAAGTCGCATCGTACGCTCGATGAGAATAAAGGCGATGGTAACCACCGGTGATGGACATTCCCATGGCGTAGTAAAAAAATACAAAGATCGGAATCATCCAGTAATTAAAAGTTTCTGTTTTAAAATAATAAATCGCAAGAGGTACAATTAAAATTGGCGTGAGAGTTAGAAATAAGGCCGACGTCCAATCAATTTTTTTTAACCAGTTTTTCATATATGAGTCTCCGTTTTTTAAGAGTCTCATTGACTCGCCTGAGAGGCAAAAGAAAAGCGGCGAGGTCCTAATCGGAAGTGGTTAGGTTAAGATTTTGTAAGTTATAATCGCCATTGCGTATGCCAAAACTGTATAACCCACAAATAGCAGCACAGGAATTTTAAGAGAGTTGGTTTCTCGGCGAATTACCGACAGCGTCGAAACGCACTGCAAAGCAACAACATAGAAAATCAGGAGCGCTAAGCCGGATGCTGCACTCAGTTGGTCCTGTTGTAAACGCTGCGAAAGTCCTTGCACATCGCCATCTGCAGATTCAATTCCATAAAACGTCCCTAAAGTACCCACAAAGACTTCGCGAGCAATAAACGAAGTTAATACTGCCACTCCAAACTTCCAGTCTAGTCCTAGTGGAGTCATCACCGGTTCAAACCAACGGCCTAGCATATATAACCAAGAACCTTCTAAATTGGCGTTACCTTGCGGAAAATATCCCAACACCCAAACAATCACAGTGGTAAAAAATATGACTGGTCCTGCATTACTTAAAAAATCCCACGCACTGCGGATAGAGCGCAAAAAAAGCGGTTTTAAAAACGGCCGTCGGTAGGACGGCAACTCGATAATAAACGGCACATCTTGTTCTTTTTTACGAATGGTAAAATTTAAAATACTGCTCACTACGAAAACGGTAATGTAGCCTAACAAAAATAATCCAAAAAATACCAAGCCACGCAAACTGATCCAACCCAAAAAGTACTCATCGGGAATAAATGCAATGACTAAAAGACTGTAAATGGGCAAACGCGCAGAACAGGAAATTAACGGAACTGTTAATAAAGTGATGAGCCGCTTCTTGGGGGATTCGATCATCCGTGCAGCGTAAATCGCAGGAATCGCGCAAGCGTGCCCCGACAAGAAAGGAATAAAGCTTTTTCCCGACAGACCAAATAACTGAAGGGGCCGATGACAAATAATTGCAATTCGCGCCAAGTAACCGCTGTCTTCGAGAATTCCAAGGATAAAAGTGAGAATAAAAATTTGCGGCGCAAATACGATAAACGTTCCAAGGCCACCAAAAATGGCACCGACAACAAAGTCGCGATAAATTCCCGCCGAAAAGAAGCCGCTAACAAAATCACCCACCCCTGCTACCAAACTCTCCGTCAAATCCATAAGTGGTGTGGACCAAGTAAAAATGGATTGAAACAGCAGCGCCATCAGTAAAAGAAAAATGACTCCACCCCAATAGGAGGAAAGGAAAAATCGATCCAGTCGGTTGATTTTTTTAAAAAATAAATCAGTTTGTGGGCCATACTTTTTCGAAAGCTCTTTGGCATTCAAATCGTCAGGTAGGTCCTGCAGTGGCATGCTGTTATCAGGGGACAGCAAGAGCTGCGAAAAGGCCTCAACGCCGTATCCTGTTTTTGCCGAAAGCGGTGTACACGGAACACCTAGCTCTTTTTGCAAACCTGCAAAATCAATTTGCAAACGGTGGGCAATAATTTCGTCGTATAGATTAAAAGCAAAAATAACTTTTTTTCCGCGCTCACGGGAAGCTTTAAGAACTTGGAGAGCGTAGTGTAAACTGCGCAAAAGCTGAGTTGAATCCAAAACACAAACCACGGCGGATAAAGACTCATCTTTTAAAAGAAGTTCGAATTCCCGTACCGCCACGACTTCGTCTTCCGTAATGGGCTTTAACGAGTAGCTTCCTGGAAAATCTATCAATTCGAAATTTCGCCACTTCGCTTTTTTTAAAAGAACTGTCACACCAGGAAAGTTAGCCACACGCTGATCGAGCCCGGTCATGCGGTTGAATAAGAGCGACTTTCCCGAATTTGGTTTGCCAACAAGTATAATTTTATTCATTCCATCAATTCCACAACAACCTGACAGGCAATGGAGCCCTCAAGAGCAAACATCGACGACTGCACTTGGTAAACGGCCGGCCCGCCAAAAGGAATTCGTTTTACACACACAACAATTTCCTGCTTTGCAAAACCAAGATCCACTAGTCGCATTTTTTGAATGTCAGAGAGACTCGCCGAAAAGTCCAAAATTTTGGCTTTTTGTTGCGCCTTCAGTTGCCACATGTTCATTGAGGCACAAATTACGCCTAAATACAGGGCTGCGCAACTTGAGGGAGCTTAATGCTTTATAATTAGGAGACTTTTTGGGTAAATGAAAGAGAGTTGAAATCGCCTTCCGACGATGCGCGTTTAACTTCAGCCTTTTCTAGAATCCATTGATTGAGAGCTGCCACCTCAGTGGTACTCATGGGGAAAAACTGGAAAAAGCATTGCTCCCCTTTTACATGATCCAACATTAACTTAAGCGGAAGATCTTGGCGCAACAACACCACCATGGGTTTTTTTATCACGTCGATGGACTTGTTCTCCAAGGCCTTAACCCACAACCCTTGCTTTGAAATATGCATCAGTTGCGCCCAAAGATTGAGATCTGAAAAGTGAATTACAATTCGTTTTTTGGTGACTAAACCCTGATAAGAATCCTGCGGTGGAGGAACAGGTGCAGATTCAATTCTCGCTGGCGGTGGGGCGGCAACTTCCACACTTTCTTTTGCAAGCTCATCTTCGGTGTCGGCTTCGTCGCGTTTTTCTTTAAAAACTAGCTGATCAGCGATAAAAAAGAAAACTGCAAGGTTGATTAAAAACACCATTCCCCAAGCCCAGTTCTCCTTGATGTCTTTCATGAGAGTGGTTGTTTGAATAATAATGTGCAGGCCGATCAAGCCAAGAACAAGACTCCAGGCTTTTCTTTTATTAAATATCATCACCGCGCCAATGGTAAAACTTCCTAGGCTTAATAAATTTTGCATGTTTTGTGCAAAAGTTCCCAACATCAGCGATTTCCAAACAATCATGCTGGTGACCTGAGATTTTTGCGACTGTAAAAAAATGTTAAAGCCAATGTTAATAAACGGCGCGAGTAAAAGACAGATGCCGAAAAAGCGAATGACTTTGGGGCGCTCTAAAAACTTTACCGCCTGCATTTATCACCCCAGTTTTTTATCGTCTTCCACGTACTTCATTTCGATAATCTCATCGTTGGCATTTAAAAAGGATGGCGGATGCACGGCATGCACTGCCACTGACGGTTCAGTTGGGCGCACGTCTAGCGGCGACACCGCTGGCGGTTGGTCCTGCGACTGAGCGACGGCTGCTGCAGAAATTGCTGGTTCGCCGACGGCAGCGGGTTCGGCTGCCAGAGCCTGCGCGGTCATTGGAACTGGAGCCGGCGAAGCTTCTTGTTTTGGTGGATTTAACTTTGCGCGGCGACGAGCTACCATGGCCTCGCTTGTGGCGATAACTAAACAAATCGCCAAAGGATCAAATACGCTGACAAAAACTAAAATTAAATAGGTTACAACTGTATCGATGTCTTTGTTCAAGGCACGAGCGATGTAAACTAACGGTCCAATTTTCTTTTTGATTTCATGCAATTGAAGATTTGCCGTACCGATTTTACGATCCACTTCTTCCGATTCCTTAGTGAGCGCTGATATTCTTGGTTCTGCCTCTGCACGAGCTTTAATTTTTTTGCTCACACGACTGTCAGGAATTTCGTCGATCGCTTTATTCAGGCGTAGTATTTCTGCCTCGTTTAACTTTTGCTGAGAGCGCAAATTGGCGATTTTAATATTTACTTCTTCGATTTCGTGCGAGGAGCTTTGATAAGCATCCGATAAAAAGCCAAAAATTCCCATGCTGGTAATTAAACTGAGAACCACCACAGCAAACACTAAGTATGATTTAAACACTAGATTTAAATCACTCCAGCGTTGATGAAGATAGGCCGCCAGTACAAACTTGGAAAACTCCAGGGAACCCGCCATAGCCCAAACAGCAACCATTGCCCCCGAGAACAAAGCTCCCAGACCCACAACAGAAAAGGCTGCACCCAAAACCGAGACGCACGCCGCAGATAAGATAAGACCAACGATAACCCATATAGCAACCATGACAAATACTTCGGTTTTTGCGCTAAAAAAAATGAGTCCAAAGCGTTGGACGAACGTCGTGTTTTCTAAAGCTTAAGCTGTTGAGAAAAGGAAATTTTAGGCATGGCCACCCAGCCTTCGGTAGCCGGGAAGTTTTTGGGCTGTTTTTCGCAGAGACTTTTAAAATGTAAAAAGCCAGTGAAGGCCGACATCACGGCCTCAAAGACAAACACGTCTTTTGTCATGTGTTTTACGTCTTGTGAGTAAATAAACAACCACTCCGCATCGACAAATTTATCAAGAATGGTTTGGCGATGGTGCGCTCCCTCCACCGAGTTTTTATAAAACAACAAAGGTGTTTTTGAGATCTTTAATTCGCGGCCAATTCTCCAAGTGTTAATTCTTGGAACAACTTCTAAAAGTTGATAGCTTTTTAGACGTTTTTTTAAAAAAAATGTCCGCGCCCAAAGCGGAGCTCGATTGCTCCCCAATGCGTGGTCCACTGGAAAATTTTGTTCAAGTTGAGTGGACAGATACGGCTCCACACAGCGTTCCGTGTACGGCGTAAAGATTTTGTTAGGATTTTTTTCGTGATCCATGGCTTTATGAAACTGCCACATCCACTGAATTTCTTTTTCCTTGCAGGCCTCGGCTCCAGGGCAAACAAGACGACAGCGGATACACTTGGGCATGGTGAGCGGCGCATCCATGCTGATCGATTGGACGTCTTCTTTATTGTTTTTAATGAGATCTATCAAAACTGTATCGGCAGTGAGACCATTCATCTCGCCCAAGTCGCGAAAAAGATTCGATAAAAAAACTTTTCTTTCTGACGGAAAATAATCCACGATGGCAACGTGAGTGCGCGGTGTTTTACCACCAGATAAAGAAATCCCCATAAATCTGTGCTTTTTAAAAACCTTGGAAGGAATCGTCATAAAATTTGCACATCCAAAACGCGAAAACCGTTTTTTTCCACGGCTTGGCGAAGCTTGTCATGGGTTCCAGATTTCAACCAAAGCCCCACACAGCCGCCGCCGCCAGCTCCGCAAATTTTAAATCCTTCAGCACCGTGCTGGTCGGCCAAGGTTTTAAGTTTTAAAATTTCGGGGGACACAAAGCTATCGGCCAAAAGCAAACGAGCTTCGAACTCCTTGGTAAATAACTGTGGAATTTGCTGCCATTTCCCAGCAAGACATGCCGCTTGCATATCGAAGGCTGTTTGCTGAAGACTTTCCAGCGCTCTTTGAGTTTCGGAGTCCCCATCAATATACTTTTTTAACACCTGCCAGTTGTTAATGCCCGAGTGATGGGTTTTACCGGTGTACACAATCATCAATTTATCGGCCATCACCTGACGATGACTCTGCAGGGTTTGCAATCGAATTCCAGAAAAATCAAAATCGATAATATTTAATCCTTGAGATGCCGCCCCGTAATAGTCCTGAGTGCCGGTGGGTGTTTTTAAGATAAAGGCTTCGATATTGGAGCAAGCTCGCACCATCTGATGAATATCTTCGTTGGCTCCCAACCACTGCGCAAAAGCTTTGTAAACAGACACGGAAAGGCTCGAACTCCCGCCAAGACCACCGCCCATGGGGCTTTCGGAGCGTGTGGTGATAC
Organism: Bdellovibrionales bacterium; assembly: GCA_043764415.1. GTDB lineage: Bacteria > Bdellovibrionota > Bdellovibrionia > Bdellovibrionales > JAGQZY01 > JANPLN01. The sequence goes on along the minus strand of JAYUKO010000041.1, from coordinate 323 downwards.
GGAACCCTGATGACGGCATCCACTTTCGTACGTGCGCTTGGTAAAATAAAAGGTCCTTATCGGTGGACGCAAGCAACAACGACAGATCGTCGAAAGACCACGTTTTTTTAAAATCTTCGGAGATGATTTCAATTTTTGCAGTTGTGTGAGGTGTGATCTCGCATTCAGTATACAAACTGATCGAAACATTGACCGTGCAGGCTTTGCCAAGCAGGGCCCAAACAGGCCACAAATCCAGAGTTCCGCCAGCCAAGTCAAAGCGCATGGGAGATTTTACTTTATACATATCAACTCCTAAAGCCAACGGCGGCGAAACCACCAAA
>JAYUKO010000040.1:0-5696 GCA_043764415.1 Bdellovibrionales bacterium | reverse complement strand
TCGCCAGAGCCGGTATATTGACAGGACTGAGGAAAGTTCGGCTATGGCTAGGTGTGTCCTAGACTTGTTGGAATTTCGAAGTCCAGGCCATTGACCCTCATCGAACAAATCTTGTAATCTTGGAGCATGGCTCTAGTGGCTAGAGTCACAGTAACGAAGAGGACGGATTATGAAAAAGAATGAAGCTTCCAAAAAAGATGGACGTTTGGAAAAAGTTGTCGTGTTTTTATTAGTGGTTTTAATTTCTCTCCTCTCTTTTAGCGTTGGTGTGATTTCGGGAAAAGGTTTGAGCGATAAAGAATATGCTCTCAAAACCATCGATCAAAAAAATTCCCACGCTTTGAACAGCGACGAGTCCGAAGAAGTTCCTGCAGATGCCGATCTTTCCGAAGAAGAAATTCAGCAGTTGGCCAATGCGGCCATTCAAGCTGCCGAAAAAAATGGTGACATTAAAAAAGACGACGCAACCGGCGAAGACACCGAAGCCGCAGAAATCGCTGCCCTTGAGAAAAAGGCTAGCGGCAAAGCCGGCGCCCATGCTCCCGCCTCCGCTCCTGTGGCTCATTCGGCACCCGCTATAACGACAGCCGTTATTACCCCTAAATCCGACGATCGTTTCCCGACTGGCGTAAAAAAAGGCGCCGCCGATGCTGAATACACTGTGCAGGTGGCCGCGTATCCAAATCCCAAAGATGCAGAAGCCATGTCGGCCACTCTGATTAAAAAAGGTCTTCCGGCATTTCCGGTAAAAGTAATGCTTAATGGTGCTGAGTGGTACAAAGTGAGCGTCGGCAGCTTTAAAAACCGCAAAGAAGCCATGGACTATCAGGCCGAGCTTAAAAAGCAAGGCGTGGTTAAAGACGCGTTTGTTCAAAAAATAGTCAAGTAAGTTTACCCAATTAGCGCCCATCCTGGGCGACCCTCATTGACATCGACCGCAGAATGATTAAGTTTAGCGGTCTATGTCGTCTGTCAGTCTGAATCCAGCCCAACAACAAGCTGTCGTACATTCCGGATCGCCGCTGCTTATTTTAGCTGGCGCAGGCTCTGGCAAAACCCGAGTTCTTACACAAAAAATCTGTCATCTCATCGAAACCAATCAATATCATCCCCGCGAAATTTTGGCGGTCACCTTTACCAACAAAGCCGCCCGCGAAATGAAGGAGCGCATGTCGCGCATGCTCCCTCCGCATTTGGCCTACGATGTGTGGATCAGCACTTTTCACTCCCTGGGCGTGCAAATTTTACGGCGCTATGCGGAAGTGATGGGTTACAAAAAAGGCTTTACCATTTTTGACGACAGCGATCAAACCACGGTGATTAAAAAAGTTTTAAAAAAATTAAACCTCAACGAAAAAATCATCACTCCCAAGTTTTGCCAGTCGCGCATCAACATGGCAAAGGCCTCGGTCCTCACTCAGCAACAAATCGATTCGCAAAAATCTCTGTTTAACAAAGAATTCACCGCCGTCTATGCCGCCTACGAGCAGGAGCTTAAAGCCAACAACGCGTTTGATTTTGGCGATCTGATTTCAAAAACCCTTTACTTGGTCGAAAACTACCCGCAAGTTCAGCAAGAGCTGCAAAATACATTTCGTTTTGTGATGGTGGATGAGTATCAGGATACCAACGTCAGCCAGTACCGCCTGATGAAAGCTTTGTGCCCCGACAAGAGCAACATCTGCGTTGTGGGCGATGAAGATCAGTCCATCTACGCATGGCGTGGGGCCGACATTACCAACATCCTCAATTTCGAAAAAGACTTTCCCGGCACCCAAGTGATTAAGCTTGAGCAAAACTATCGCTCCACCAAAAACATCATCACTGCTGCTTCGGCGGTGATTCAGCACAATTCCCAGCGCCACGACAAAAAACTATTTACCGACAACCCGGACGGCGAACTGATTAAAATAGTGAATGTTGAAAACGAGTACGAAGAGTCTCAGTACGTGGCAGACAGGATTTCACATCTCCACCTCAGTGGCACTCCGCTCAGCGATATCGCAGTTTTTTATCGTACCAACGCTCAATCGCGAGTCATCGAAGAACAACTGCGCAATAAACAGCTGACGTACAAACTTTTTGGCGGCATTCGCTTTTATGATCGCAAAGAGATTAAAGACATCGCCTCGTATTTGAATCTCTTACTCAACCCCACCGACGATGTGTCGTTTAAACGCGTGGTCAATGTTCCCGCGCGCAGCCTTGGCAAAACCTCGGTGGAACAGATCGAACAAATCAGCATCGATAACAACTGCAGCATGGTGGAAGCCTCTATTCGTGCTGTTCAAGGCAAACTGCTCACCTCGCGGGCTAACAATAAACTGAGTGAGTTTTTAGATTTGCTCGTTAAGCTTCGCGCAAAAAGCACCAGCATGGACATTTACGCTCTCTACAACGAGATCCTACAGGACACCGGCTATCTGCGGGAGCTCGAGCAAGACGACACTATCGAGTCTAAATCCCGCATCGAAAACTTACAGGAATTCGGAAACGCCATCATGCGTTTTATCGAAACCCATCAAGACGATGTGTCGCTTGAAAAGTTTTTAAGCGACATGGCTTTGGTATCGGACGCAGATACATTGGCCGCCGACAATCAACCCGCCATTACCTTGATGACCCTGCATATTTCAAAAGGCTTGGAATTTCCCCATGTGTTCATGCTAGGTATGGAAGAGGGATTATTTCCCGGCCATCAAAGCATCGAAGAAGCTGGCGATCGCATGGAAGAGGAACGTCGCCTTTGTTATGTGGGCATGACTCGCGCAGAAAAATCATTGTACATGTGCCATGCCCGCAGCCGTCGCCATTGGGGCGAACATCAGTTTAATCCCCCTAGTCGCTTTTTAGACGAAATCCCGTCGCACCTCTCCGAGCCTGTAAGTTTAATCCAGCGACGCCCGCAATTTATGAATCGCACGAGCACCTTTGGCAAACCACAATCTTCCGCCAATCAACTCAACTCTGGTTTTGATACGTTCCCCGATTACGAAAACATGAGCGACGTGCAAAACGGAAATCCTTACAGAAAGGGAGCCCGCGTGCGACACCCGGTGTTTGGCGCAGGGGCTATTTTTAGTGTTGAGGGCTCGGGAGATTCCACCAAAGTTGCGATTTTGTTCACGGATCAATCGATTAAAAAGTTTATTGCCAAGCACGCCAACTTAACGTTTATTTAATACATGGATATTAATCTTTTTATTCGTCGCTTGATGGCACTCCCGTACATTCCCAGTCTTTTGAGCTGGATTTTTTTCGGTCTTCTGGCTGGCGTTGTTGCAAAACTCCTTTTGCCGGGGCAAGAAGGTCTCGGCTGGATCCGCACAATCCTCGTTGGCATCTGTGGCGCCTTCCTCGGGGGTTTTATGGCCACCTATCTGGGTTACAACGTGCACGTAGGATGGAACGCTTTAGGCTTTGTCGCCGCCGTTGGCGGTTCCGTTGTATTGCTACTTATCCACCGCTTAGTTACCAAAACGTAGCCACTCAGCCAGTTATATTAAACAACGCGCACTGTTCCTGTTTGCAAGCTGGCGAGCTGTTGTTATGATTTTAAACCCAGGAGGCCCTATGGTCACGTTGTGCAAAGTGTGTTTTGTTTTAATCTTTATCGCCTGTTTGTCGGCGTGTTCCAGTCATCCAATCAAGCCTGAAGGCAAAAATGTGGAAGTCAGTCGCAACGATGCCGATAAAGATTGCAAAGAAATTGGACGTGTTGAAGGGCGAGTGAAAAACGTTAAAGGTAACTTTGACGAAGCCATGGAAGATATGAAGTTGGATGCTGCACGCAAAGGGGCCAATTACGTAAAGATGGAACAAACCGGAGCCATGGGGCAATCGGTGGCTGGCGTCGCATATTTTTGCGACTAGCAAAAGTTTTTTGATGGCAGATCGAAAATATTCTTCTTGGCAATCATGCGGCCAATTTTGAATACTCCGTCTGCTGTTTTGGTAAAAGCAAAACTATCCTGGTATTCGGCGAATTGTTATCTACGCTAATTTCGCCATTATGAACTTCAATTATTCCCTTTGAAATACTTAATCCTAAACCCGTCCCTTTTCCGACTTCTTTTGTCGTAAAAAAAGGTTGCATCATTTTATCCTGAATCGCGCGGAGTATACCCTTGCCTGAGTCTACAATCGCTAGCTCAACATATTTTCCCATATCAGCGACATGGATTTGTATCCATTTTTCCTCGAGATTTTGGATTGCATCATACGAATTATTCAACAGATTTACCAATACCTGGGTTACTTCAATATCTCGACATACAACCGAGAGCTGAGATTTAAGATTTTCATCTATATGAATTGCCAAATCAATTCCGTGCAATTTAAATTTTTCTGCGCATAGGATGAGACTATCTTCAATCAATTGCATAACCAGTGCTGTTTTCATCGGATCCCTTGTTCCGTCACGAGCAAAGGTCCTGAGGCCAGATACAATTTTTGCAATTCTATTCGATGTATTTAGGATGCTCTGAATTGATTTGTTAAAAAAAGCGAGATCGACTTCATTTTGTTGAAGTTGTTCGTCCATTTGCTCGGCTCGCATTTGAATAACCCCCAGGGGATTATTAATTTCATGAGCAACCCCTCCTGCCATTTCTCCAAGGGCCGCCATCTTGCTGGAGTTTACCAACATCGCCTGAGTCGCGATCAGTGAGGCATTAACTTCTTCGAGTTGCCTTGATTTAAGCTCAGCACGTAATCTTTCAGCATCGATTTCTCTGGTTGCCAAATCTTGCGTTCGCTCGTTGAGCACTCGATCAGAATCAAAATCCAAATAGGCTTTACTAACTGCCTCGAAAAATTCCTGAAGTTCTTGCTGAACCTGAGGATCTTGAAATAGCAACGTCTTATTGAGATAACGCTTCATTTGCCTTTGCAATAACTTATGCGGCGTCATCGTCTTCTACCAAGGTCGTTATTGTCATTGTTTGATTATGAAGCTCACATTTTGTACTGGTAGTGCTTGGTGATATTTCGCCATATGAATAGAATCCGGTCATAACTGTTTTAGACCCTAGTATTTCTTGCACACCTTCAACTTCTTCTTCAACTCTCTGCTTCAGAATAAGCTTCCGGCCCACACAGCTTACCAACAACGCAAACTCAGGCCTAGAATTTAAAAGCAGATTTTGACTCAACTCAGCTGCGCCGATTGCGCCATCAATCAGACGGTCAAAATTTGCCTTCATCAATTGAACTTTTGCTCCCTCTGGGATATCACCAGCGAAAGTCATACTTTGTTCTTTTTCATCAACTGCCAATATCGTCCTGACAAGTTCATCATTTGATCCTTGGGTTCGCATGGAAAGTGGAAACAATAGCGCACTTCCCGGAAGGTCCTTGGCATGTTCACCGAGATAGGTTTTGTACAGGTCAAGAGCAGACTTTCCGTCGAGTCCATAAAGAACATTGCCTTGAGATTTTGTCACCGTTCTTTTAGGACCGAAAGGATCCCATCCTCCCAAAGATGCGGAGCCAATTTTTATATTATTACCATAGAGTCCAACCGCAGCGACCAGGTCACTGGACTGCGTTCCATTTGAGATTACAAGAGTTTCCTTGAAGTTGGCCTTGTCACCTGCCAAACCGCCCGTTAGAGCGACATTTTTTGGCAATACAGAAGTCATACCTTTGACTAAATCACTGCCATTGACATTGAGGCCCGCAGAAAGAACGAAGAC
>JAYUKO010000039.1:0-5700 GCA_043764415.1 Bdellovibrionales bacterium | reverse complement strand
TCGACGTCGTATCAACAAAAAGGAGTCTTTATGAATAAAGCAGAATTGATCGAAAAAGTTGCCACTGAATCAGAGTGCACAAAAGCTCAAGCAGAGCGCCTATTGGATGCAACTCTTGAAATCATCCGCAAGACAGTAAAAAAAGGCGATGAAGTAAAACTCGTTGGCTTTGGAACTTTCACAAAAGCGAAAAGAAAAGCTCGCAAAGGCCGCAACCCACAAACTGGCGCCGAAATTAAGATTCCTGCTGCTTGGTACCCAAAATTCCGTCCGGGCCAAGAGTTCAAATCACTTGTAAAATAATTTTAGCTTTTATTGGGCGAATTATTCGACGAATTATTTACAGAAAAGCCAGCACCCGCTGGCTTTTTTATTTTGAAATCAGGTGCTCGGCCACATAGAGTGTAAGCAATTACATCCAACGAGGAACCAATGAACTTTGAAGCTACAATCAATTCACTTTTTGAAACCATAAACACTGTCGTCGCCAATGTGTTTTTCTTTAACACCTTGTTTTTTATAGAAGGTGCGTACCTTCCACTGACCGTCGTTTGGTTTTTTGTCGCTGCTGTCTACTTAACAGTTTATTTTCGTTTTATTAATTTTCGCTATTTTGGCCATGCCATCAAAGTGACCTTTGGTTTTTATGATTCTAAAAAAGCCAAGGGCGAAGTCTCCCACTTTCAAGCTTTAAGCACCGCTCTTTCGGCCACCATCGGTCTTGGCAATATCGCTGGCGTTGCCATCGCCATTTCTTTAGGTGGGCCTGGAGCTACTTTCTGGATGATTCTTTGTGGTCTATTTGGCATGAGTTCGAAATTTGCCGAATGCACACTGGCACAGATCTATCGCCGGACAGATGAAAAAGGCGCCATCGTCGGTGGTCCCATGGTGTATCTTCAAGAAGGCCTGAGTCGACTTAACAAACCTAAATTAGGTAAATTTTTATCTGTTGTATTCACCATTCTTTGCATTGGTGGTGCCATTGGTGGTGGTGGATCCTTTCAGGTGAATCAGTCCATGAACGCGATGGTGGAAGTGATGCCTTGGCTCAAAGACTATAGCTGGGTGTATGGCCTTTTTATTGTGGTTGCTGTGGGCTTAGTTCTTGTTGGTGGCATTCAACGCATTGCCCATGTTTCGGAAAAAATCGTTCCTTTTATGTGTTCAGTTTATATCGTCATGAGCTTGATGATTCTTTTTCAGAATTATGATCTTATCCCCTTGGCGTTTTCTAAAATCTATCACGGTGCCTTCTCACCCGAGGCCATGTATGGGGGCTTTTTAGGAGTACTCGTGCAAGGCGTTCGGAGAGCCGCGTTTTCCAATGAGGCCGGCATGGGATCAGCTGCCATTGCGCACTCCACAGCGAAGACTGAACATCCCGTGGAAGAAGGTATGGTTTCGCTACTAGAACCATTTATCGACACCGTTGTGATTTGCACCATGACCGCCCTCGTAATGGTGATTACCGGCGCCTATAACAACCCTGATTACATTGATCTGATTCATGGCAACCAAGGGTCTGCTTTAACTCTGAAGGCCTATGGTAGCTATCATGTGAGCTTTATTTACCTGCTCTGTGCAGTTATTTTTATGTTTGCATACGCCACTATGATTTCGTGGGGGTATTATGGAGAACGCGCATTTGTGTACTTGTTCGGTGCAAAGAAAAAACGAATTTACCACGTCATCTTACTCGTTACACTTTTTTCGGGGGCGATCGTCAAATCCACTCACGTGATGGAGTTTGGTGATCTGATGATTCTGGGAATGGGTTTCCCAAATCTCATCGGCGTGTTTTTATTGCGTAAAGAAATCAAAGCGTCTTTGAATGATTATGTTACGAAGTTGAGAGCGCGGACGTAGAGATAGAAAAGGCGCCAGTTAGCGCCCTTTTTGTAGTATGTATTTAAAAATTACTTTACGAGTACAAGTTCGAAGGTTGTTCCCTCATAAATATCTCTTGGAATACTAATAACTAGATTTTTAGCTGTTTTTACCTCGATGGTTTGCCAGTCTGTGCTTGGCTTTGCAGCCGCTTGCCAACCAATTATATCAGCTAGAGTGGCCGGGCCTCCGCATGAGTCTTCTGTTGTCACTGGGCCACCACTCTCTTCAGGGGGAAGGACCGAAGTCAGTCGAAACTCTGCCGTTTCTGCACCTTTTGCAGATAACAAGACTCGACGATCTGTTTGTCTCTTAATCTCGTATCTTAAATCCGACAGACGACTTTGAGTGGTGTGAAAGCGACAGTCAGAAAAACTGCCTAGGTCTTTCGAAATTTTAGCGAATCTGTAATTGTATTTACCTGGCTGAATGTTCTGATAAGCAATCACGGCTTCGTCGTACTTACCGACGACTTTTAGATCTATCAGATCGTAGCTGTAATTTTCATTTTGCTGATCACTGTAGACACCTTTAATGATGCTCGCCGAACCCACATGAATCACAACACTTGTTGGTTTGATTTGAATGTTTTCAGCTTTAACCAAGCCTACTGAAAAGAAAAAGACGAAACTCAGAAAAATACGATTCATTACACTCTCCTTGAATTGATTTAGTCAGCTTTTAACAGTTACCTCAGTAGGTTTATAGTCCCTCTGAAAAGAGTACATAGTTGTATTGGGAATGTACGATTTCGCATTTCTCTTTGTTGCCACCGTATAACTATTTGATTTAAGTCAGCTCAGCAAAAAACTTTAGGTAGGTACCTTCCTCCTCGAACCTCTTGTTGCATACGGCACCCTTCCGCCAACTTCACAATCATTTAGCAAAATGTAGTCCAATACCCCTAAAAAATCTTTTCCCCATGCGACCAATCGCGAAAAAGGCGCCAAGGTCCAAAGTCCCTTCCCCAATTTTTGCGATATCACTCCGGTAAGTGCTCGTATAAAGGCGCGGTACAATTGTCGGTTGGTGATTTTAATACAAAAATGAAAGTGATCTTTCTGAACGCTCTCCTTGTAGACCTTAACTCCAATTTTTTTGGCATACAAAAAAAGCAGTTTTCTTAGTAAAACCCTATGGGAATATAGATTTGCACTCTTTCTGGATTTCAAAACAAAATGTAAAGGTTTACGTCGATCAAGAACACACACTAAAATCCTATTTTTAGGAGAATTCAAAAATTAATCCCAATTAGAACAACTATATTTATTGTTATTTAAACAGCGCCAAAGGCTTTGCCCCGAAGACAAGTGCAATTGGTTAAGACGGCTTGGCAACTTTCTTTCGAAGACCTCGCACAACGTGTTTTAGATGACCAGAAACAGCGTCAATCAGTGACGAACGTTGTCGAAAAATATTTTTAACAACGTCGGTTGATCAGGAGGATCAACCGAAACAGGTTTCAAAGGACTCTGTCATTTGCGTCAGGATGACTTTTCCACCAAACCTCAATTTTGAGAAAGTTGCTGGCTCCACTTCCGTTACGGAAGTAAAAAACCTAGCTAAGCAATGACTTCGCTACGATAAAATTCCAAATGCCCTGAATGAAAGTAAGACCAAAAATCGTAGCTAGAAAATAGGTCCGTCGCCGCTGGCTTAATTTTTGTTTGCTAACATAAACCACCGAGGTCAGGGCCAGAAAAGATATTTCAAGCGAAAAGTCCATCCACGGATGTGCATACAGATTCGTAGAGTCTTGAGCACTGTAGGGAATATCCAATGGCAAGTGCACCAGTGTGGCGGCAATGGCCAATGCCAAAGTTTTACGCTGAAACTTAAATAGGACCCCAACCAAAACCGCCATCGCTAGACAGATTAAAAATCTTAGATCTGAGTGATAATTTTGCGCCGAATTCATACTGCCGGTAGCGAGCATAAACACATCCGGTAGGACAGCGGAGAGCGATAATAATGTGAGGGAGCCCCGTTCGCGGGTATACGAGGAAAGGGCGATGGCCGAAGCGTAGTGACCAATAAACATGATCGCTTACTTTGGCGCGAAAAATTCGAAGGCCATTAATAGAAACAATGGCGCTAAAATGCCGATCACTAAAATAATCAAAGCCTTCTCCTGTTGTAAAAATTAATGGTAATCTAAAATAAAAAAAAGGGAACTGAAAAGTTCCCCTTAGTGAATCATTTAATGAAGGATGGCAAGACGCCATCCACTGTTATTACCTCTTAATGTTGATCACATCGCTTAACATTTCATCAGACGTCGTGATGGTTTTGGCGTTCGCTTGGAAGTTCCGTTGCGTTTTGATCATGTCAACAAACTCACCCGCGAGATCCGTCGTGGATCGCTCGAGAGCTCCAGCCACGATCTGACCACGTCCGCCTTTGGATGGAAATCCAATAGCAGCTCCTCCGGCTTCGCGACATTCCTTCATTTTGTTGTTACCAACTTTTACTAAGGCTTCGGGATTTTCGAAACGAGCCAAAGCAACCTGTGCTAGCTCGCTGGCTTCGCCGTTACTGTAAAGCGCTGTTAAGATACCATCATCACTAAAGTTAACACCTGTGAGTGTTCCTGCCGCTGCGCCATCCTGTGACCACGACATTAAATCGGAAACGTGGCCAAACTGTCGAAGCCCCTTAAGCCCCGAACCACCCGCTTGCAAAGCATCACCAAAGTTTAACACCACGTCTTGATTTGGAATGGCACCCGCAAAGTTATAATTTTTTTCGGCTGTGGTTTCACTATCCAATTTTCCATCGGGCGTAAAAGTCAGCTGACCGCTTGATACCTGCGCATAAGGCTGTGAAAGGTCTGCTCCTGCGATTTCCGAGGACTTAGCCAATGCCTTCCAGTCCCACGCACCATCCGCTTTTTTGTTAAAAGCGAGAGTGATTAAATGTTTTGTCCCTTGGCTATCGTGAACTTCAACACCCGTTGTAAAATCCGCTGTTTTGTAAGGATCTGCGAGGCTCAGTTCCTTGTTCTCGCTGGCAGGAATTCGCGAATCTAAATTCATATCAAGACGAACAATTTTTGTAGCTCTTGCTGGCACTAAGGCTCGTGGAAGTTGTACATCACCTATCTTATTAGTAACTTCGCCTTCGTTATTAAATTCGAAGCCCTTCAAACGATAGTTATCTGAAGTGATTAAAAATCCATCTTTATCAAAGTGGAATTCGCCGTTTCGAGTGAACGAACGACCCGTTGGGCCATCAACAATAAAGAAGCCATCCCCATTGATAGCAAGATCTGTATCGCGCGAGGTATTATCAATGCTTCCTTGAGTTAAAATCGGCGTAATCGCCGCAACTTTAGACCCACGACCAACTTGCATACCACCCTGTGCTCCTTGAATACTGCGACTCATCATATCCTGAAACTCCGCACGGCTGGTTTTAAACCCATTCGTTGAAGCATTCGCAATGTTATCAGCGGTGACGCTTAAAGCCTGACCATTGGCCGACAAACCACTCACCGCTGTGTGCATTGAACTAATAATCCCCATGAAATCCCCCTCTTATTAAAACTTATTTTTTATTATTATTTAAAAATGCAGCCAACGAAGCCGACGACATGCCGTCTTCAGTTGGAATTCCCGACAGCGCCGCCATCGCTGGCGCTTCTGTCATCGCCTTTACAGCCTCACCAGCTGCCAGGTTTAATGGCTTTTTACTTTCTTCCATCTGAATTTGTTTAATTTCCTTCAGCGGAATCGATTTGTTACCGATAAATACGATAGGACCGGTTTCGGCAAACTGAATTCCTGTCACTTGCCCTTTAAATTGTGTTTC
>JAYUKO010000038.1:0-5730 GCA_043764415.1 Bdellovibrionales bacterium | reverse complement strand
TTTGATGGACTCCCCAAAACAGCTCCGATAGGTTCAGCCAACTTCGAAGTGGAGTTGTGATTGGGGGGCCAATTGACACGAATTCTGGGGTTTCTATTGCTATTTGCAACATTAGCGCGATGCGGCAGCGAGCATAACAGTTATGTTCGCAGAGCGCCCGCAACAACGGATGAACTCGGATTCATCGTCACCGCACAAAACAGCGAACTGAAAAAAATCCAGCAAGACTTTCCAAAAGCGGAAATTCGCGCGCTCAGTCCGCAACGAAATCTTTTCGAAATTAGCCATGTTGAAAAAAAATCCTTAGAAAACTATTTAGAAAACCAACAGATGAGCGCCAACGTTTTTATGAAAGAGCACTCGGCAGCATCGCGATGGAATAATGATTCCTCTTGGGTTGGCAAAGCCAGCGAAAGCAAAGAAGAAGTGATGGCCGCGATTTCAATTTGCAGAAACACGCAGCAGAATCCTTCCATCGGTGTTTCATCCTCCTTCAATCCGTTCACTCTCACCGTCGAACTCGGTGAGAAAGTGGAAATCAAAGCCGTTGGCCGAGCCAATGCTAAGGTCGGCGGCGACGTGCGACTGATATGGGATATGCTTCCCCCTAATCTTTCCGAACAAAAACTGAGCAGCAATTTTGCAACGGAACAAAGTTTTGTGCCCGACAGTTCGGGTATGTACCAAGTGGCTATCATTGCCCAGGGCAAGGATCTTTCCTGCAAACTTCAGATTGTGAATTTTCTGGTAACGGCAAACCCGGAATTGAACGATCATCTTCCTTTTGGGCAAGCTCCCGACAAGAGCGTCTTTGATCACCTCGATACGATTCAAGCTCCGCAAACATGGGCCTTGTCACAAGGTGCGGGCGTGACGGTTGCTGTGCTCGATACTGGCATCAACTACAACCACCCTGGCCTAAGAGACAATTTGCGTTTTAAAGAGAGCGATCTCAACGATGGCAAAGACAACGACAAAAATGGCTTCGCCGACGACCACCTAGGTTGGGATTTTATCAATGGAGATCGCTTTGCCTTTGACGACGGCGGGCATGGTTCCCACGTTGCGGGTCTTGTGGCATCCCCCTTTTCGGGGGCCGCGCCACAAACCAAAGTTCTTCCAGTTAAAATTTTAGATGCTGGTGGACGCACCGATCTTGGAACTTTTGTGGCTGGAATTTACTACGCCGTGGACAGTGGCGCACAAGTGATCAACGCGTCCTTAGGCTTCGACACTCCAAAAGGTGCATCGCCGTTTGAACCAGCAGTGATGGCACCGCCCGAACTCAAAGCCGCTATCGAATACGCGGGAAGCAAAAACGTTCTTTTTGTTTCTGCTGCTGGCAATGGCGATGCAAAAACCGGCGTGGGATTTGATATTCAACAGCGACCGTCTTACCCCGCATCCATCAACGCCGCCAATCAGATCTCTGTGGCTGCCACGTCCCTCGGAGTGCTAACAAGTTATTCTAATTTTAATAGTACCATCGTGCACGTGGCCGCCCCCGGTGGCGATCAAAACCGCTTTGTAACTTCGGTTGCCAAAGAAAATCCGCTGGGAGTGGCGTTTGTTGCACAAGCTGGCACTTCGATGGCGGCACCTTTGGTTTCGGGAGTGGCGGCATTGATGCTGAGTGTGCGATCTGATTTAACTCCTCAGGATATTAAAGCCATCCTCATTGCGACCGGCGATGAACTTGCGTCGCTAAAAAACAAAACAGCCAATGGAAAAGGCATCAATGCGCTTCAAGCTACGCAGGCGGCCCTAGACTTTAAGCTAGCTCACTAGCTGCTTTAATTTCCACACTCAGGTCTCTAAGGTTAAGATAAATTACTTGGAGACCATATGACCAAATACGCTTTTTTTGTTTTTGTTTCGGCCATTGCATTTTCGGCGCAGGCAAAACTATTTTCCAACTCCTACGTCAGCTTTCAGCTCCCCCCCAATTGGGATTGCAAAGTAGCCGGAACCGAGTGGGTGTGTCGCAGTTCGAATGCGGAGCAAGCTCGCCAGGCCATCATCGTACTCACGGCAAAAGAGGTTGGACCCAATGATAACTTTGCTTACTACAATCAATACTTAAAAACTCCAAAGACACCGAAGCATCGCGACGGTACAGTAGCTACGCAATCCAAGGTTCAACATTTAAATACCATTCAGATTGGCAATCATCCTTGGGTGGATGGCTTGCATCTAGGAAGTTTGCTGCCTAATTTTTATTCACGCTATCTAGTGACAGTAAAAAACAAAATTGCTGTGCTCATTACCTTTAGCGCGAAAAAAGAATTTTACACTCAATACAGTAAAAACTTCTTCGATGCCATCAACAGCCTCAAGGTCACTGCACAAGCCGGCGCCGGTGGAAGCTCACTTCGCAAAGCCGGTGATGAGTTTATTGGCGCCGTTCCTGATCACATGGACGACGGTTGGGCTAACGATGAAACTGCCGCAAACACCGGCTCCTCATCAGGTGGCGGCAACGTTTGGATCTACGGTCTCGCTTTGCTTTTAGCTGCAGCAGGTGTTTTCTTCATGCTAAAGCGCCGTAAAAAGTAGCTACCTGTGTAGGCTTTTCCTACACGGGATCCTCACTTGACGATAACATCGCCTTTGTAGTTCTGTTGTTTTCAATGACACATTGGACTTTCTCTAAACAGCTGATATCAGTGGCTTTGTTTATTTTTATAACAGCCACAGCTGTCCCCACTTTGGCGGACGCGTCTCGCTGTCAGTTGCTGTTTCGTTCAGCCCCCCATCAGCGATCGTGGTCACAAATCGATAAATTGGTCTTTATGACTTACAATGTGTCGAACATCTACGGCCTCCGCGGAAAATTTCGGCGAATCTCGGCCACAGACTTTGTACCCATCTACGAAAAACCAGCAACACCAAAACCCGACGAACAGGTTCAGCAACTACGAAATACTATAAACGACGTCCGTCCCGATATCGCTGTGCTGACCGAGGTGGAAAGTTTAGCGGCGCTCAAGACGCTTTCATCCGAAGTCGCCTCCCCTTACAAAAGTTTTCTTGTCGAGGGCAATGATATGCGGGGAATTGATATTGGGTTTATGATCAAGTCGGATCTGCCCATTAAGGGCGAAATTATCTCGCATAAGGATCGCCAGTGGAAAGACCCCGTCACGCGACGAAAGACTCCCCTGTTTTCGCGGGATTTACCGGTTTTACTTTTACGTAAAGACAACGACCCAAAACCATTTTTGATGATCTTTGGGATGCATGCGATTTCCATGCGCGGCCGTCCTGGAGATTTTGAATCCACTCGTTTGCGAACGGCGCAGTTTGAGGGCGCCCTCAATATCATAGCCGAATTCCGCGAAACATTTGGTGCCGATGTTCCAGTGGTTTTGGCTGGAGATTTTAACACCAGCGTGATGTTTGCACCCGAATTTCAGGCCATTCGACAAACCTTAGCCAGCGCCTTTGACGTAGCTCAAAATACGATTCCCCGCGCTGC
The DNA here is from genome assembly GCA_043764415.1 of Bdellovibrionales bacterium. Lineage (GTDB taxonomy): Bacteria > Bdellovibrionota > Bdellovibrionia > Bdellovibrionales > JAGQZY01 > JANPLN01. The sequence continues at coordinate 2,252 of JAYUKO010000038.1, read as the reverse complement.
GCGCGTAACTCACACCTTTCACCAGGACTACGTGGATGCCATCGACGGTACCCCTCAAGAGCGAACATCCATGGATCAACTCGATGATATTCGATTATTGGGCATACCACCTGAGTCGGTTATTTCCGCTTCTGTCTATCGCTACAAAAGTGCGGATGGGTACGCTCTCCCTTTTGCGTTGAGCCGGGAGCTGCGCTACAAGCAAAATTCGGATCACTTACCAGTTGTGGTGGAAATATCTCGAGAAGCCTTTGATAGATAGTCAGCTTGGGTACTTATTCAACAAAGAATTTTGTAAAGTACACACCGCGAATCATGCTGTTTTTTAAATTTTGATTGATGGCCGTGGCGATTTCGTCTTTGAGGGAAAGCTTTCCCTGAACCGTGGCAATGTCAGCATGCTCGTGTTTAGATAAAATTGTGACAACAGCATCTCTCACCACGGCCGAACTGCTCTTCACTTCTAAAAAGCTGCTCTCATCATTCAGCTCGATGTTTACTTCGACTAAAACTTTTTTATCTTCCTCTTCGTTCGAAAGATTCACCGTAAAAGGGTCTAATGTATAGATAATTGGCTTGTCGTCAAAGATCTTATTATGCACCAAATACTCTTCGGTGCTCATTTCAGACTTTGCCGGCTTCTGAACGAGAGGTTCTTTCATCGTTACGTAAATCATAACGGACCCGCCGATGGTAGCGAGTAAATTAAGGCCTATGAGTGCGAATATTAGAAGCTTTTTCATACAAGACTTTTATCGGCTTTATTGGGCTAGACTCAAGCCAAGCTCTTTAAAACAACCAAAAATATCGGTAACTGTCTCAAGCTGACACACGACCTGGACTTTTTGGCTAAAAAAAAGACGAAAGAATCCCTTACTTTGGCTCTTCAAACTCGTGCACAGATCGCGCATCCAAAGTGTCTATGGCCAGCAACAAAAACAGCGGTATCACGCCTTGCGACGAATCAGCCGACATCACGTCGCGAATCTTTCGCAGCGCCCGCTTTTGAATACCGATGATCTCTTTATAAGCTTCTATGGATACCGACTCCGAATAGCTGACCAAAAGAGAATGCAAGTGCGCAGAGTCCATGGGGCTTTGAGTTTTTATAAAGTCGGCGATGATTTTAAAATTCTGGGTAAACGTATTGTGATTGAGCGTAAAGTTTTTGACCTGGGAAAAGTAAGTTTCATCGGTTAAGGACAAATAACCTTTTTTAACAAGGTGATCGGCTTTTACACAGCCGTGCATCCCAAACAGTTGCTGGAGCTTTTCCTTTTTCAACCCGCTGGAGTTCGAAGCCAATTTATAAATCACATACTGCGTGGAATCACCTAGCTCTCGATTGAGCTCTTGATTGTATTCAGTATTAATATCTTCGGACTGCGGTAAATTTGAATTTAAATAATCAGCGATGGGCCCGGGGTATAGTTGAGCTAACTTGCGTAGGTTTTTTTCTTTGCAGACAGTGGTTAAAATATCAAGAACCGTAGTGGCTGTGGGCATGGTTTTAATTTGACCGCGCAGGATTCGACGCAAAGTGGGCTCACTCACAACACAGCGTCGGCTGAGACCATTTACACTGCGAGTTGGCTTTTCATCCAGATACTGTTGGAGAACTCCCTGTAGGGCTCTCAGCACATCACTGGCGTGATGGTCTTGAATATTTTCCAACAAACGTTCTTGCATTCTTCCCAACCCCTAGATAACAAGCGCCCTCCCGAAAGAGGGCACCGTATTTTAAAAACTACTTCTTAAGCCAGTTGTTACACTGAAACTTTGCATCGCCGTCTTTATCTTTCCACTCATGAGTGCACTGACCTGTTGAAAGGTTTTGTGCGCAATAGCCATTCGTGGTCTTTTTACAAGTGTAGTTGCCCTTGTTAATTTTCTTGGCGCTGACTTCACCTGTCCACTTTTGACATTGGTACATTCCACCATCTTCGTCGTCCCAAGCAGGTCCACACTGACCCGTTGTCGTGTTCACTGCGCAAGCACCGTTCCCTGTGTCCTTACACGTGTATTTGCTTTTGTTGATTTTCTTGGCTTTGGTTTCGCCAGTCCACAATTGGCAAGCGTACATACCGCCATCGTCTTTATCCCAAGCAGGACCGCACTGACCGTGCGACATAGAAACCGCGCAAGCACCGTTGGTGGTGCTTTTGCACTTGTAACCAGAAGCAGCCGACGCTGTGTATTCCCCGGCGTTCGCAAAATTCAAAACAAGAACTGATACTAATAATATGATTAAT
>JAYUKO010000037.1:0-21495 GCA_043764415.1 Bdellovibrionales bacterium | reverse complement strand
CAAAGCAAAAATCCAAAAATTATTATTTTTAAACGCCGTCGTCGTCAGGGTTACCGACGTCTTACGGGCCACAGACAACCTTACACAGAGTTGTTTGTTAAATCCATTGTTGGTCCCACTGGTGAAAAAGTTGTGACAGAAATGTCAGCTCCAGTAAAAGATCCAGCAAAAAAAGCAGCTAAAATGGCTGCGGCAAAATCAGGTGATAAAAAAGCGGTAAAAGCTAAAAAAGCAGCGGCAGCTCCTAAAAAGAAAGCCACGGCTTCTAAAGCGAAAAAAACCACAACTAAAAAGAAAACTACGGGTGCGACGAAAAAGAAAGTCGCTAAAAAAAAATAAATGGAAAACTAAATAATCAATAAATAACAGAGGTGAAGTATGGCATCGAAGAAAGCCGCGGGTAGTACAAAGAACGGCCGCGACAGTCAAAGTAAGAGACTAGGTGTTAAAAGATTTGGTGGCGAAACTGTAACTCCGGGAACTATTATAGTTCGCCAGCGTGGCACAGAGTTTTACGTAGGGAATAACGTTCGCATTGGACGTGACCATACTATTTATTCTGTAATTTTAGGCCAAGTTAAGTTTGAGCGCATCACAAAACAAAAATTTAAAGTGAGCGTTTATTCCGAAGCTAAATCGGCGTAATCTGAGTTTGAATGTTGCGAGAGGGTCTCTCTCGCACAATCTTATCGCTCGTAGCGAGTCCCCATGAAGTTCGTAGATCAAATTAGAATTCAATTGCAATCAGGTAAAGGCGGAGCTGGCAAAGTCAGTTTTCGCCGTGAAGCGCTTGTTCCTCGCGGTGGACCCGACGGTGGAGACGGTGGTCGCGGTGGACACGTTGTTTTTCGTGCGACGCTCAACGTAAGTAGCTTGTACTCGTACACGGGGAAGCGAAAGCTCCAGGCCGAAGACGGACACCCAGGTGATTTCCAAAAAATGAGTGGACCCGATGGTAAAGATCTCATCGTCGAAGTTCCTGTTGGAACCGTGGTCAAAGATCTCGAAGGACAAATTCTTTTGGATATCGAAAAAGCGGGGGATTATCAGTTTTTAACTGGTGGTCGCGGCGGAAAAGGGAACACCTTTTTTAAAACCAGCGTAAATCAAGCTCCCACCTATGCACAGCCCGGCGAACCCGCACAACTTGTCGATGTGATGATCGAAATTAAAACCATCGCAGATGTGGGAATCATTGGATTTCCAAACGCAGGAAAATCAACGCTCGTTTCTTCGGTGACGGCAGCCAAGCCTGTTATCGCGGACTATCCTTTTACAACACTCAACCCACAACTTGGGGTTGTCTCTATTGTATCCATTTCTGATGATAAAAACTTTATTATCGCCGATATTCCAGGCCTTATTAAAGGGGCCCATCTCGGACAGGGGTTGGGACATAAGTTTTTAAAGCATATCGAAAGAACAAAATGTTTTGTTCACCTATTAGATGTGAGTGACTTCTCAGACCGTGATGTGTGGCAGGATTTTTGTGATATCAACGAAGAACTCAAGGCCTACGACTCCCTGAATCAGGAGCAAGAGGGTTATCGCGCCCTTGCAACACGTCCGCAGGTTGTTGTGTTTAATAAAATAGATTCAACAACGCCTGATCGTCTTGAATATTTAGAGGCTCAATTTGGAAAAAAAGGCGAAAAACAAATAATTAAGATTTCTGCAGCAACGAGAACGAATCTTCCTCAGCTTGTAAATAAATTATCAGAGATCGTCTTTGTAAAGGACTCAAACAATGCGTAATGAAATAATTGCCCTTTATGGCGGTACGTTTGATCCCTTTCATATGGGCCATACTTACTGTATTCAAAATATTTTCGAAAAAACAAAAATCGATAAAGTGTTTGTTATTCCGGCCCATCAAAACCCATTGAAAGAATTTGTCGACGGTCCTACACCCGAACAGCGCGCCGAGATGGTACGAGCGGGTTTGCAAGACTTTGACAATGTGGAAGTGGACGATCAAGAAATTCGCCGCAAAGGGAAAAGCTACACGATTCAAACCGTGGAGAAATATCTCGAAGAGTACTCAGCCGAACAGTTGCATCTTGTTGTGGGTTTAGATGAATTTTATCAAATTCATAAATGGCACAAGTTCGATAAGCTTTTAGAAATGTGCAACTTTATCGTGGTAAGCCGCCCAGGAAATATTTTGCCGTTTAGTAAAGAAGATCTTCCCGTGGAACTTCGTCCTTACGTTGACGTTCTTGACCGCTCTTTTATTGCACTCACAACCGGCAGAACCGTTGAATTCTTACGCGTCAAAGGAATCGACGTTGCCGCCACAGAGATTCGCAAATTTTTAAAAACCAATCGCAGTGTTGATAAATTTTTAGACATCCGAGTGGAAGAGTACATTAAAGAGCACAATCTCTATCCTCTCATCGGCCCCAAAGTTGGCGATTACCGTTTGTTTACTGAGTTTTGTGCAAATACCCTTTTTGATAGAAAAGCCATCAATGTACGGGCTCTGCATTTAAAAGAAATGATCGCCCCATCGGACTATGTGATCATCGCTTCGGGAACAAGTAAGCGCCACACGCAGTCCCTTGGTGAGTGGCTCTACAAAGAAGTCAAAAATCAATATGGCCTGACTCCTGTGGGCATCGAGGGGATGGACGAAGGGCGCTGGGTCCTTGTGGATTTTGGCTCTTTGATTGTGCATATTTTTTATGATTACGTGCGCATGGAATACAATCTCGAAAATCTTTGGAGAATGGCCGAAGACCTTAAATTAAAAGACCCATCTCTTGATAAACCCGAAGCAGGAAAATAGTTTGTGGCGCAGATGCAGCTTCTCGTCGTCTCCGATGACAAAGAGAACTGGCTCGCGCTTGCTCAACAAATTTACGAAAAAAAATTAAATCATTTTATCAAATTTGAAGTCGTGGCGATCAAGCCCTACCGTGAAGCTCGCGAAAAAGTCGAAGAGAAAATCGAGCGCGAAACCGAGCGTATTCTAAAAAAAATCGATGATAAAGATTATGTGATACTTTGCGATGTGGAAGGCAAAGCGATGACCTCCATTGAGTTTTCAAAAAAGCTTTCGAAACTTCAGGAACATTTTAGCTCCCGTCGTTGCACCTTTATTATCGGTGGGGCCTACGGAGTTAGCGAAGCCATTAAAAAGCGCGCCAACGACAAAATAAGCCTGTCAAAAATGACTATGAACCACCACGTGGCCCAGCTCTTTTTGCTAGAACAAATCTACCGTGCCTTCACAATCCTCAAGGGCATTCCCTACCACAACGAATAAAGGTACGGACACACTTTTTGGGACTTGTTGCGTAAAATTTCGTAAAAGAATTTCTTAAAACTTCCATTTATTTCGCAGCACTCGCGGACACGGGCTCGTCTTCGTAGGGCGTCATTGCATGACGCCCCACGGATACGCCCCGTTCGCACGTGAGCTCGTAAATGGAAGTTTTAAGAAATTCTTTTACGAAATTTTACGCAACAAGTCCCAAAAAGTGTGTCCGTACCTTTAGCCTTTAGAGTTCGATTTGTACGCCGAGTTCCACAACTTGTTGGCGTGGAATGTTATAAAAGACGATGGCGCCTTCGGAATTTTTGGACATAAACGAAAAAAGTTTTTCGCGCCAGATCGCCATGCCCCGATTGTGTGTGGCAATGATTGTTTCTTTGCCCAGAAAAAACGACGTCTGTTCGGGATCAAGAACGATTTGGCTCTCGCCAGTGACATCAAAAATATCGGTGATATCGGGTTTTTCCATAAAGCCATAGCGCACCGACATTCGATAAAATCCATCTTTGAGTTCCGTAGTTTCAACATGCGCGTTTTTGCGTATAAACGGAACTTCTTCCACAAAAATCGATAGAAAAATATTTCGCTCGTGGAGAACTTTGTTGTGTTTCACATTGTGCAAAAGTGCCAGCGGAATCCCCGAAGGCTCGGCTGTCATAAAAATCGCGGTTCCAGGCACTCGGGCTGGTGGTTTGGTTCGGATGTCTTTGAGGAACTGTTCAAAGGGAATGGTGTGAGATTTTAAATATTCAAAAAGAATAGCTTTACCAGTTTTCCAAGTGGTCATGATCATAAAGAGGACGGATGCGAGCGCAAGGGGGAACCAACCACCGTGCTGAATTTTGATAACGTTTGACGACAGGAAAACAATATCCACAGCCATCATCAAAACAAAGGCGATGTAAGTAACGGTGGCAGACCAGCGCCACAATCTGCGCGCCACAATGCAAGCCAAAGCTGTTGTGATGATCATAGTTAGCGCCACGGCAATTCCGTATGCGGCCGCAAGCGCACTAGATGTTTGAAAGGTGATCACCAACCAAACTGTCATTCCTAGCAGTAACCAGTTGATATGGGGCATATAGATTTGCCCCTTCGTTATACTTGAAGTGTGCACAATGCGAAGGCGAGGAAGATAGCCTAAGTGGATGGCCTGCTGAGAAATAGAATAAACACCCGTAATCAACGCTTGCGATGCAATCACGGCAGCCATGGTCGAAAGAATTACCATTGGGTACAGACCCCAGCTTGGCACAAGATAGAAGAATGGATTTGCTTTTGCTTCTGGCGAAGTGAGTAACAGAGCACCCTGGCCCAGATAGTTTAAGAGCAAACAGGGAAAGGCGACAAAGTACCAAGCTTTACGAATAGCAGAGGCACCAAAATGTCCCATGTCTGCATACATGGCTTCGGCCCCGGTGGTTGTTAGGAAAACAGCGCCCAGCACGATGAGAATTTTACTCCCACCATGCACACAAAAATCCAGTGCATAGATGGGATTAAAGGCTTCGAGCACCACTGGAGCTTTTACAATCGCAAAGATTCCCAAAGTACCAATGGTGGCAAACCACAGGAGAATGATGGGACCAAACACGGCGCCGATTTTTGCCGTTCCGTAATGTTGCGCCCAAAAAAGGACCACAAGAATTGTAATAGTGATTGGAACAACAAAAGGTTTGAACATTGGGGTTGCAACGTTGAGTCCTTCCACCGCTCCGAGAATTGTAACTGCCGGCGTGATGACGCCATCACCAAATAAAAGTGCGGCCCCAAATAAACCAAACATCAGCATCAAGCTTCTTTTTGTGTTCTCTACAGGACGCAACGACGAGATCAACGCTGTAAGGGCGAGAACTCCGCCTTCACCTTTGTTATCGGCGCGCAAAACAAACATTAAATATTTAAGCGAAACAATAAGAATCAGCGACCAGATCATGAGCGAAAGGACACCCAGAACATTTCCGGCATCGGTGGTCATGCCGTCGGCATGATTAAATGCCTCGCGCATTGCATAGAGGGGACTGGTACCAATGTCTCCAAACACAACACCAAGAGCCGCGAGAATAACTGTAGATTCGCCAACAGAGGCTTTTTCTCTTCGCATGAAGGAACCGAAGATGCTCCGACTCCCGGAAATAGTCAATCCAGTTTCGCCAAAACAAAAAGGCCGTGGGTGGCATATAAGTTGCTGATAACACTGGCGAAATGAATAGCTATAAAGGTTGGCTCAGAGTCTGTGCGCTTTGTTCGAGTGGCTGGGGGCACAGAGATCTACTTTGCGACGCCTGCTGGGAGATTTTGTGGCACCAGGAACAGTTTCGCAGGGGCTTTTTTGTAACGCCTGAATTTCCAGTATCTGCGATGTGGACCTGGAGCAAATCTTCAAAATCCATTGAATGCTTAGTTCGATCACAAAAATTTACGGGGTTAGCGCAAGCGCGGGAAAGAATCTTTCGTCGTTATCTCACTTATTCTTTGGGACCTCCGCCCACCCAAATTGTTTATGTCATTCCTAAAAATAGACCCTGTGATCATGCTTCGGAGGGTGCGCAGGTGTTGGCAAAACATTTGGGGGCGGAAGCCTTTGCACTCCAGATGGAGCCGCGCATTCACTACAAGTCAAAAGGGCGAAGAGAGCGCGGAGAAGCGCAGAGAATCGCGGCTGCCCTCCGTGTTCGCCAGGGCGACAACGTGTGGTTTTACGATGACGTCATTACGACTGGCTCCACGGCCAAAGCTGTCTGGGCTGCTCTGGGGAAACCTCAGGGGTTTCAGGCAGTTGCTCTTGTCTATCGGGAGAGAACTCAGGTGGCCCCAAAGCATTGAACCGTTCAGCTTAAAAGTTTTTCATTTCGGATTGTAAAAATTGAGATTTTTTGAAGAATTTGCTAAGTGATAGGTATGAAACATTGGGTTTTTGCGGTTTGTCTTTTTTGGCTTTCTTTGGCGGGTTCTGCAACCCAACGTGCGGATCAAGTGGAACTCCTAAAAAAAGTGGATGCAAAGTACATCGTCGCTAAAACCGTGACCATGGCGGTGAATAAAACCGACAAATTAAGTGCTCTCGAACAGACAAAATCTTCCGAGGGAACTCTGCAAATGAAAAAGGGCAAACTTCGTATGGAGCTCACGTCTTCGGAGTCGGATAAAGAGACGGGTAAGGAGACGAGCAAGGAGCAGTCTCTGGTGGTTGTGGACGGCAAAAATCTATGGCTCGTGAGCCCACCGGTCAAAGATGCAAAAAATTCGAAGACGCAAGTGGCGAAAACAAAACTCGCCAACAAAAAGGCGAAATCGCATTTGCTTTTACAAATCCTCACCGACGGTGGCGTGTTTCGTTTTTTCCAAGTGGACAAATCTGTGGAGCAAGACGATATGGTTGTTTATTTTTTAAAACCTGAAAAATCAATGCAGGAAATTCAAAAGGCCCAAGTGTTGGTGGATAAAACGAAACAGGTGATTGCCCAGTTTAAATATTGGGATGCCATGGAAAACGAAACCGTCTATCAGTTTACGAATGTTGAATTTGATAAGCCCATCAAGGACTCTGTATTTACCTATGCACCCCCCAAAGACGCTCAAGTGAGCGAGTTCTAGGAACCCATGAAAAAAACAGTACACATGATTAGTCTCGGTTGTCCAAAAAATCTTGTTGATAGCGAGATGATGTTGGGTTCGCTTTTTAAAGATGGCTACGAAATCACGCAAAACGAGAGCGAAGCGGAAACGATCATCGTGAACACTTGCAGCTTTATCGATGAGTCTAAACAAGAGTCCATTCAGAAAATTTTAGATGCTTCTGAATACAAAGAAACGGGAAAATTAAAAAACCTAGTTGTTACCGGCTGCCTGCCGCAAAGATACAAAGAGGAGCTGGTGAAAGAACTTCCCGAAGTGGATATTTTTGTAGGTTCTGGAGAGTTTCAAAAAATTTCGCAAATTTTAAAAGCTAAAGAAGACGGTTTGGCGCAAAAAGAATACTTTCATCTGCCAACCTACCTCCAAGAAGAGAGCACGCCGCGTGTGAACTCGGAGCCGTTTTACCGCGCTTACATTAAAATTTCAGAGGGCTGCTTAAAGAGATGTGCCTTTTGCGCCATTCCAAAAATTCGCGGAAATCTTCAGTCGCGTCGAGTGGATGCAATTATCAACGAAGCTAAATTGCTAGTTGCCGGTGGCGTGCGCGAAGTGAATATTATTTCCCACGATTTTACAGATTATGGCTGGGATCTTCGTAGGCAGAATCCAGAAATTAAAGATTCTCCGTTTGAACTTCTAAAGGCGCTGTCGGACGTGAAGGGTTTGGACTGGATTCGATTGCTATATCTGTATCCAGATGGACTTGATGAAGACGTGCTCATGTTAATGCGCGAGCGAAAAAATTTAGTTAAATACTTTGATATGCCTCTACAGCACATTAATAACAAAATGTTGAAGGTCATGAATCGTAAAATGACTCGTGTTGAAATCGAAAAAACGTTGAACAATATTCGTCGTTTAATGCCAGAAGCCGTGATCCGCACGCAGTTTATCGTAGGTTTCCCGGGTGAGGGCGAAGAGGAATTTGCCGAGTTGATGTCGTTTGTCGAAGAGCAAAAGTTTGATCGCGTGGGGTGTTTTAAATACTCTCCGCAAGATGGAACTGCGGGCGGTAAAATGGAAGATCAAATCGACGAAGATGTTAAAGAAGAAAGATTTCATCGCCTTATGAAGTTGCAGCAGAAGATGAGCAAAAAAATTCACAAGCGCTTCGTGGGCAAAACGCTGCCAGTTATTATCGACGGGCTGAGTGAAGAATCTGAGCTCTTACTTCAGGGACGCACTTCGCAACAGGCCCCAGGAATTGACGGCGTGGTTTTGATCAATGAAGGCGACGCAAAAGTCGGGGACATCGTGAACGTAAAAATCACGGCGAGCCACGACTACGATATGGTTGGGCACATTGTCAGTCCAACAACAGAATGGGTCGACGCCGAACGATCTGAACAACTTTTACAATAAAAAAGTATTGAAAAGCCCACACGAGACAAAACAGCGTTAAATAGATTTCGAGTGGGCGTTCAAAAATAATAAGCCCCGCGTATTCTCCAAAAAAATATCCAACGGCTCCTGAGACGCCGATCAACAAATGAAACCACAGGGGTTTGTTGGCGTAACCATCGATAAATTCGATAAATAATAACGAGAACACGGGCCAAAACGAAAGCAGCCATAACGGTGGAAAAAAAGAGTTATGGTTTGGAAATTCGTAAAAACCCAGGTGTTGGTTGAGCAGCTCAAAAAGAAAGCCAAAGACAACAACGGTGAAAACCTTGGCCAGCGCCAGACGACGCTTTTTTTGCACAGAAACGTTAATGGCTACAAGCCCAACGCCACAAAGCCATGGAATCAACCACGAATAATTTTGTGAGGCCGCCCAGAGACAAACAGCCCAACCGATTTTGAATGAGATAACATTAAGGGTCTTATTCACATTTTGTACGAGTAAATGTCCGTGTAGTTTCGTCCGAGTTCATCTGAGTCCATTCCGTAACCCACCACGTAGCGATCATCGATTGTCATTCCAATGTAGTCTGGTTTTAAAGGAATTTCGCGACGAGCGGGCTTGTCGAGGAGTGTGAGAATTTTAAGCGATGCAGGATTCGAGGCCATCAAGCGGCTTTTCAGAAAATTAAGAGTTCGTCCATTATCGATGATCTCTTCGACGATGATTACGTTTTTGCCCTGAACATTGGTGCTGATATCCTTGATAATTTTTAACGATCCGCCTTTTTCAGAGGACGTCAAATAAACGAAATCAACTTTTTGTTGGAGCGAAATTTGGCGCATCAAATCGGCAACAAAAAATACAGAACCTTTCAGAGGACAAATAAAAATGACTTCGCGTCCGTGGTAGTCGATTTCGATTTCTTTGGCGAGGCGATGCACAAGCTCGGCGATTTTCTTTTGCGAAATAAAAGGCGTCATATTTTCTTTAAGTTGTTGCATATAACCCCGTATCGTTAATTGATGAAAGAGAAAGGAACTTATCGATTTTATTTTGCAGCTCTTCACTTTGTGGCTGATGCTTCAAGGCCTTTTGGTACTCAAGGACAGCATCACTCAAAAGGTTGTTGGCAGCGTACAAGTCGCCAAGCTCTGTGTGCTTTTGCGCGAGCTTTTGAAGTAAAAACGCATCTTTTCCGAGTTTTTGCTTTTGCTTCATGATGGAGTAAGCGTCCTCGAAAACTTTTTTAGCCTCATCGTAGCGACCGAGATCATTGAGAATGATGGAGAGGCCAACACTAGAATCCGTAAATTCGGGATCGATCTCCAGTGAGTGTTTAAACAATTGAATGGCGCGCTTTAATTGCCCTTTATCAAAGGCGATGGAAGCCAGCATGTAGGGAACATCTGGTTTTTGATTGGGCTCGCTGTGCAGCTGCATTAGCAGCGGCTCGGCCAATTTGTAATGGCCCTTATTGAAGTGGTCTTTGGCAGTATCTAGAAGTATTTTAAGATCATCCTGAAACACCGGAGAACTCCTTTTTCGCCGTCGACGCTTCTGAAGACTGTGGGTGTTCCGAAATCAATTTCTGAACATGGGCTGCGGCACGATCGGGAAGTTTTGCGTATTTAGCCGAAAGCGCTGCCCGCAAGAGTCCATAGGGAACTTTTTGGTTGAGAGGAAAAGATTGCAAGAAGAGTTCGTAGCGAGTCAGAGCACCTAAATATTTTTCCTGCTTAAAATAAAAATTGGCAATGTAGAGTTCTTTGTCAGCAAGCATTTGAATGAGCTTGAAGCGTTTTTCTTTGGCATCAGCCGCATGTTTCGATTGCGGATAAAGGGCGGTGATTTCTTCGTAGTAGTTAATCGCCTGCGACGCCGTTGTGAGATCGCGATCCACGGTGGACGGAAGATCTTCGCGCAAACTCTCGGCCGCATTGTAGGTGACATAATCCATCATTGGATGTTTTGGATGCAGCTCCTTAAATATTTTGTAGGCATTATAAGCTTCGAGGTAGTCTTCTTTTTTAAAATGACAATCAGCCACTCGCAGCTCGGCCTCGATGGCTAATTTGCTGTAAGGGTGTTTGTTCGAAAGGGTTTTGTACTGATTGATGGCTTCTTCGTAACGCTCTTGTTTTTGGTAAAAATCGCCGAGCTTAAAAAGACCCTCGGGGGTGTTGAGATTTACTTTGGGCTCTGTGACGCAGGAGATGAGTAACAAAGCGCTAAAAAGAACCGTTAAAATACGAAAGCATTTCATGTAGGCAGTTTAGAAAGGCTGAAGCGGAAAGTCAAAGGCTGGCAGCCGTTGCCGCAAGCGGGGAACCGGAATGAATAAAGATTGCGTTCTTCTGTACCCACCCAATTGCAGTGGAACCTCTCTGAATTTGCAACCATTCGCCGTTTTGCCGATGCACGACGACGTCATCGCCTTCTTTAAAATCAAACAAAGCTGGCGAGTTCGCGTTTGGTGAGGAATGGATGGCGACAGGCTCCATCACTGTGGCCATGGTGTGCCAGTGAGCAAGGCCAATGTGGAGAGCGACAAAGCCTGCCAAGAAGGCAGAGGTCGTTATACAAATGGGCACCGGCCATAGAGGAGGTTCGGGGATTTTAAGTTTGAGGGCGCGTTTTCTTCTGACACTAAAAACCACACTGAGCGTGATGAAAAGAAGCAAAATTCCTAGGAGCCAGTATAAAGACACATAGCGTGGTCCTTTTTGCCACCACTGCGCGGGAATGATCGCCGGGTTTTTTTGCTTTTCAAGCTGACTTATGCCGGTGACGGCAGGAGAAAACCCAGGCTGCAAAAATAGCGCTTTGCGCCAGTAAGCCATGGCCCGTCCTGGATGTTGGTCGGAAAATTCCACTAGACCCAGGTTGTAAAGCAATACAGGGTCGTTCGGAGATTTTTGTAAAAGCTGCAGAAAACCTTCACGACTTTTCGTAAGATCAGTTTGCTTGAAACTCTCGAGAGCTTGGGTGAAAACAGTGTCTGTCGAAGCGTCGGGAAATGCTGACGAGACCCAAAATGTCAGTGATACTAATAGGCAAAGTGGTAACATAGACAATGATTTTAATTGAGCCATCGAGGGAGCGCAAGTGCTACATAAAATGAAAAACCAAATTAATCTTGAAGCCGAAGTCCAAAAATTGGTCCAAAAGGTGATGAAAGAAACCGAAGCCATCAACGACGTGCGTGAGCCGCAGGAAGATCTCACTGAAGAGTACAAAAAACTTCTCGACGAAATTGGTAAATATCGGGGGCGCCCACTTTACTGGTCGTATATTGGCAGCGGTCTTGGCAACGGACCCTACGTGCAATGCCAGGATGGAAGCGTAAAGTTAGATTTAATTAACGGAATTGGTGTGCATCTTTTAGGGCATTCCCATCCGCGCGTTCTTGCTGCCGGTGTTCATGGCGCTCTTCAGGACACCGTCAACCAAGGTCATCTTCAGCCGGGCGAAGAGTATGTAGAGATCAGTCGTAAACTTGTGGGTCTTGCTAAAAACAGTCGCTTAAAACATGTTTGGCTTTCGACTTGCGGAACCATGGCCAACGAAAACGCTCTTAAAATGGCGCGACAAAAAAATTCGCCAGCAAAATATGTGATTTCCATGGAAAATGCATTCTCCGGTCGCTCCACAATGATGGCCGAAATCACCGACAATCCTGACTACAAACAGGGTTTGCCAGCGTACAACGAAGTCTTGCGAATTCCCTTTTACGACAAAACAAACCCGCGCAGCAGCGAAATTGCCCTCAGCGCTCTTCGCGAGCACATCACAAAATTTCCAAATCAAATTGCCGTGTTTTGTTTTGAACCCATGCTTGGCGAAGGCGGTTATCGCTCGGCGCCGCTTGACTTTTTTATTCCGCTTTTTGAAGAGTGCAGAAAAAATAAAATCGCCATTTGGGCCGACGAAGTGCAAACTTTTTTAAGAACCGGCGAGGCCTTTGCATTTCAAACCATGGGCTTTGGTGAGTACGTCGATATTGCTACAATTGCAAAAACCGTGCAGGTGGCCGCAACTCTTTATACCGAAGAGTACAATCCCAAGCCGGGATTGATTGCCGGTACTTTTGCAGGAGCCACGTCGGCGCTGTCCGCAGGAATTGCGATCCTTGATGAAATGAGTGAGGGTTATTTTGGCCCACACGGAAAAGTGCAAAAAATCCATCAAAAATTTATTCAAGAGTTTAAAAAAAGTATGGATGACGCGTGTCGCGGATTGCTTGAGGATCCGGATGGGTTGGGGCTTATGATCGCGGTAACGCCGTTTTCGGGTGACAAAGACAAAGTAAACCAATTGATTAAAGTTTTATTTAAAAATGGCTTGATGTGCTACACGTGCGGCAAGAAGCCGTTGCGTTTACGATTTTTAGTGCCAGCCATTATGCAGGATAAAGATATCGAAAAGGCGGTAAAAATTATCGAGCACTCAATTTTGGAAATCGCGAAAGCTTAAAGACGGAGAGCGTGTGGACTTTTTATCTGCGGCGCAAAAATTAATAGCCATTGATACGTCCCCAGAACAGGGGAACATCGAAGCTGTTCGCTTTTTGCAAGGCCTGGCCGAGAGCTTAGGGTTTTCTGTGCAGGTGTCAGAAGACGTTTCCAGTGGCGTATCGCAGGCAAATTTATTTATTCATCCCAACCAAAATCCGCAAAAACTTTTGTTACAAACCCACTTAGACACCGTGGACCCCGGCTCGTTTGCGCTGTGGAACAAAACCGGCTTTAATCCGTTCCAGGCGTCCATTCGTGGCGATAAAATTTACGGCCTTGGGGCGGCCGATGTTAAGTTGGACTTTCTTTGCAAGCTATTTGCGATGAAGAGAGCTCATTGGAAAACTCTTTCGGGCTCGGCAGTTCTTTTGGGGACCTTCGGAGAAGAAGAGCATATGCGTGGGGCCATTAAGGCTGTTCGCGAGCGCCGGGTTTTACCGACGCCCGCGCTGATTGGCGAGCCCACGGATTTGCAGATCATTTATGCTGGAAAAGGAATTGCACGCCTCGAAATTATCATTCCATTTGCTAGCAAAAATGAAAACGAGTGGGCGGGGGACGAACTCACGGCGTCCACCCAGAGCAAAATATTTCAAGGCAAGGCGGCCCATTCGGCATCTCCCGAAACCGGCGAAAACGCCATCGTCAAAATGCTCGATTACTTGATTAAACTTCCCGAATCAATTCAGGTGCTCAACGTTGACGGCGGTGTGAGCTTTAACACCATTCCCACACAAGCGGCTTTGGAATTTGATTTAACAGCCCAAAAAGCAGACGCCCTGGGAAAACAATTGCGCGAAATTTACGGAGCGATCACTTCTCTCGAAACCGATTTTAAAAAATTTATCAGCGGCGACTTTGATCCGCCGTTTTCTACATTAAATGTAGGCAGTATTCGCACGGCTCACGATCATGTGCGACTCACAGGCGCTGTCCGATGGACCGCCGATGTTCCCGAAGCCGTATACGCGCAGTGGATGGGGTTTATAGCGGACACCTGCAAGCGTGTTGGAGCCGTATTTCGCATTCTTGATGTTAAAAAACCATTTAGTACTAATCCGCAGAGTCCGTTTGCTCAGGACTGCATGCAAAAGATTTGCAAGCTTGGAGTCGCCGCCGAAATGAGGACCCAGCCGGTGACCAACGAAGCCAACGTCCTCAGCCGTTTTGGCTTTGACTGCATTGTTTTTGGGCCCGGGCACAGGCAATACAATACGCATACTCCCGAAGAGCATGTGTTGATTAAAGATTTACAAACGGCGGAAGATTTTTATTTAAGTATGATTGAAAAGGTGTGTTTATGAGTTTTATCGTAAGAAGTATTCGCGAAGGTGATTTTGAAGACTTAATGGCGCTGGCAAAACAATTCACACTACTGAACCTGCCAGCGGACGCTAAAGTCTTAAAACAAAAAATTAAACGCAGCCTGCAAAGCTTTGCCGGCGAGTTAGACAAGGAACAAGCGGAGTATTTGTTTGCCCTGGAAGATATTGAAGAAAAGCGTGTGATCGGAACCTGTCTCATCCTCGCCAAACACGGCACTGAAAAATTTCCGCATTATTATTTTAAAATTTTCGAGCGAAAAAAACAGAGTCCCAATTTGGGCGTGGGTTTTATTCACAGCGTTTTAAGCCTAGGCGAAGACATCAGCGGTCCCACGGAGATCGGCGGCCTGCTTTTAGATCGTAGCTATCGCCGGCAGCCAATAAAACTAGGGCGCCTGTTAAGCCTGAGCCGTTTTGTTTACATGGGATTAACGCCAACCTCGTTTGAGGAAAATATCCTGTGCGAACTCAGTCCGCCGTTAACCGAAGAAGGTCGAAGCGAATTTTGGGAGGCTCTGGGCAGACGATTTACTGGCATGAACTATCAGGAAGCCGATCGAGTGAGTCAGCAGCACAAGGGTTTTATAAAGACGCTTTTTCCCGAAGACGATATTTACCTTTGCCTGTTGGACTCCAGCGCAAGGCTTGTGATTGGCGAGGTGGCCGAAGAAACTCGCGGGGCCAGACATCTTTTGGAAAAAATGGGTTTTACTTACAAAAACGAAGTGGATCCGTTTGATGGAGGCCCCCACTTTGGTTGTAAGCTCAAAGAGGTCTCCGTAATTAAAAAAGGAAAGCTCGTCAAAGCGGTTGAGGGGAACAAAAAGCTGATGCAGGAAGCGCTCCTTGGTTACGTTGAGGATGGCGAATTTTTCTGTGCGCAGACGATTGTTTCTGTAGAAAAAGACACGGTTTCAGTAAATCTTGTGGGTAATGCATATTTAAAACAATTTTTGGGCAAAAACGTTTTTTGCTCGTTGCTGTAGGAGAAATCATGGCTGTAAGCATTCCATATTTGGGCGATTACATTCAGGGGCAGTTTATCAAGGTTGAGAGCGAAGATGGCGTGATCGAGTTAAAAAGCCCCGCCGATCTTTCCGAGTCGGTGGTCAATGTTCCCTATGCTTACTCCAATGTCGATCGCGCCTGCGAAGCGGCAAGCAAAGCCTTTGCCGAGTGGTCGCAACTCTCGCTCGCGACAAGAATTGATTATCTCAAAAAACTGCAAAACGTTTTTGAAGAAAACAAACAAAAAATTTCCGAAGTGATCTCTCGCGAAACCGGAAAGCCGCAGTGGGAAAGTTTGACCGAAGTCGCAGCGATGATTAATAAAATTCCAATCACGATCGAGCAAGCCATGCGCCTGATCGAAGAAACAGTCGTCGAAAACGCGCTCCCAGGAGTTCGCGGAAAGGTGATCTACAAACCACGCGGTGTGATGTCTGTGGTGGGGCCATTTAACTTTCCGGGTCATCTACCCAATGGTCACATCGTGCCAGCCCTGGTGACGGGCAACACGGTGGTGTTTAAACCGTCGGAGTTTACACCGGCCACGGGACAAGTTTATGCGGAATGCATTCACAAAGCGGGATTCCCTGCCGGCGTATTTAATTTGGTTCAGGGTGTGGGCGACACCGGCCGACGATTGGTAGAGCACGACCTCGTGGATGGAATTTTGTTTACGGGATCCTACGAAACCGGACTTAAAATTAAACAAGGCACGATGAACCACTATTGGAAGATCCACGCCCTCGAAATGGGCGGCAAAAACGCCACCATCGTTTGGAATGATGCCGATATGGAGAAGGCGATTTACGAATCTCTGATTGGCTCTTTTGCCTCGGCCGGCCAGCGCTGCTCGTGCACCAGTCGTTTGATATTGCACGATTCGATCACGGGAGAATTTTTAGAAAAATTTTATCAGGCAGCAAAAAAATTGGAGATCGGCTATTGGAAAGACAATCCCTTTATGGGTCCCTTGATCAATGCAAAATCCTTGGATACGTATTTGCGCTTTCAAGAAATCGCCGTGCGCGAAGGCAGCGAAAAGATCATGCGCGGCAAGCAGCTTGAGCTTCCGAAAAGAGGCTATTACGTCACTCCGAGTATTTATAAAATAAAAGAGGTTAACAAAAACTCGGTGTACCAAAAAAACGAAATCTTCGGACCCAACGTGGCGGTCTACACCGCGAGTGATTTGGAAGAGGCTGTGCAAATTAACAATTCAACGGGCTTTGGTTTAGTCACATCTATTTTTTCAAAAAATAAAAAAACCTACGAGTATGTTGTGCAAAAGGCGCGGTCTGGATTGGTGAATTGGAACCGAACCACCAATGGGGCGAGTTCAAAATTACCCTTTGGCGGCAGAGATAAATCAGGAAACGACCGACCAACGTCCACGTTTGCAGTTTATTACTGCACGGTACCTGTGGCATGCTTAGAGGATGAGACCCCCTTTGATGCTAAAAACATTTTACCGGGGATGAATTACAGCTCTGGAGGCCGATGAGATTTCTAAAATGGATTTTAGTTATTGCACTCGTAGTGAGTGCGTTTGTTGCCTGGCAAACTCAGGATTACTACAGCAAGGCCTTGCCGCACACGGCGTATCGGATTATCACAGTGACCGACAACGATACTTTGCGCGAGGTGGCCCAGCAACTTTACGACAAGGAAATGATCGGCTCCGTTGAAGTTTTTGTTATGTGGGCGCGGATTTTTGGTCATGACAAAAAGATGAAATCGGGTGAATACGGGGTTGCCGTAGGAACAACTTTGAACGGACTTTTCGAAATTTTACGCAGCGGAAAATCGTTGGGACATCGATTGATCGTGCCCGAAGGAACCAATTTGTTCGAGATCGGCGCGAAACTTGAAGAACTTTCGCTTTGTAAAAAAGAGGAATTTGTTAAACTTGCGACGAGCAAAAAATTTATCAAAACAATTTTTTCAGAGGAGCTGAGTTCGCTGGAAGGATATCTTTTTCCAGACACTTATTTTTTTACAAAAGTCGACGGCTGTCGCACCATCGCTCGCCGCTTGGTTCTTCGGTTTTTAGACAAATTTAAAAAAATCGCCACACGTACCGGTTGGACGCGCCATCAAATTGTGACTTTGGCTTCGATCATCGAAAAAGAAACCGGTGCAGGTTTCGAGCGACCACAAATTTCGTCGGTTTTTCACAACCGATTGCAAAAGAAAATGCGGCTACAAACGGATCCTACTGTCATGTATGCACGACTCCTTAAAACAGGGTCATATCAATCAAATATCACTAAGAGTGATTTGTTGGCCGATCATCCCTACAATACTTATAAACGGAGTGGTCTTCCGCCGGGACCCATTTCTAACCCCGGACTCGAAGCGCTGAGTGCCGCCGTTCAACCAGCTAGCACAGAATATCTTTATTTTGTGAGCAAAAATGATGGAACGCATGTATTTTCGAAAAACTACAAAGATCATTCGTCGGCAGTGACGTCCTATCAAATAGATCCCAAGGCGCGCGCTGGAAAGTCGTGGAGAGATTTGAGCAAGAGAACGGTCACAGATGTGGAAGAGAGTCTTGGAAGCGTGGAAGCGCCGAGCATCAAGGCTCCGGCGGTATTGAAGCCCACACGTAAATCAAAGTAGATAGAATTTTTTATTTTCTTTGTCGTGCTTAATGATTTTAAGTTCAGTTTCTAAACCCCGGCCCATCACCGGCACGATGATTTCATTTTCTGAGTCAGAGTCCATGTCGGTGGCGAACAGGTTACCTACACCAGTTCTAAAATCGTAATGAAGATCCTGCTGATTTGGCAGTTCGAAGTGCGAGTGCAGAGTGAGGACGCCATCTTTGGTGCTGTAAATTTCGATGAGCACATCGTTGCCCATGCTCAGCTTTACGACTTTATAAGTTTCATTATCGTAGCTTATTTGAATGGCTCCCAAAACCTGGCGCGAGGACTTTGGTTGAGTGAGCTGCGCACGGGAGGAGAGTAAAAAAACGCTTCCCAGGATTGCGACTAAAAATAAGGCCGACAGCTTAACGATGGAACCCATAGCGTCTTGTCGGCATTCTGACCGGGGAACTAAGGAGTGTTGCGATAAATTTTGAGTTCGACACGACGATTGGCCGCACGACCTTTGTCGGAATCGTTGCGATCCACGGGGCGAGATTCCCCTTTGCCAACGCCTTCAATTTGCACCTGTTCTCCCAATGCGCTTTTTAACACGCGAGCCACTGAATTGGCCCGTCGTTGGCTGAGACCTAGATTGTACGCATCTGTACCGCGCGAATCGGTGTGGCCCTCAACAATAATCTTACGCAGGGTTTGCGTGTTGTTTTTAATTTTTTCGATGGTGGGCTGAAAATCCCGGCGAGAAGCGGCCGTCATTTCATCTAACTTGTTATGGAAATTAATAGACGAAAGCACGATCACCTCGGTGGGCTGTTCTTCTTGAACAACCGTCGTCTGCTGAACAACAACGGGCTCGGGTTCTGGAGCCACGATCACGCGTTCGCGGATGGGACCCATCATCCATACCATCCCCAGGTAGACCCGTAGATCGGGCGAAGCGTGGCCACGGTAGGCCTCTGTGGCAATACCTGCATGGGTGGCTATTTTGGGATTGAGTTGATACTTAGCTCCAGCCAAAACTTCTAAGTTGCTGTGCGAGCGGTCGGTAGCTATGGGAGTATTTTTGGTAAACGAGCTGCCAAAAACCTCAAAGATAAACGTCGTATCCCATGGCGTATGCATATAAGAAAGCGCCGACGAGTAAAGAATTTGATCGGAAAGTGGAAGCACATCTGACGTGGCAATGGCCTGCCCCTCATCGCGAAGCCGGTAGCCCAGGTTCACCGCCCACAGCATTCCGGGTTGAATCACATAATCAAAAACCCCTTCCACATTCCATGTGGGGCCAGAGTCAGTTCCGGAGAAGGGATTGTTTTTAATGCGATCAAAATTAATCGAGCCCACGACGGCGAGGGCCCAGTTTTCTTCGGCGTAAAATCGATATTTACTGTTGAGGCGAATTTCCGTAAGGCCCTTGTCGTCGTAGGCGCCGAGTTGGGTAGAATTATCAATGTCTTGATTGAGAATCGTGGGCAAGCTGAGGCCGATATCCCAGTTATCAAAAATCCCGAGACCTAAATTAAGATCTCCCGAAAGAAGCTTATCATTGGGTTCGGAAAAAGTCTGACCACTTGCCGCTCCCGGCGCTTTAAAAAATGGCAGAGAGTTCATGGAGTAATTGGCCCAGACTCCCAGGGCGAATTCTGCCTTAGGTAAAGTCTTTGTCGAGTGAACAGTCACAAAATCAAGACCACTTGTTGTGGGATTAAAATTTTGCATGTGCGTACCAACGACGTTGGCGTGGGCTTGGAAAATAAAAAGTGTAATTACAAAAACGAGACAAGTTCTGATGGATCTATGGTGCATAAAATCTCCTGAAGAGGAATCATATCTATGCACACAGGAACTTGCAACACTCTGCTTTGGCAGCCGAGAATCTGTTTATTACTCGGGCATGCCAGGAAACGAGTTTCCATTTGTGAACACATCCAACCAATCACTGAAGTCATTAACAGAGGTGCCCCAATTTGGCTCAACGCCGGCGGTGTCGGGATCACCTGTCGAACCAAGGTCAAATTCCGAGGTCTCATTCCATTCGCGAATTTGCACACGAATACGCGCAACAATTTCTTCGGCATCGTCCATGCAAACCCAGGTATAGTAAGGATTTCCAGGGTATGCGCCAGCAAGTTTAAAAGCGGCAGGGGCGGTACCACTGTAATAGTTTGCATAGAAAAGAGAGGAATCGCCATCAATCACAGATCTTGGAGCTGTCTCAAACTCCTTATTAAAACCAGTGCCACCATAATGGTAGACTCCCACAGGTATTCCAAGATCTTCGCTCAGTGGAGCGGTGAGAGCTCCGGAACCGGCGGCACAGTTGCCCGGCTTTCCTGTCCATGAAACGGTCTCCGTGGTAGATGTTTGCGGGAGATCGGGATCAGTGCTACCGAAGTTAGAAACTGTTGTTTTGCTGTAAGTTCCTGTGCAACAGTCAGGTCCTTCTGAGGCAACGTAGTCGTAGTTACAGATCACATCACCGGTTGAGGTGAGATAGCCCGGGCCCGTGACAGAACCACCAACGTAAGTTCCCCCCTTATCAAAGCGGACTGTGGCGGCTGTGGGACCGACGCCGTAGTCTAGCCCAAAATAAAAGTAAGGACGATGCCACACATATTTACACATTCCAGGAGGGGCGTTTAAAACCATTTTCACACCCGTATTGGCGCCGGCAAGTTCTTCGATCTCTGCGACACAGATTATGTCTTGATTTGCAAAACTGGTTTCGTTGGAGGCTACGGCACAGTCAGCGGTGAAATCACCGGCTTTGTGAATATAATGATCTGTCCCTGTGGGATTGTTGATTTTTACGTTAAAGCCGCCATTGGCGTCGATCAATCCTGGTACCACGGATCCGTTCGAAGAGGAGTCGCTATCGTCTTCGCTTTCACAACCCGCAACGAGTGTGAAAAGTGCCAGCAATAAACAAAGCGACAAATTAATACGTAGCATGAATGCTCCTTTTAAAGGATGAACCACTTTTTATTTTAGAAAATTGCCCAGAGAAGAGTATTGAAATGCGGCGAGCAAGGCTAAATCCAGACACACGGCAGATCTAGTGGGGACTGTTTTTGCCATAAAAAACTCAAACCGCGCCCCAAATTGTCACTAAATGCACAAGGAATCTAATAGGTTAGATCTCGGCAGGCACGGATCTTGTAAAGAAGTGGAAGGGAAGAGGTTTGTAAGTATGAAAAAGTGGATCGTAATAGTTTTGTGTTTGAACTTTGTTTTAGCAACCATGGCTCGGGGTCAGGGGACCGCCAACCCGTCAGCTCCAGTTTCGGTTGCGCCAGTCACGGCTGCGGAAAAAGTAAGTGTTTACAGCTTTTTAGAGTGGAAATCGGCGCGCGTGCACGAAGCTCAGCAAAAACTGGAAACCCTCAGCAAAGCCCAAGGGCACAACCAAAGCCAAATTTGGCAAGAGGGCAAATCCGCAGACACCGCAGAGGAAGTGGGTAAGACCAACGAACAGAAGCTCACTTTCAATGTGGACGTGGCCCTCCAGCTCAACATCCATGACTATTTTTCTATGTATCTGAAAATGCTCAGTTTAGAAGAGTTTAAAGAAGCCACTAAAAAGCTGACCGAGGACGATAAGAGCGAACTCCTCATCGCGTACAAAAATACTCAGGACAAAGAGAAGAAACTCCCTCTCAAATTTTCTAAATCTCCCAAAGATAACGCAAAGAGTAAAGCCTCCGAAATCCAATAATAATAGCTCCGTCACCTTGACAGGGACAGGAGCTATTTCCATATTGCATCCACATAC
>JAYUKO010000036.1:0-5755 GCA_043764415.1 Bdellovibrionales bacterium | reverse complement strand
TGCCATCCAAGTACTCATTGAGATCTCCTCGAAGTTTTGCGAGTTTTGCGAAGGAAAAGTGTTATAATTTTCGGCACTTATTGTCAAGAATGCTTTCTCAAGAATTGATAGGTTTTAGCAACATTGAGAGACTTTTTGGATAATGCACACTTTTTAGGAAGAGAGCATGGGCCGGGGCCGGCATTTTGGCTTTTCTGCGGTCCAAAGAGGCAATAATACTGGCAAATTCCTGTTCTGGAACCGGCCGTTGGGTGCACCAGATCATTGTTCCAACGATATTTCGCACCATTTGTTTTAAAAAACCGTCGCCGACGATATGAAATGTAAAATTGTCCTCGGATAAAAGCCAGTAGGCCTTAAAAACCGTGCGCACGGTGGTTTCCACGTCGGTTCCGGTGGACTGAAAGCTTTTAAAATCTTGCTGACTCACCAGGTAAGTGGCTAATTTATTGAGTAAATTCACATCCAGCGCATGGCGGACATGATAGTAGTAGCTTTGCTTAAAGGGGTGGGGAACCGACGCGTTTTGAATTTTATAGAGATACTCTTTTTTTTCCACGGACTGCTGGGCGTGGAAGGCTCGAGTGGTCACATACAGGCGGTTGATGCGCAGGCTGTCGGGTGTGAGGCGGTTGAGTTTGTGCAGAAGGTTGGCGCCCACAGGGTCTTTGGGAACATCCACATGGGCCCACTGAGAGAGCGCATGCGCCCCCCGATCGGTGCGACCCGAGGCCACAACGCTGACCTTTTTATTCATGATCTGACCAATTTTTTCTTCGAGAACGCCTTGAATGGTCGGCTCCTGATTGGTTTGCCTCTGCCACCCAAAATAGTCCGCGCCATCGTAAGTTAAATTCATCACTAAACGGTATTCCATAAGGTACCAAGTACCTTTAGCGGCGGCATTGTGTCAAACGCGTTAGAAGGCGAAGCCGAAGCCGCCGGTGATCATGTTGGAGGAGAAATCTTTTTTGTCGTCGATGCCCTGATAGCGGCGAAATTGTAGATCAAACCATAGATGGTTCACGCCGTAGTCTTCGTACATGATGCTGGCGGCATTGCGATCTAGCAAATTCATTGAGATCAGCAATCCCCCAGAAGCCGCAAGAACTCCTGCGCCTCCGAAAGCGGGGTCTTTGCCGTCGGTGCGATATTCGATAAAGGTGAAGTAGCCTGCACCGGCTTCCACGTAGGGAGTCAAAATCTGTGTGTCGGAAAATTTAAGCTTGTAGTTGAGGAGCGCTGTGTTTGGAAAAATAACAAAGTTAAATTTTTCGCGGGGCACAGTTGCGGGATCGTTTACAAAGCGGCCGTTACCTTCTTCGGTCGTAATTCCCGAGCCCAATTTAATGGTCCACTTGCCCAAAAGATTTCCCAAATAGCGCTCGTACTCTGCAACGATAACGAGACTTCCGCTGGTGCTATAAAGCTGTTGAAAGGTGGTGCCGGAATCCCCAGTGATGTCGTAGGGCCCGATGCTTCCGAAGCGCAGGTAAAAGGCTCCCTTGATGGGTGGTAGATCGCTCACTTTGTAATAGAGAGCCTCGGAGGGTTTTTCACCTTTGTAAAAATAGTCGCCCTCATCGCTGATGGACTCAGGTTTCGGCGAAGGCGGTGGCGCTTGCTCAGCGGCGAAGGACGTTAAAAAAGAAAATCCCATGACAAGGATAACAATCCAACGACTCATGTAAGTTGCTCCCTGCGCTGCCGTCGCCAAAACAAAATTCCGCTAAAAATTAACACTACAAAAAAGCAAAACAGAAATGGCTGTTCCATTAAAAATGTTGTGAGAAGCACGATCGGAGTCAGCACTGTGCGCGCCACAGATCGACGAGTGGCCGATTGCCCAACCCATTTAGCAAGCGGCGGGCTGAGCATATAGTAAGCCTTTACAAAAAGCTGACCCACACTTGTTTTTAAAAGAATTTTATCGCGGAACGCGCGCAGAACTTTTACATTTTTTTCCAGGGGCGACCCGTAGGCAGCCGTGGCGATAAAGCAGGAGTTTTCTTCAAACAGTCCGACGACATCGTCCGGTTGCACAGATTGCGCCGGCACAGTGGGTGTTGAGAGTTGATCAAGATTAAGAAATAAACCGATGTTTCCTGCAATGTCGACGGTGGCCGCACGAAACACATAATCTTTGCCGTTACCTAAACCATCGATAACGTCGTCTGCAAGGCTGTTTCCACTGATCGCAACTTTATCTGTACAGGCACTGTTGATCGCGCTGAAGTTAGTTCCCTCGGCGCAAAAGAAGATAACGTACTTATAAGTCGTGCCCAAACCAGTGCTGCTAACACTAATATTGCTGAGGTACGCCTTTTCGTCGCCCTTGCCGAGGGTGTAGTTGCAAAACCCACCGCTTGCGCAAGCTGTAGTCGTATAAATTCCAGTGAAGGCAGTTCCCTCTGAGTCGACAACATGAATGGTAAAGGTGATGTAGTCGTCATCAGTTCCATTCAGGAATCCATCATTGTTTCCATCAATGCCAACGCGGAAAGGATGGTTGTCGACCATTCCAATGCAGGTAGCGTTGCCACCTTCAAACGCATTACAAAGAGTTCCCCAAGAAACCCGGAGGGTGGTAATTTGATTGACGGCGAGCGTGGGAGACAAAGAAGCACTGGCAGTGACTGGCTGTTCGGTAGTATTGGTGATCGTCAGTTTTGGAGTGCCAAATTTAGCAGTGGACGAAAAGCTAAGAACAAGCTCGGTGGTCGGTGTGATGCGCGTTCTGTTGCATGAGCGGGGAGTCGAAATCCAGTTGGTTGGGCAACTGTCACAAGTTCCAGTACCCGAAGTGCACGGGTCGCCGCCGAGGCCGCCAGCAACATCAAAACCAAGATCAGGAGAGTTCTGATTGAAATTATAAAGTTCAGAAAGCCCTGTGGGCTGGCCATTAAAAATAATATCTGCGTGTGCAGGAATTTGCCAGAATGCGAGGAGAATAAGACATATTAGACGCATAGTATAAGGCTGACATGCTCTGCGGCTGTTGTCAAATTGAAGGCTCTGTTACTGAAAAAGCTTTTGCGCGATAAATAGGCCGTTGGAGGCAGCGCCGCGACGGATGTTGTCGGCAACAACCCACATTTGCCAGGTGTTTTCGAAATCCCGTACTTTTTTGAGACGGCTTACAAAAACATCATCTTTATCGGTCACCGTCTGAAGTGATGAAAAATCTTTTTTATCTTCCATTACCTGAATGCCTTTGAAGTTTTTCAGGAGTGAGTAGATTTCGTCTTGAGTGGCGGCTTTTTTAGTTTCAAACCAAATAGCTTCGGCATGGGAATTCAACGTTGGAACGCGAACCGTAAAAGCGGACACCTTCAGGTTTGGTAAGGAAAGAATTTTTTTAGTTTCGGCGACAATTTTGTTTTCTTCGGAGCAAAAACCATCCTCATCCAAAGAGCCAATGATGGGATGGCAGTCGAAGGCGATGGACCGCTTAAAGTTTTTACCTGGCTGCGGAGTTTTGTTGTCGAGCACGGCCTGTGACTGCACGCGAAGATCTTCGATGGCCTCTTTACCAGCGCCACTCACTGATTGATAGGACGCTACACGAACACTCACCAGCTCCAGGGGCTTTAGAGCCTCTAGCGGAAGCACCATTTGAATTGTTGAGCAGTTGGGGTTGGCAATAATCTGTGGCCGCGGTGGCTGAGCGATGTGATGAAAATTGATTTCCGGGACAACGAGAGCCGTTTTTGGGTCCATACGAAATGCCGCCGAATTATCGATGGCGTAGGCGCCGTCTTCAACGGCCTTCGGTGCCCACTCGGCGCTGATGTTATCGCCCGACGAAAAAAACACCACATCGAGGCCTTTGAAACACTGAGGAGTGAGTGTGCGAACAGCGATTTGGTTGCCGCGAAAAGAAATCTTCTTTCCCAGGGATTGTTCGCTGGCGAAGAGTCGCAACTCGTCCACCGGGGTTTGGTGCTCTTCGAGAATTTTTAAAAACGTTTCACCCACGAGACCCGTAGCGCCAACAATGCCTAAGTTAATCCTTTTCATAGCCGTCCTTTTCGCTGCGTTTGTGGAAGAAAATTCCGAAAACGGCGCCCAGTGTAGCATAGGACAAAAAGAGTGCAAAGAGCATGACCTCAGGCCGCAGCGCTATTAAAATAAATACAAGAACGCCGACAACCAGATAGCTAAACGGCTGCTTCTTGCGGAAGTCCAAATCCTTAAAACTGCGATACCGAAACTGGCTCACCATGGTAATGGATAACAAGAAGGCGAGACATAGAATATAGAATGAATGATAGGCGTCGATGCTAAGATCGTTAAAGCATAAAACCGAACTCGAAACGATGCCGGCAGCCATGGGAGTTGGCAGTCCTTGAAAGTAGTTTTTTTCTTCGCTAGCTTGCACATTAAAGCGCGCAAGACGAAGTGCCGCACAGGCCACAATGCTAAAACTTGCGAGCCAACCCAGACGACCAAAGGGTTGTAGCGCCCACATGTACAATAAAAACGAGGGAGCCACACCAAAGCTGATCACGTCAGAAAGAGAGTCATACTGAGCTCCAAAAGGACTCTCGGTGTGGGTCATACGAGCTACGCGACCGTCGAGCATATCAAAAACAGCGGCAGCGACGATGGCGTAAGCAGCGATGGTGAATTCGCCCCGCATTGCATAGATCACTGAAAAAAAGCCGCAGAACATGTTTCCGGTTGTCAGCAGGTTTGGCAGCACATAAATATGCACGCCCACGCGCTCGCGCAATTTTTTACGAGTTTTAAACTGTCTCACATCGGCAGAGGGTTTGTTGTTGTTCATGCGAAGCCCCCGTAGAGAGAAAAAAGACCATAAAGCAGCACAGAATTTAACACAGGTTGCGTAAAATTATCGTCAATTTTAGCCAAAGGAATAAGCTCCGTGAGCGCGCCGATCAGCCCCGAAAATAAAGCCGCCACAAACCAATGATCCAGCATCAATTTATTGTAATGGTAATAGATCAGAGAAATGCCCGTACAAACTAAAAAAGCCGCAAGCGTCCCTTCAAAAGTTTTTTTGCCAAGAATTTTCACCGACCCAAATCGAATGCCAAAATAGCTAGCCAGAGGATCCGCCGTGGCCAAAAACAGAAGCGATAGTGTAACTATAGTTGGTGGGAAGAAAAATAAAATAAGAATCGTGCCCAGAAATAAGTAGGTCGTGCCGGTAATATGATGCAACTCGCGCCGACGCATAATCATGCCAAAAATCTTCGGCATCCACTGGTTGAGCCTTTCGTTGCGCAGCCGTAAAAAATCCAAAGAGATTTGCGGAATGGCAATACTAAGCAAGATCACCCAAGCCAACCAAACGGGACAAAGCACTTGGATCAACACCATGCCGATCACACCCAAAAAATGCGCTAGTTTACGCTCAATATGAACATCTGCCGTTGCCTTAATCATGAGGGTAGAGAGCTATCATAGAAGGCTAAAAGAGTCTCCGGCTAGCAGCAGGGAACAACGCTATGCACAACCACCCAGATTTTTTGAATTAAAGGCGATATTTTTAAAACTTTCTTTTTAGGACCTCTCGCCAACAGGATGTTGGCAGCTGCGAGTTGAGCCCAGGATGGGCGCGTCCTAAAAAGAAGGTTTTAAAAATATCGCCTTTAATTCAAAAAATCTGGCGCTCATCGGTAGTAGTTTTGCAGGTCGGTCTAAATGATTAGTAGCGAATGATGAGGACTTTATAAACTTTGCCGGCCATTTTGATTTCGAAGGGGTTGTCGCCGTTGGATAGGTAGGC
>JAYUKO010000035.1:0-1736 GCA_043764415.1 Bdellovibrionales bacterium | reverse complement strand
ACGATGCCCGCGTCCCATTTAGTGAGATTTCGAAAATTTGACCAGAAGTAAAAATTAAACTTTATAAATCTCGCGCGGCACACTCTCGTGTGCCTGCTAAGACCATCTATTGTGAGATGACTTTTTCGTTGATTGTGATGGAGGCGGTTTTGCGAAGTTGATCCATCCAGCCCTGAAACGACTCGTAGGATTTTTGTCGTTCCATGATTTGTTTGAAGTAATCCATGGGCTGATCTTTTTTTGCTGTCGCTGCTGGTGAAGCATCGATGCTCTTTAACTTAACAAGATAGTAACTACCATCTTTTTCAACCACGTTTTTGTAAACAGGGTTTTGTGGAGTTAAAGTGAGGGCCGCTGATAAAACTTCGTTATTGTCGCCGAGTTTTGGCACCATCATATCGCCCAAACCAAAGGCGCCGGTTTCTTCCCATGTCCAACCTTTTTGTGCGAGAAACGCGTCCACGTTTCCAGAGGAGAGCTTTTCGTTAATGTTTTTTACAGCGTCTTGTTTCTTATCTTGTTTGATAAGAGTCATAGCAACTTGCTTTTTTACAGCTTCGAGCGATGGTGCCGTGGCATCACGCTTTTCGTTGACCATCAAAATATGGTAGCCAAATGACGACTTGAAAGGCTTTGAGATCGATCCAACAGGTGAGGAGAAGGCCACTTGATCAAATTCCGGCACCATACGTCCGCGCTCGAAAAAGCCTAAATCCCCGCCGGTTGCTTTTGAACCTGGGTCTTCTGTCCATTTTTTTGCCATTTCGGTGAAATTTTCTTTTTTCACCTGGGCTGCGACTTCGGTGATCTTAGCTAAGGCTTTTTCGTCGGTCATTTGCGGTGAAGTTTTAATGAGAATATGTTGCGCGCGAACACCTTCTTTTTGCTGAAAGGTGGCTTTGTTATTTTCGTAATAGTCGCCGATTTTTTTCGCTTGCGAGCTAATATAGTCAGCGACCTCTTTGTCGGTGATGTCTGCATCAGAAACTAAATCTTGCGGTGCTTTTTTGATAAACTGCACGTTGAGCTTCACTTTCGAAACCACGTCTTCTTGCTTTTCGATAAGATCGCTGTTGGTGGAGCTCTTTTGGTAGAATTCATTCATTTTTTGCACAAGCATATCTTCGACGATTTGCTCCTCAAAACGCCCTTCGCTAAGACCTTGAGCACGCAGCATCTCTTTGTAACGAAGTACCGAGAAAACACCTTTGTCCTGAAACTGCGGAATTTGTCGTAAAAACTCGCGAATCTCTTCGTCGCCCACCACGATGCCTTGATTTTTAGCGGCTTGAATAATCAACTTGCGGTTTACCAGACTGTCCACCACTTCGCGATTGAGTCGCTTGCGCTCTTCGTCCGACATTTTGGCAGCTCCCCGGCTCTCTTGGACGCGATCGAGGTAACGTGAAAACTCTGTGTAGCTGATGGTTTCGCCGTTGACCTGCGCCACCGAAGAGCCCGAACCCATAAAGTCCACATCTGGCGAGTAGCCAACAAACAAAAAGATAAAGCACACCAAAATGAGCAGCAACCAACCTGCGATGTTGAAGATCGGATTTTTTCTTTTCTTATAAATGCCTTCGAACACGAGTCCTCCTAGGAATCAAACCGCCCATTACAAAATTTTTCCGCTTTTATTTCAAGGAGAATTGTTGATATCAAAGAAGTTTTTGTTATTGTAATGAGGAATGGAATTTCTTCGACTCGATTTTCGAAAATTAGTCTCTATCGCCGCT
>JAYUKO010000034.1:0-5771 GCA_043764415.1 Bdellovibrionales bacterium | reverse complement strand
ACCTCCTTAGGAAGTCCAAAGACCATCATCGAGCGCGCCCGCGGCACCAAAACCAAAGTGTTTTGCGATGTGGTTGGATTAACTCACGCAAAAAAGGTGGCTGATCTTGGCGCTGATGGGCTCATTGCCGTGGGCAGCGGTGCCGGTGGCCACGCCGGTGAAACATCGCTCTTCGCCCTTCTTCCCACTCTTAAAAAGCATACAAATCTTCCGTTGATCGCCGCCGGCGCCATTGGCGATGGCAAAGGGCTGCTTGCGGCGCTGGCTTTAGGCGCCGATGCCGTTTACATGGGAACTCGCATGATTGCCACGCAGGAGTCGCCTGTGTCGCAAGACTACAAACAAGCCATTCTTCAAGCCAAAGCCGACGACATCATCAACACCGACCGCGTGGACGGGTTTGATGGCAATTTTATCAAAACGCCGCTGCTCGAAACTTTGCTTAAACCAAACCTCATCGACAGCGTGCTTAGTCAGAGCCCCAAAGTGAAGCGCTGGATCTCTCTTGCTCGGGCGGCGCGCGTGATGTTTGGCGGCGAAAACCAAAAGGTATCTTATAAAAATATTTATTCCGCCGGTCACGGCGTCGGTAGCATTGATGAACTCCTCACCATAGACGCAGTCATGCAAAAAACCATGCTGGAATATAGCGAACTCAAAAAGCTTTTGCCTTAAGTGCAATCCGAGGTACATTTATAAAAACGCTCACGGAGTGAGTGCGCCCTCAGGGCAAAACAAGGAGTTTTATCATGAAAATAGGAATTTCAATTCTAACAATTTTACTGTTTGGCGTATCCGCAACTGCGCAAACACCCACTCACGAGCTCAAAGGCACCGTGACTGGTATTACCACTAAAAACATGGACGGTTTGGTTGATTTTGCCCTGGTCATTCCAGGAATGACTCAGCAAGAAATGATCCATTTCAATCTCGGCAAAGTGATCAGCCCTGCCAACGACAGCCTTAAAGTTGCGTCCTACACTGTGGAGCTACCAAGCAATTTAAGTCTGCCCCCACAAACGGAAAAATATTTTATTTCGATCAATCTCAATAAACCCGAATTTCGCGCTTATGTGGAAGGTGATGGAATTTACAATATGTATGCTCTCTACGGAAAATTTCCACTCAACGAAATGGTCAAAGGCTTTCAAAACGACAAATCGCTTTTTGAACTCGTTGAACACTTTACTTTTTTAAGCGGTGCGGTGACTACTGTGCCAGTGAAGGCTGATGTTAGCGGACTTGCACTTCCCATGGATGCATGGAGCTTTGCAGGAACTTACTCTGTAAAAGCGCCAACCTATGCCAACACCAAAACATTAATTTCGTTTTCATTGCTCAAAGAAAATGGTTACTTTTATCCAACAGACATCAAAAAAGTAGCCAGTGGAAAAACGCAAAGCCTTGTGACCCACGAGGGCTCTGAGCACTGGAACTTGGCTTTAATGATGAACGCCCCAAAACGCAGTTTCCGCGAAACCTTCGATGGGAATATCCTCAGCGGAATGTTCGGCTCCTATTCGTTAGAGCGTGCGACATCGCCATTGGCGCAAGTGAGCTATCATTTTACGCAAGCTGCGGCGGTGAACACTCCTGAGTTTTTACCGATGATTTCAGCTCCAGTTTTTGACAAAGCAAAGTGGCAAGTGCAAACCACGCTGCCCGCAACCATCGCCGGCGTTACTCCCTACGCGACAACGTTGATTTTATCTGAAGTCACGGCCGGCGGCACTGAGACCTTTCCCATCGATTTCAAAAAGACCCTGTGGAGCACTCAAGAAATGGGGTGGCAGCAAACTTTCCAAGTTCCCGTGGCTGCAAAAAGCCTGATCCAAACCGGAAAAGAATACAGCTGGGATGTGATTTATTTGGGTACCCCTCAGGCGGCAACCGACAGCCAAATCGATTGGAACAAAGTTTCCCACGTGACCCGAAACGTCCTCAAGTTTTAGTTCGTACTTTTTGTCAAACTTATGGCACTTATCTCAAGATGGATTCATTTATTTTCGAAATTGATCCATCTTGATACAGGCCCACTGTTTATCAGCTTCATTTCCCCTCGACTTTCGATAAGACGTCCGATAAGGAGTCGAGGTGAAATTATGAAAAAAATGAATTTAAAGAAAACGTTTTTTACTTTTATGATTCTGGCGGTTTTGAGTCCCATCGCGTTTACCTATCAAAACTTCAGCCGTCTCGATATCGAAAAAGATTCTACTCTCGATGCAGATCTGAGCTCTGCTTTGCAGACATCGGATGAAGATCAAAGGGCGCAGAAACTCGCAGCCACTGTCGAAATTGTTCAATCGACAAAAAAGAAAGCAAAACGAAAACCTACGGCAATTTATGATGGAAATACTTTGAGTGATTCTCAGGAGACCATTGTGAGTGAATCGTCGGTAGCGGAGTAGATATATTGGTGCCTCAAAAAAATGCAGGGGCCCCATACAAGCAAAATGGGGCTCTGCGCAACTTGTGACCAATATGAGAAGCTTGTACAACTCGAGAAACACTCTCTCGCCACTTAAGAGCATTATGGAGATCCTAGCTGAGATGGCAGCGACTTGATTTATTATTCCCTCATCATAATCAGGTTAGTTATGTTTTGCGCCGTTGAAATTGGCAGAGATTTCGGTTAAATCGTCAAACATGCTTGGAAAAAAATATCAGTGGGAAGGTTTCGACATCCTCCCTGCGGGCTGCTTGCTCGAGCAAATTGTCGACTTCACCCAACCCATGGGGTTCGCGTACGAACGATGCACCCAGTACTTCAAAGATTTTCACACTCATGATCGCTTAATGCTGATCTTTCCACGCGGGTCCAGTGTTATGGAGGTGCGAACGAAGAACCCTCACAACAAGTACACTGTGGACTATGAGACAGTTTTGTCTGTTCCAAAGGATCTCATCCACGATGATGAAGGTATGTCCTCTATCTACGACACCACGGCCTTTTTTCCCTCCAGTGAAATGCTTGAAACTGCCGCAACAAAACTCAATCTCACTCCGGCGCAAGTCCACCGCCTTACGACGGAAGTTATCAAGATTCCTCGTATTCCACTTGTTGATTCAATTTTTCATGGGTATTTTTTTGAACGCGTTGTTTTAAGCAAAAATAAAAATGAATATGACAAAGAAGCCACGCAACTTCTCGGTCGACGCATTCTCGAGGAAGTTTTGTTTACAGCCTTTTATCCAGAAAAAGAGCGATCGTTACACGCCGATGCCCAAACTTCAGATAACCCCGACGAATCGGTTTCGGTGCGGGCTCTCCGTTTTATCGAAGCTAATCTTTTTGATCATTTCGAACTGGATGACGTCGCTCAAATTTCGAACGCGAGTGTTTCAACCTTGTTGCGCAAATTTAAGGCTGACGTCGGCGTAACGCCTTACACCTACATAAAAAACCGCCGACTCGAGGAAGCACTACGGCTCCTCAAATCAGGCCAACACCCAGTGGGCGATGTGGCACTTCTTGTGGGTTACGAAAATTTTGGAGCTTTCTCCGAGGCATTTAAAGAAAAGTATGGCGATGTTCCTTCCAGCGTAAAGCTCTCTACATAAAAGGCCTATATGAATAAACGAATTGATGTTGATACAAAAACTAGTAAGCACACGGGAGTCAAAGGGCTTTTCGAAGTTCTTTTCCGGCGTTTTCAAGTGGCTACCCATATTATAACAATGCTGCCAGTTTATTTGTTTGGTTGCTTAGTCATTGGTTTATGCCTCACACCTAGCGTTTATATTTTTCGCTGGTTCTCAGAGCTTAGCGCCTCGCAATCCACATTTATTCAAAACTTCACCATCGCGTTTTCTCTGGCCGCTGGATTTTTTGCTTATGGACTTACTCTGATTTTTGTTGCGCCCGCGCTTAACTTTATCATGTTTACAAATCTTAAAGCGTGGCGTGGGCCCTATTACTCCTACGAAGCTCTTAAGTGGTTTATGCACAACGCCTTTACTTATTTGCCGCGTTTTACGTTTTTAGATTTTGTCACTCCGTCGCCACTTGGAAATTTGTTTTTTCAAATGATGGGCATGAAAATTGGCAAGGGCACGGTGATCAACACCACTTATATTTCGGATCCATCGATGATCACCCTTGGAAAAAAAGTAACACTCGGCGGTTCAGTAACCATCGTTGGCCACTATGGGCAAGCGGGTCTCTTGATTATAGCGCCAGTTCGCATTGGCGATGACTGTACGATTGGGCTTAAGAGCTCGGTCATGGGTGGAGTGACCATTGGTAACGGCGTAAAAATTATGCCTCACTCGGTGGTGATGCCAAAAACAGTGATACCTGACAACGAAACTTGGGGTGGTGTTCCCGCCAAAAAGGTAGAAATCCAACAAACTGCCGCCTCGTCCGACGTGCAAAAATCCTCATAAAAAAAGGCCTCAATCGAGGCCTTCTTAAATTTAAAAAATGAGAAAGTTACGGACTATCTCTTTTTAGTTTTGCTTGCACCACAGTCATAAACGATCTGCCACTCTTTAACTGCAGTTGTCGTTGTTGTAGTTGCAGTATTTTTGCTGGCGTCAGTAGCGCCCGCCATTAAAGGCATTCCAAAAAGACTTCCTACTTTTGAACCAGAAGTTCCAGCATCACGAGTTTCCGAAGCATTGCCACTTGTTGTTTGACCAACAGCCACTTCGCCTTCTTCTTTAATTTTTACAGATGTGTCGCCACAGTTTTTTTGCATCATCATGTCGGCTTTCGCACGGTCTTCTTCACGATGCTCTGTGTGAAGAGCAATCACTCCACCCTGATTTGGCATGCGCTTTACATCGCGAGCGTAGGGTTGATAAGGCATTGTTTGGCATCCAGTAAAAACCAGTGCAACTAAAACGGCAGCTAATAATTTCATGTAGGTCTCCTTAAATTAATTTGGCTTAGTTCATAATGAGGCGACCACTCAGTCAAATAATTTTTACGTTAGCTTATAAGAATTTAGTCACAAAGAGTGAACCCAAGGGTTACAAAAAGTAAATGCTTATTATTTGGGCTAGATATCGAGGGAACTTTATTTTACGAAGATGGTACCCGAGACAGGACTTGAACCTGCACACCTTGCGGCACCAGATCCTAAGTCTGGCGTGTCTGCCATTCCACCACTCGGGCATTAAAATTTCGTCCCGAGCGAAGCGAAGGATCTAGTTCCTTCGCTTCGCTCAGGACGACATTACTACTTTTTTGTATCAGAAATCAATTTTTTATAATCAGGAGCACGCATTAAATTAGCGAGTTCTTTTTCGGAATCCATTTCGATTCTCATCAACCAACCCTCGTTCATCGGGTCATCGTTGATCAGGCTTGGGTCGTCTGTATGGCCCGTGTTTACTTCGATCACTGTGCCCGAAACCGGAGCCAGTAAATCGCTAACAGCTTTTACGCTTTCAACCACACCGAACTCTTCACCTTGAGTGACTTTTGCGCCTTCTTCTGGAAGGTCCACATAAACCACTTCGCCGAGGGCATTTTGAGCATACTCAGTGATACCTACAGTTACGATGTTTTCGTCGACCTGAGCCCACTCATGATCTTTTGTGTAGTAATAATCTTCGGGAATATGAAATGTTGCCACTGCTAACCTCCAACTTGCACAAAAGGAGTTTTGACTACTTTTGCTTCTACCATTTTATCGCGAATTTCCACATAAACACTGGTGCCAACTGCGGAGTCCGAAGGCTCCACGTAGGCAATCGCAATGGCCTTGTTTAAAGACGGCGACAAAGTACCACTAGTTACCTCCCCGCTTTCTTTCTTGTCA
>JAYUKO010000033.1:0-5808 GCA_043764415.1 Bdellovibrionales bacterium | reverse complement strand
GGTTTTTAAAAGATAAGCCTTCTGTTTGTAATGGCTGTTCTACGGGTTGCAGCGTGGATGTTTACTTTAACAAAGAGGGCGTTTGGCGGGTGAAGCCTCGACACAACGAAGCTGTTAATGGCTACTGGATGTGTGATACAGGCCGCAATATTTATAAAAACGTCAACCGTGTGCACACCGACGTCGAAGGCGAACGCGGTGAAAAACAAGTTAAAAAATCCATCAGCCGATTGGTGCAAGCAGTTCACCGTTTGAATGGTCAGTCAGAGTATATGCAAACAAGTTTTGCCCTCGAGCAAGTGCGCGCACAGCTCGCCTCTTTCAAAAAAGGGGATGTGGCCTTGGTAGTGACTGGTCAACAAACCGTGGAAGAATACAATTCGCTGTTGGGATACTTTACAAAAACATTTTCAGCCGACGACGTTTACCATTGGCAAAACAATCCACAAATGTGGGGCGAGTTTGATGGTCTGTTATTGCGCGGAGATCGCAACCCCAACACGCGAGGCTTGTTGAAGGCTTTTGATCAGTACAGCATAAAAAGCCAGCCGTGGACTCAAGAGTTGAGCAAGTACAAGTTAGTACTTGTGATTGCTCCCGAAAACATTGCAGCCTATACCGACATTGCTGAGAAAGCAGCGCTTCTCAAAAATTGCAAATCCGTGGTTGTGTTGACCACGTCACAGTTGGCGCCCTTTGCAAACTTGCAAGCCGAGACCCTGCAAATTCCTTTAAAGTCGTACATGGAAAAATCAGGAACGTTTCTTAACTACAACGGCGTGGAACAAAAATTTAGCCCGGTCACCACCGTGGTTGAAAGTGCCGTGTCCGCTGAAGAATTTGTCGCCGTGTTAAGTGGTCAGACTCTAGCAGCTGTGCAAAAATTTTATGCCAACCCCATCGAGCGGGTAGAGAATCAATTTATTCATCAACGAGGTGAGATGTGAGCGTTTACAAAGTTCGAGTCCCACAGCAGGAAAAGTCCTGGTATTTGCCGGGAATATTTATAGGGTTGGGTTTTACATTTAAAAAAATGATCCAAAACCTCGCCAACAAAAAACAAATGCCTACATTAAATTACCCCGAAGAAAAATATCAGTACTCTCCGCGCTTTAAGGGCAATCACGTTTTGACTGTGAAGAAAGATGGAAAGATTCGCTGCACGGCGTGCATGCTGTGTGCAACGGCGTGCCCCGCCGATTGTATTACAATTCATGCCTCTGAGGACAACGATCCAACTGTGGAAAAATATCCCATCTCCTACGAGATCGATATGCTCCGCTGCGTGTTTTGTGGTTTTTGCGAAGAGGCGTGCCCGGTGGATGCGATTCGCATGGGTCCTGAGTGGCAAACACCAGGCTGGAACGGCGAAAATTTTGTCTACGACATCAAACAACTGGCTTACCGCAATAATTTGAATTCAGGAAAAGGTGTGGTGTCCGTCGTCGAAGATAAAGACCGTCATAAAATTATTTAAAATGCTTTATCCTCGTGAAAGCTAATATTCCATTGTCTCATAATGAAACAAGTCCCAGGGATCGCCTTTTTTAAAACTGTAAAAATTTTTAACAGGCGTAATTCTTTTTTTGTCCATATGCCGTAAAGAAGCCCCCATTTGGCCAATCGATTGCAGTGATAGTTTGTAGGGGGATTCATGAAATCAAGCTTACTGTTCCTATTACTACTGGTGGCCAATGCCTACGAAGCGCAAGCTGCAGCCACAGGGCGCGAGCGACTGAGCTGCCGCAATCCTCAAACCGACATGGCCTGTATGACTTGCAACTGCTACAATGAGGCAGGATCGCAGAGCTATGAAGGGCAAGTGATGGTGGGCAAGGTTGTGAAAACTCGAGTTTATGTGAATGAACTTGATCGTAATCGAGGAGGCCGTGGACGTCGATTTGCTTCTACAGTCTGCGGAGTTATCAAACAAGACAAACAGTTTTCGTGGTGGAATGGTGTCAACCGAGGGAGAGGAAGCCGTGATTCTGTTCCCGCAGGACATGGTTGTTTTCGTGCAGCCGCCGAATCTCTAAACTTCCGTGGGTATTTTGCAGATCATTATCATGCGAATTACGTAAGTCCGCGTTGGGCGCGCAACATGCGCCGTGTGGGTGACGATCGAGATGCGAATAATGCTGGAAACGGCCGCGGTCGAGGGGCTTATCACATTTTTTATGCATCAGCTGGAATGCGACAAACACCAAACTTGAACAACAACGGTGCTCAAGGTGATACTGTAGCCAGACTTGAATAAGGATATTTATGAAATGCATTCTAGTTCTACTTTCTTTTGTTTTCACAATTCAAGCGACCGCTGAACTCACTTTTAATAATCCGCAAAAAGGCGAAGTTAAAATCAGCGAAAGCCTGCAAAAGATACTAATTAAGTGGGATCCTGACTTTAAGGTTTTCCCCCTAAAAAGTTTTCCACCAACGGTCATTGGGCTGTTTCGGGATGCGAAAAACGAGCTGCCAATGGCTGTAGCCGGTGATTTTAATGGTGACAAGCAAACCGACTACGCCCTCATGGGCTTTAATAAAACTCAACAGAAAATTGTGTTTCTGATTAAACACAACGAAACCTACCTTCCAGTATTGGTAAATGCCGAAAAATATAAAGATCCCCAAGTAAGCTTCATCGACATGGAAGAAACAGGGCGAGAAAAAGGTTTAAGCACTTACCTCAGTCTGTTACCTGCAAAAACTATAGAGATGGGCAAAAAATCGACTTTTAAAAACAAACCCGACGGATTGCAAATCGAAAACTATGGCGGCGGCACCACGGCCTTCTATTCAAAATCTACAGATAAAAACAAGGTTGAAGTCAAAGAATACAAGGGTATGATCAATGAATGATCGATCTCCGCAGGCCCTATCAGTGGGAAGACACTAACGACCAACTCAAGGATCTGTTAAAAACGCCCTACCAAGTACGGTTTTACCAAAGCCTTCAGCAAGCCCTGCTCGAGACGGCGATGGGCTTTCAAAACCTATACTCCCACAAACGGCAATTTGCCTCACACATCGGCCTAGGTACCCACGCCGATGAAGCGATGTTATTTTTATCACGACAAGGGATTAAAAATTTAGAGATTTCAAACGAGCTCAGCAGTGACGAAAAAAAAACCATCGTCCATCTCTTAGATCTCGACGATGCGATCACGGCAGAGATTTACCAAAATAAATATAAAATCGACGAAAAGCTTTTTCAAATTTCCATCTCCCACCACTTGCATCTATTTACAAAAATACCACCCACGGTGAATGACACCGAAGTTCTTATTTGGTCGCTTCCTGAGGGAGCCATTGCCTTCCACGGAAAACGCTGTGTGTCCCTACCGACAATACTAGCTCCCACTCTTCAGTTCACGGCCTTACCTTCGTTGCCATTACCGTTGAAGACTGAAAACAAAACCTGGGTGCAACAGTTCGAAGCTCAACCAATTGCCGGAAGCCAAAGTCTAAAGGGTTTATCTGAAGCGCGCATGTATGATCGAGCCATCATCACATGGACCGACATCGAGGCCGAAGCCCTCCGCCAAACCCTTATCACCGACCACTCCATCGCCGAAAGACATGTAGAAGCCTTAAGTCTCAGCCGCTGGAACGAATTAAAATTAATAACCCAATTCGAAAAACGCAACTGGTCCCCCGAAATCTTCCGAGGTACATTAATTCTGTCCTCAGATCTGTCAGTAGACAAAAACCTGCCCAAAAAAATCGAGTCAGCCGTGACAAAGCTCCAGTCTTTCAACACTTTTTAAGACCCCATTGACAACTTGCGATCGCAGATGAACACTCGGATTATGAAATTTTTAATTAGAATACTATTAGGATTGTTAGCAGGTTCCCCCTTCGGCACTCGCGCGGTTGCCGGTGAGCGACCAGTGAGTGGTGCCGATCGCGGTTCCTACCGCGTGCTTGCCGACGGGTTAGCCGTCGATAAGGATCACGTCTATTGGATGGACAAACCCCAATCACAAGTGGATACACCCACTTTTAAATACCTAGGCATGGGTTACGGCAAAGACAAAAATCACGTCTACCAATTCGGCTCACAAGGTGGCCGCTCGGACGGTAAACTAAAAGTTATTACGGAAGCCGATCCAAAAACATTCAAACTCATTACGGGGGCGCGACCGCTTCCATCAGTTCCTACCGAGGACAGTGAAAAGCCCGACGCAAAAGACGCCAAACAGAACTACCGAAACGGTAAAGTTCTTTCAGGAAAATAGAAATCTTTAAATAAAAGCGTTAAACCAATTTCTCTGCGCGAAAATAATCGAGCGTCTTAGTAAGTCCATCTGTGAGGCCCACTTTTGGTTGCCACTGCAAAAGCGCCTTCGCTTTTGAAATATCGGGGCAGCGCTGTTTAGGGTCGTCTGGTGGAAGTTCTTCGTAAACGTGGCTTTTAATGTTGCCTGTAATTTTATTGATGACGTCGGCAATTTCCAGAATCGACATTTCATTGGGATTACCGATATTCACGGGCTCATGAGTTTTGTTTTGCATGAGTGCATAAAGACCTTCGACCAAATCGCTCACATAACAAAGGCTACGGGTTTGTTTGCCCGTTCCGTAGATAGTGAGGCCTTTTTTCGAAATCGCTTGCGAAAAAAAATTGGGAATCACACGGCCGTCTTCGGGTCGCATGCGCGTTCCGTAAGTGTTAAAGATGCGTGCGATGGCAGTATTCACTTTTTGGCCACGATGATAGGCCATGGTTACGGCTTCGCCGTAGCGCTTTGCCTCGTCGTAACAGCTGCGAATTCCAGTGCAGTTCACATTTCCCCAGTAGCTTTCCACTTGTGGATGTTGTTGGGGGTCTCCATAAACTTCGCTGGTGCTGGCAAAAAGAACACGTGCCTTTGTTTTCTTGGCGAGTTTTAAAAGATTGGCCTGGCCCACGGATGCAGTTTCTAGAATTTCTAGAGGAATTTTTAAAAAATCAATCGGCGATGCAGGGGAGGCCAAGTTATAGATTTCGTTCACTTTCGAAATCGCGGGAAGTTTTTTGCTTATATCGGCTTTATAAAATTTAAACTTTTTATTTTTCTCTAGGTGCTTAAGATTCTTTTTTCGGCCGGTAACAAGATTATCAATTCCAATCACCTTGTAACCTTTTTCAAGCAAAAAATCGCAAAGGTGACTTCCAATAAAGCCCGCCGCGCCTGCAACAACCGCTACCTTCATTTTCCAACTCCAACAGTAATCTGACGACCAATACAGTAGTACTCAAAATCGTGTTTAACAACATCACTCACGTTCAGCGCGTTTCTGCCATCAAAAATAATAGGTTTTTTAAGGCTTGCTTTTAATGCAGCAAAGTCAGGAGTCCGAAATTCATTCCACTCGGTTACGATCAACAAAGCATCAGCTCCTTTCGTCGCATCCATGGCCGACTCCGCAGCGGTGAAGGGAGTTGGAAAGTAACCTTTTGCAGACTCTGTAGCCACAGGATCATAAGCGGTGACCGTGGCTCCTTCGGCGGCAAGCGCTTTCAATAAATACATGGCAGGGGCTTCGCGAACATCATCCGTGCGTGGTTTAAAACTTAAACCCCACATCGCAAAATGCATTCCCTTTAAATTTCCAAAGCGCTTTTTTATTTTTTCAAACAAAACTAATTTTTGTTTATCATTCACACTGTCGGCTGCGGCGACAATGTCCATTGTGGAGCCGTGCTTTTTTGCGGTGTGAATCAAAGCCTGAACATCTTTTGGAAAACAACTTCCACCGTAGCCCACGCCCGGATGGAAAAACGCAGGATTGATTCGGCGATCCGAAGTAAAACCTTTGCGGACG
>JAYUKO010000032.1:0-5829 GCA_043764415.1 Bdellovibrionales bacterium | reverse complement strand
CGCTTCGGTGGCCTCGAAATTAAAGGAAATCCAAGAACCGCTCGTCCCATTTCCTTTTCTAAACCAGTCCATCTGGTGCTCAAGTCTGAATTTGCACGGGGTAAAAAATCTTTTTTGCGAAAAACATTCGGCTCGCGCATTGAATCCAGTGCGCGTCGTCTCGCAAAGCTGACGAATTTGCGTCTCTTTCGTTTTGTAAACGCAGGAGATCATCTTCAGCTCATTGTGCTTGTTCGCTCGCGAAAGGCCTTCAATAAGTTTGTGCGTGCATTTACGGGGTATGTGGCTCGCGTGATGCTCGATGCAGAGCGCGGCCGTGCTCAAGATAAGAAGTTTTGGATCGCCCGTCCCTTTACTAGGATCCTGAATTGGAAATCGGAGTTTGCAAAATGCAAACTCCTACTAGAAACAAAAATCCTCGCAGCCTGCGGCTTCGACCTGAATGCCGAAGCCGACTCCACCGCTTAACTCTCTCTCGTCATCCTGAGTGACGCAGTCATACTGAGCGAAGCGAAGGACCTAACTATGCTACCGAACTACCCACCGCATAGCGAAGTTCCCAGTGAGCACCCGTCTGTATCTTCAGCTTGGTCACCGGTGCTTGTCTTTGGCAGGATAGCGGCGTGAATCGGACTCTTACTCAGGCCTTCGAGAAAAAGAATGGCTAACTTTTTTAATTCTTGTTTGTCGCAGTCAGATTTCGAAGCATTGACTTGGTCACATCTCATAAGAATTG
Source organism: Bdellovibrionales bacterium (assembly GCA_043764415.1). Lineage (GTDB taxonomy): Bacteria > Bdellovibrionota > Bdellovibrionia > Bdellovibrionales > JAGQZY01 > JANPLN01. The sequence goes on along the minus strand of JAYUKO010000032.1, from coordinate 5,093 downwards.
TTACGCCCGTACCCAAAAATTTTCCAAATCCAGAGCCATCTGTTTTCGGTAAACCTAAACTGGCTTCGTAAAGCGTTTGGGTCTCGTATTCAGCAGTTGTTGGGACTTTCTGGTACAAGGCTAGAAATTGATTTTTGAATGCGCTGAGGTCGCTCATATTAAAATCAATCTTTACATCCGCTGAAACTAAATTGGCAATTTCTAGCTCCGCTACGGGAATCACGAGAGACTTACACAAAATCGACACTCGTCGAGAGCCGTGCGATGCACCCTCTTCAGCAAGCACTTGGTCGCAAGAGAGCTTTGCTGTGACTTCATATTCGAAGGTTGTTCCTGGGACAGGCAAGGTGGTCACTTGTGTTACAGCTGCTGCTGCTAAAAATGGCACCGTTGCCGTCAGAGCAAATATAAACATTTTAATACCACGTCCGTCGTTGATAATTAGCTGGAATTTTTCTTTTAAATTCTTGAATTCATTCATTTTTACATCCTTTGTAGTGAATTACTTTTTTATCTCCTTTAAAAATCTTAAGTTTTCTATCAAGCGTTGTATAATTTTTTATTACTATATATGTATTCTAAAAACGAATACATAGAGAAGAGTGCAAAATGAAACTGACGGATCATCTTCATAAAATGGAGTATTTTTTAAAAGTTGTTGAAGCTGGGAGCATTAAAGACGGCAGTTCCAAGGCTTTTTTAAGTCAGCCGCAGATGAGTAAAGTGATTCAACAGCTCGAAGCCATTTTAGGATGTCAGCTGCTGATTCGCTCGAAAAATGGCATTAAAACAACGAAAGAAGGGGACATGTTATATCAACATGCCTCTGCACTTTTAAAATCTTCGAATCAACTAGAACTGAATATTCGTCAGCGAGAAAAATTAATAGGGGGCCAAATTACCTTGGGCACCTACGATAGTATCGCACGTTATTTTTACCCTGGATTTTTTAATTTTTTTAAACAAAATCATCCAGATTTTAAGATTGAACTAAAAACAGCAAAAACAAAAAATATCATCACGGATCTTAAAAACGACAAAATCGATTTAGGTATCGTCGTCAATGCACATTTGTTTAAAGGTATTCTTCATGAGCGAGTGTACGAGGACTACTTTGGCTTATATATTTCTCCTATTAAAGATCGAAGCAATAAAATGCGACTCATTTATTACGATTTTTACTTGAATAACGTGGATGCCTCGTTAAAGAAATTTAAGTTTACTGAATCAATCACCTGCGACAATATCGAAACCGTAAAGTCCTTGACCGAAGAGTCTCTCGGCGTTGGGCTGCTTCCTCATCGCGTGGCTCGCGATGGTGTATTAAAAGGAAAACTCACCACTTTCAATCATCCCGACATCAAAGATAATTCGTTTGATAAACACAGTATCGATTTGATTTTCCTAAAACGAAAAAAACCCGACGCCGTCGAGTACTTTAAGTCCGAAATCAAACGATACCTGGAAATCTGGTCTACGAACTAATCGCAATGAGGCTACTTTAAAGACGTCCCGATGGTTTGTAGTAAAAACTCATACTGTAAGGCATTGAGCTTGGCCAATTGTTTTAAATTGGCGCCAGCGCCATGGCCGCCCTCCACGTTTTCGTAGTACATCACAAAGTGCTTTTGTTCCATCATCTTAGCCGCCATTTTGCGAGCATGGCCGGGGTGGACACGATCATCTTTTGTGGATGTTACAAACAACACGGGTGGGTATTTTTTATCAGCACTGACGTTTTGATACGGCGAATATTTTAAAATAACCTCACGCATTTTTGCATCGCTTGGATCGCCGTACTCGCCCATCCAACTGGCTCCCGCTAAAAGTTGTGAGTAGCGAATCATATCGAGCAGCGGAACCCAACAAAGCACGGCTCCGTAAAGATCTGGTCGCTGAGTCATCACCGCGCCCACAAGCAAGCCGCCGTTACTTCCGCCGCGAATAGCGAGGCGTGAAGGGCTTGTGACTTTGCGCTGAATTAAATCTTCGGAGACGGCTATAAAATCGTCGTAGGCTTTTTGCCGATTTTCTTTGAGGGCTGCTTGATGCCACTTGGGCCCGTACTCTCCGCCGCCGCGAATGTTAGCAACTACAAACACGCCGCCTTTTTCCATCCACAATTTGCCAACGATGGCATTGTAGACTGCCGTTTGCGAAACAGTAAAGCCCCCGTAACCGTATTGTAGCGTGGGCGCCGAGCCATCAAACACAAGACCTTTTTTAAATACCATAAAGTAAGGAATGCGCGTTCCATCTTTGCTCACGGCAAAGCGCTGTTCCACTTGCAGATCTTTGGCATTGAATCGATCGGGCATTGATTTAATTTTCGCAGACTTGCTTACGAAGTCATAAGCGTAAAGCGTGGTTGGCTGATTGAAGTTTTCGTACAGAAATAAAAATAAATTGGTTTCATTCGTCGAAGACGCCACAGTGATCTGGCCATTTCCTTCTGACACCGAAAGTAAACTCGGCTGTAGCCATTTGTCTTTTTCGAGCTCTGTTACGTAAAGTTGACTGTTTACATCTTCGAGAATGGCAATGACCACTTTTGATTTCAGAGCGAGAACTCTTTGCGCCGACTGCGTTGCCTTTGGCGCAAATACTAACTGAACGTCTTTGTCTTCGAGTTCTTTCCCCGCTGATCTCTCTTCGATAGACACTACGGTGCCCGGCTCATAGGAGGTATTTTTAAACTTCCACGGATTGCGAATTTCGTAAAGGTATCGGCCTTGATAGTAGCTAGAAAGCTCTGCGGCCGGTGGTTTGGGTATTGGTTTTACCGAAAGTGTTTTTAGATCGAAAACACTTTCTTCGGTGTTAAAAAAGTCAATGGCTCGAACCAAAATAATTTTTGCCTGATCGCGGTGAACCATTCGCATGGCATGGGCGCGCACATCTTTGGCATCGATCTCCATGACCATTTTGGCTTTGTCGAGAAGTGTTCCGCGTTTCCAAAGTTTAAGTTGTCGAGAGTAGCCAGAATCCGTTAGCGAACCCGGGCCAAAATCAGTTCCTACCAAGAGGTGATCTTTGTCGACCCATGTCACCACAGTTTTCGCCTCGGGAAGGGTAAAGCCTTTTTCCACAAATTTCTTTTTTGTTAAGTCGAATTCACGCTCCACAGTGGCGTCTTTTCCGCCACGCGATAAAGACACCATGCATTTTTGGTAGGCGGGCTCCAGGCACTCAAAACCTTTATAGACCCAGTTTTCATTCTCTTTTTTCGCCAACGCGTCGATGTCTATAATGGTCTGCCAACGGGGCTTGCTCTTTTTATATTCTGCATAAAAAGTTTTGCGTAAAATTCCCCGCACATGCACATCGTCGCGCCAAAAGTTAACGATGTCGTTTTTTAAAAAAAAACCGGTGGGTATTTTGTCTTTCGCCTCCAAAATAGCCAACGTGTCTTTTTCGGCACGTTCGTAGCGCGGGGATTGCGTCAGTGCCGCCTGGCTTTTTTGATTTTGTGCCTCAACCCACTTTAATGCTTCTGTACCTTCGATGTTTTCTAGCCACAGATAGGGATCTTCTACCACTGCAGGACGATGGGCACAGGCCATTAAAAATAATAGGATTACAAAACGCTTCATGACGCCTCCAAGGAAATCTCTGGCAAATAATCACAGAGCGGTCCCACACCGCAACCATTTCTTGATTTTTACCTGACAAAACAGTTAGGATGCACCCCTAACAAGCCGATCTAACAACAAGCCGCGTTGCTCGCTCAAACAACCCCTGGAGGGTCTTTGCGATACTACATCGACGAACTTAAAAACCACGTTGGAAAAACCATCGAACTTAAAGGTTGGACGTTTAACCTTCGCGGTTCGAAAAAAAATAAATTCTTAATCTTGCGAGACGGTACGGGTTTGTGCCAATGCGTTTTCTCCGAGGAAACCACGGACCCCACAGCGTTTTCCACATTCGATCAGCTGACGCAAGAATGTACGGTCAAAGTTACCGGCGAAATCAAGTTAGAGCCGCGCAGTCCCGGTGGTTATGAACTCATTACGAAATCCCTCGAAATTCTCGCGCCGTCGGTGGATTACCCAATCACTCACAAAGAACACGGCCCTGATTTTTTAATGAGCAATCGCCATCTGTGGATTCGCGGTCGCAGACAGCATGCTGTGCTGCGCGTGCGCTCCGAAATCGTCAACGCCATTCGCGATTTTTTTAATGGACGCGGCTTCACTCTCACCGACTCGCCGATTTTTACTCCCAGCGCCTGCGAAGGCACCTCCAACCTTTTCGAAACCAAATACTTCGACGAAAAAGCTTATCTCTCACAAAGTGGACAGCTCTATATCGAAGCGACGGCCGCTGCGTTTGGAAAAGTGTATTGCTTTGGCCCCACGTTTCGCGCTGAAAAATCAAAAACACGCCGCCATTTAATTGAGTTCTGGATGGTGGAGCCCGAAGTGGCGTTTAACGATCTTTACGACAACATGGAATTGGCAGAGCAGTTTGTAGAATACATCGTGCAAAGAACGTTGCACAACTGCAAAGACGAATTAACTGTTCTCGCTCGCGATCTCTCCAAACTCGAAGTGATCAAAGGACCGTTTCCTCGATTGCACTATCGCGAGGCCGTGGAAATGATCCTGAAAGAAAACAAAAACTTTGTGGTGGGCGACGATTTTGGTGCGCCCGACGAAGAGATCATTTGTACTAAATTCGACAAGCCCGTGTTTGTTCACCACTTCCCGACAGCTATTAAGGCTTTCTATATGAAGCAGGATCCTCAAGAGCCTGAGTACAGCATGAGTTGCGATCTTCTCGCCACCGAGGGCTACGGCGAAATCATCGGCGGTGGTCAGCGCGAGGAAAGTGTTGAAAGCCTAAAAACGCGAATTAAAGAACACAAATTGAAACAAGAAGATTTTGAATGGTATCTCGATCTCCGGCGCTACGGATCGTTTCCGCACTCGGGCTTTGGCTTAGGTGTGGAAAGAACCGTTGCTTGGATTTGTGGACTTCAGCACGTTCGCGAAACCATTCCATTCCCCAGACTTTACGGAAGAAACTATCCTTAACAACAAGAGGCCCTATGGATACTATTCAAGAGAAATTAAAATCTCTCAAAGCTA
>JAYUKO010000031.1:0-5840 GCA_043764415.1 Bdellovibrionales bacterium | reverse complement strand
CGCTTTAGCATGTGTCGATCTAAAAAAGCCTCCATTTGCTTATAAAACTCAAAGCGATTTTCCTCATTTCGAAAGCCATGGCCTTCGTTGTCTTTCACCAGATATGGCACGTCCACCCCACGCTTTTTCAAAGCCGCCACGATCTGATCAGACTCAGCTTTTTTAACCCGGGGATCCTTCGCTCCTTGAGCTACAAAAAGCGGTGCGGTGATTTTATCAGCATGAAAAACCGGCGAGGCACTGCGCAGAAGTTCCTTTTCGGTCTCAGGGTTCCCGACCATTTCGTAAAACATTTCGCGCATGGGCTTCCAATACGGAGGAACTGTCTCCATCAAAGTAAACAAATTTGACACACCGACATAGTCCACTCCACAGCGGTAAAGATCCGGCGTAAACGCCAAGCCTGCCAGCGTACTATATCCACCGTAACTGCCTCCATATATGGCAATTCGATCTTTATCGGCGATCTCTTTTTGGACGAGCCAGGACACCCCGTCGGTGACGTCGTCTTGCATTTTGAGCCCCCACTGCTTAAACGAGGCTTGCCAGAATTTTTTGCCAAAGCCTGTGGAGCCGCGAAAATTCATTTTTAAAACTGCATAGCCTCGATTGGCTAAAAACTGCGCCTCTGGGCGAAATCCCCAGCTGTCCCGCGCCCAAGGTCCACCGTGGGGATTCACCACCACCGGTAAATTTTTTGGCTCGGTGTCTTTTGGCAAATACAAATAGCCCATGATTTTAAGTCCATCGCGCGAGGTGTACTCGATGGGCTTCATCTCAGCCATGTCTTCTGCCTTCAGCCACGGAGTAGAATCCAACAGAAGTGATGTTTTTTTGTTTTTATGATCGTAAAGGTAAAAGTGCGTACCCGTGCGATCGCTGTTGGCCGCAACAACAAATGTATTCAGCTTTTCGTCGTAGGAGGTCACAAACAGATCACGCCCTTTTACGGTTTTTTCGAGCTCTTGATAAATATTTTTAAAATACTTACTAAAAAAATGCCGGCGCGTGCTCCAATCCTCGTAAACCGCCGTGGTTAATTCTTGCCGTTGGCGAGAGTAAAAAAGGTGGACCACGTCGAAATTTGGATTTGAAAAAAGCGTTTTCACCGTTTTTCCAGTTTCGGGATTCATTTCGACCACGGCCAAGGTGTCCCGCTCTAGATTTGAAAGCGCGTAAATATTTTTATTTTTCTTATCGAAACTGATGGGTGTGAGCTGGTCTTTAAAATTCAGCGAAAGAATTTTCTTAAGCGGCACTTTATCATTTTTACGATAGAAAAACGTGCGATCAGAGCCATTGGTTCCAATGGCAGCTCTTAGAACACCTTTGTTGTCGACTAAAAATCCTGTGAGCGACTCTTTATTTTCGAGCAACAAAGTGCTCACACCTGTTTTTATGTTGAGCTTATAAACGTCAAAGTACTGCGGGTCGCGCTGGTTGTGGCTGATGATCACTTCGTCTGGCGAGATCGCTTCTAAATCATCCACCATCTGAACTTTAGCACCTGGATAAGGCGTGAGCTCGCGAAAATTTTGTCCATCCTGTTCCACGGCGAACAGGTGGAAATTCTCATCGCCTCCAAGATCCTTGGAAAACAACAGCGTTTTGCCTTTCCACTGTAACGATGCGATGTCGCGATCCTCCACTTTCGTCAGATTCACCCATTCGCTGTCATTCAGCTTTTTAATAAAAACATTCATGCGCCCTTTGTAAGGCTGCAACGAGGCAAGCATTTGACCATCGGGCGACACCACCACATCGCGGGCCACGGGATTGCGAAAAAACAATTCCAGCGGCAGTTGCCCCGGCTTTAAGGTTTTTTCGCGGGCTTTAAGACCGTCAGAAGTTGACGATGTACAAGCCGTCGTACAAGCCGCTAGCAACACACACACAATCAATAAATAGATTTTTTGCATTTATCTCCTCGATCTAAGGCGCGCCGAAAGGGCGCCTTTATTTTTTAGTCATTTTTTTCTGAATATATAAATCAACCAAAACTTCCAATTCGCTAAGCGGCAGGGCTCCACTGCCCAGAACCACATCATGAAAGTCGCGAATATCAAATTTTTCACCCAGGGATTTTTTGGCCTTTTCACGGAGCTCGACAATTTTTAACATTCCCACCATGTAGGCCGTGGCTTGCCCTGGATAAACAAAATATCTTTCGATTTCGTTTTTCTGATCTTCGATGGGGCCGGGAACATTTTTTCGCATGTAATCAATGGCGGTTTCCCGCGACCATTTTTTATAATGGATGCCCGTGTCTAAAACTAAACGCGAAGCGCGCAACATCTCAAGCGAGAGCTTGCCAAAACGCGACAGTGGATCTTGAAACAAACCCATCTCCCCCGTGAGTCGCTCGGTGTAAAGTCCCCAGCCTTCAGCGTAAGCTGTGTAATTATTAAAGCGGCGGGCCTTTGGCAGGTCCTTTTGTTCCTGAGCTAAAGCGATCTGGAAGTGATGCCCCGGGGCGCCTTCGTGGTACAAAATCACCTGCGCTTCGTGCTTTGGCAAATCGCGCATGTTGCGAAGATTCACGTAGTAAACTCCCGGGCGTTTACCGTCCTCTGAAGGATGCTCGTAAAACGCAATCCCCGCTGAAGACTCACGAAATTTTTCCACGGAACGAATTTCAAAACCGGCCTTTGGCATCAGCCGAAAGTACTCTGGGATTTTCGGCTGAATATCGGCGTAGTACTTTCGCGAAAGCGCCAAATAGTCTTCGCCACCCTGCGGAGTGTTTGCAAAATAGTACTGATCGTCGGTGCGTAGTTTTGCAAAAAAACTTTGCAAGGAATCTTTATAATTAAGCTCTTTTAAAATCACTCGCATTTCGTTTTGCAGTCGTTCCACATTCTCTAAGCCCAGCCGATGGATTTCCGCCGGCGTTAACTGCGTGGTCGTGTGCCGCTGCACGAGAATTTTATAATACTCATTGCCTCGCGGAAGCTTCCATATGCCGTGATTGGTTTTAGCGCGTTTCTGTTGTTTTTCGAAAAACGAAATAAAATCAAGATAGGCCGGTCGAACGTGTTTGATAAAAACGTCCTGAGCTTCGCTATCGTATTTTTCGTAGGTGCTTTTAGAGAGTTTTAAGGCCTTAGCTTTTCGCACGAAGTCCGCATAGAGAGGCGAGGCCGTTTGATTTTTGTCAAAGGGCGCGCCCTTGAGAATGTTTTTCGCCGCTTCGAGCACGTAGTGGTACACAAATTTTGGCGGTAAAATTCCTTGTTTTTCTTGCAGCTGAATATTTACAATCTTTTCCTTCACCACCCGTTTGAGTTCTTTGAAGCGCGAAAGATAAGCTTCGAGGTCCGTCTCGTTTTCGACTTGATGAAAATTCATCATAAAAGCTGGAAGGTCGCTGTGAAAGCCAAAAAATTGCGTAGCGATATAACCATGCTGGCGCCATTCAAAATCGGCAATCTGCTCTTCCAACGCTTTTTTAGCCAGACGATAACTCAATTGCGTGTCGGCATTGAGTTGTGCCACAGCAAATTGCGAAAGACTCGCAAGAACACGCTTTCGCTCTTCCTGCATCTTCAGTGCGAACTCTTCGGTATTATTGTTCAGCTGATCATACTTTTTTTTGATCCCCAAATAGGTGTAAGACTCCGGAGAGTTTTCCAGGGCTCTTTCAAACTCAGCATCCAAAAAGTCGTTGAAGCGGTGGTTTTCGTTTTGCAAAGTCCAGGAAGAACAACCCGTAATCACCAGTGCCAACAAAAAAACTATTTTTTTCATAATTGTTAAACCTTTTTATCTGCTAAGATTTTGTCGGCTATATACTTATCGACAAGGGCCTCAAGAACGTCGAGAGAAACAGCGCCATTTCCTAAAACCACATCGTGAAAATCGCGAATATCAAATTTTTCGCCAAGCGCTTGTTGGGCCTTCTCTCGAAGCTCGACAATTTTTAACATTCCCACCATGTAGGCCGTTGCTTGGCCAGGCCAGATAATGTAGCGCTCCACCTGTTCAATTTGCATGCCGGGATTCACCGGCAAATTCTCATTCATGTAAGTGATCGCTTGCTCGCGGGTCCATTTTTTGGAATGCACGCCCGTGTCCACCACCAGGCGGCAAGCGCGCACCATCTCCATAGACAGTCGACCGAGCTCTGCATAGTCATCTTGATAGCCGCCCATCTCTTTGCCGAGACGTTCGGTGTACAAGGCCCAGCCTTCCACAAACGCCGTGTAGCCCTTATAGCGTCTGTACTTAGGCAAACTTTTAAGTTCAATGCCTAGTGCAATTTGAAAATGATGACCGGGAATTCCCTCGTGGTACAAAAGAGCTTCGGCTTCAAACTTTGGTACATCTTTTAAATCGCGCAAATTCACATAATACATCCCGGGGCGCGAGCCATCATCGGATGGCTCTTCATAAAACGCTTTGCCCGCGCCCTCTTCGCGATATTTTTCTACTGGCTTCACAACCATGGGAGTTTTCGGAATCAAACGAAAGTAGTTTGGAACTTTTGTTTGAATGTTGGCCAGGTATTTTTCGGCCTGTTTGAGATAAGCTGAACGCCCTGCGGGCGAAGCTGGGTAGTACTGATTGTTATCAGCCCGCACGTTTTTAAAAAAATCCTGCAATGAGCCTTTGACTCCCAATTTCTGTTGGATTTTTTCCATATCGGCTCGTAAACGAGCAACGTTCTTAAGACCCAAATGGTGAATTTCATCGGCCGTCATTTTTGTCGTTGTGTAGCGCGCCAGGCGCGAATTATAGAAATCCGTACCGTTAGGAAACTTCCAAGCTCCGTCGTCGGTGGTTGCGTGGGTCTCCAACTCCTGAACAACTTTCAGTAGCTGTTCATAAGCCGGTTTTACCGTGTCTGTTAAAACTTTTTGCGCCTGTGCAAGATATATTTTTTGTTGCTCTGGTTTGAGTTTAATCCCGCGCGTTTTTTTCTTGATGTCCGTCCACAGCGGTGAATCCACATTGGTTTTCGCAAAGGGAGCTCCTTTGAGAATATTTGCAGTGGATTTATAAATCGATGCAAAGGCAAACTTCGGTGGAATCACTCCCTGCTTTTGCGATCGACGAATTTGCGCTTCAACCTCCAAAAAAACCCGAGGGAACTGCTGCAAACGCGCAATGTAGTCCTGCAGATCTTTCTCGCTATCCACCTTGTGAATGTTGATCATAAACGTTGGCAGATCCGTGTGCACGCCACCCTGTTGGTGGATGGCATAGTTGTAATCCTTCCAGCGGAAGTCCTGCAGGCCGCGCTCGAGATCCGATTTAAATAAATCATAACTCAGCTTCGCCTGCACATCTAAATCATCGCGATCGAAACCCTTAAGCTCTTTTAATTTCTGCTGGTTCATTGCATGAAGTTTCAGCTCCATGGCTTCGCTGTAGTCGTTTAATTTGTCGTAATTTTCTTTTTTACCGAAGCGAGACATGCTTTCAGGATGTAAACTTAAAAACTCATCAAAGGCTTTATCCAAAAACTCGTTAAAACGCTGGGTCTCTGCCACCGTGTCTTTGGGAGTCGACGTGCACTGAATACCGATAGTTGCCAACAATCCAAACAAAAGCCATTTTTTGAGCATAAATCCCCCGTTTTCTGTTGAGGGATTATCCTTATACCATCCATAAAAATAATCAATTTCAAATACTTGCAAAACTTTAGTACTTTGCTCTGCGTTGGCTATCCGGGGGGAGAATCATACGGCTGGAGTTAAAATTCCTGCGGTTCGAACTATTGTAATTTCTACAATTAGCCATGGGAATCCACAGAAATTTTCGGTTCCATGCTACAAATCGCGAATGCAAACATTTGATCAATTCCCATTCCAGTCCGAAATTAAAAAAGCCATCGCCGA
>JAYUKO010000030.1:0-1786 GCA_043764415.1 Bdellovibrionales bacterium | reverse complement strand
CTGACTAAAAGGTTCACAAAGCTTGCCATTTTTGCTAATAGAAACAATACTCAAAAGCTGGCCCTTTGGGGGGCCATAAAGGATGAAAATGTTGATATACCGCTGGTTAGCTCCACTCAAACCTACAAAAGAACAAGCCCGGATGATTTTTTTATCGGAAGATCTTTCCCCTCGTGAGGAGCTTTTAACTCTTGAAGAGGTCTATCCGGAACATCGCCACCCGTTTGATGAAGTGCGAATGATATTAGATGGTGAAATTTCGATGAATATTTCTGGGAACCAATTGCTCTTGCGCCCTGGCGACAAAATCATGATCCCCGCCAACACGAAACATTCGCAAAAAGTGTTGAGCCAAGGTCCTTGCTTGTGCCTTGTGGCCAACCGACCGTTTTAGAAATCTATTTTTGAGTGGGTTTTATTATCTTTTGAGTTGGTTATTTTTTAAGCCAATCGAGAAATTCCTTGATTCGTTTTTCGAAACCGCGCTCGGAGGGCTCGTAAAACTTTTCACCCTTGATCTCTGCTGGTAAAAATTCTTGTTCCACCCACCCCTTGGCGCCGTCGTGCGAATAATCATAGTTTTTTCCATAACCAATCGACTTGGCTAATTTAGTTTGCGCCGATCGCAAAGAGAGGGGAACAGGGAGAGAGCCTCGCTGACGAACCACGTCCTGAGCCTTGTTAATTGCGACGTAGGAGCGGTTGGATTTAGGAGCGCAGGCCAAGTAAATTACGGCCTGAGCGAGATTGATCCGCGCCTCGGGCAATCCAATCACCTCCACAGCTTTAAATGCAGAGACGGCCAACGTGAGGGCCTGCGGATCGGCATTGCCGACATCTTCGGAGGCCAGAATCACTAGGCGACGAGCGATGAAAACTGGGTCTTCTCCGCCCTCGAGCATGCGAGCAAGGTAATAGACGCTGGCATCGGGATCACTCCCGCGAATACTTTTTATAAATGCCGAAATCGTGTCGTAATGCTCGTCTCGATCTTTGTCGTAGCGAACTCCTTGATGAAAATTGAGTTTTTCGAAATCGTCTTCTTGCAATGGAAATACGACGGACTGCGAGCCACGGAGCAACAGGAGCTCTTCAATAGAATTTAAAAGTTTACGGCCATCTCCGCCGGAGGCTTGAATTAATTTTTGCTGAAAACCCTCCGTGATTGAATCGGCAGCTGACAGTTTTTCGCTGGCAAACGCTTTGTCGATGAGGCCTATCAGGGCTTTCTCTGGCAAAGCTTCGAAAACAATCAGTCGGCAACGGCTCATCAAAGCTGAATTGAGTTCGTAGCTTGGGTTTTCGGTTGTCGCTCCAATGAGCACCAGATCGCCGGCTTCGACAAATGGCAACAGGACATCCTGTTGCGAACGAGTCAGGCGATGGATCTCGTCGATGAAAAGCAAAGTTTGCTGATTTTGTGTTCGCCGCAGGTAGCGCGCGGACTCACCGATTTCTTTCATCTTTTTTGCGCCCAGATCGATGGCGTTTTCTTCGATTATATGAATGCCCTGCAGTTGATTGGTGAGGGCTTTTACAAAAGATGTTTTACCGCAGCCTGGCGGCCCCCAAAGTATTAAACTTAACAGGTGTCCCTGCTGAAATTTTTCAAGCAGCGCTGAGTATTTTTGGAAGAACTTTTCCTGACCTAAAAACTCATTGAGATTTTTAGGTCGCAACTGGGCAGCTAGAGGGGTGTTTTTTGAATTGATTGGCTCCTGGGCAGAGAATAAATCCATGCCCACAAACTAGAGGGGTTTTAGCGTGTTGTGAAGAAGTATTTTTG
>JAYUKO010000029.1:0-5967 GCA_043764415.1 Bdellovibrionales bacterium | reverse complement strand
TCTTGGTATTTTTTGAAATTTGTTTTTTTCAAATAATCCAAAAGACTGCGACGACGATTCACCAGTTTTACAAGACCAACAGTTCCGTGATTGTCTTTAGGATGTTTTTTGAAATGTCCCGTGAGTTCTTTGATTTGGAACGTGAGAAGAGCAACCTGCACTTCAGAACTTCCCGTATCAAGATCTTTACGTTGGAATTTTTTTACGATTTGCGACTTTTGAGCGGTATTTAATGCCATATGTCCTCCTAGAACAACAAACCTCTTATGGCGTCATGGCCTTCGACCACAGAAGTTAAAATTGAATGGCCAAAGTATTTCTAAGTGCTTGGGAGGTCAAGACATTTAAGGCTCCTTAAGAGCCGTATTGTAACAACGAGGCTCCGCAAGGAGCCGAACTTTAACAGTTAAAAACTCGGCGGATGGAATATCCGGTCTCTCCGCGAGTGAGGATGGCCAGTAAATCCTTGGTTTTGCCGCTGATAACTTTGACCCCTTCGGCCGGCACATGCATGTATTCGATTTCGAGAAATCGACCTAACCTGTGGGAAATTTGACCGTTTTTTAAAAGCTTTTCCTCGAGCCCCTCCACCTTTACAACAGGCCAGGTGGGCAAGGTTTGTCCAAAGGGAATCCAATGGGGGCTGTTATCAGTCATCAATCGCCCATCCGCCAAGGGTACGGCATTTTGCAAATCGTAAGGAAAGGAGCTTTCTCGGCGCAAAACAGCCACCGCCGCCCCGCACCCGAGTTTTTCACCCAGCTTTTCCACCCAAGTCCGCACAAAACTACCCTTGCTGCAGTGAAGGCGCACCTGCACCCGATCCATCGCAGCCCCTAAATACTCGGCTTTGTAGAAGGTCATGGGTTTTGACGGGGGCGTAAAAATCTCCTGAGCACGGGCTTTTTCGTAGAGTTTCTGCCCTTGCACCTTCATGGCGGAGTAGATTGGAACTGGCCAGTGAAAGGTGCCTTGTAGCTCTTCAACGGCCGCTTTTATTTTTTGTTCTGTGACGTCGACGGTTTTTGTTTCGATCACCGCACCGTCGGTGTCGCCAGTGTCATAACGAACACCCAACAGAGCTTCGACGACATAAGATTTGTCTCCGGAAAGAATAAAATCCGAAAGTTTCGTCGCCTCGCCCATGAGTACGACCATCAGGCCCGTCGCCAAGGGATCTAATGTTCCCGCGTGCCCCACTTGCTTTTGCGCTGCCAAACGGCGAACCGAGCTCACAACGTCGTGGCTGGTCATCCCTTTTGGTTTATCAACAAGTAAGAGTCCGTTTTTCATTTTATCATCTTATTTTACTGTTTAATTTTAATGAGAAGCTCATTAATTTTTTGCGAGGTCGCCACACCTTCATCGTTTAAAAACTCAAGGCGCGGGCAGTACTTCATTCGCAAGTGCTTCATCACTTCTCTTTGCATTTCGCCCGCTTGGTCTTGCAAGCGTTCGAGAGTTTCCTCGGCGACTGCGGGCTTTCCTAAAGCGCTCACATAAACCTTGGCGCCTTTTAAATCCTTGGCCACTTTAACTTGCGTCACATTTAAAAGGTCGCCCGTGAAGTGGCGAATCACAAAACTGGCAACGATTTCACGCAGTTCTTTTTCAACTCTCTGCGCTCGTCTGTTGTCACCTTTTTGACCATCACTCATAGTTCTCGCACCACAGACTCTTGAGTATACGCTTCGATTTCATCGCCGACTTTTAGATCATTGTAGTTTTCGATGCTGATACCACACTCGAAACCCGTTTGAACTTCGCGAGCGTCATCTTTAAAGCGCTTAAGGCTGCTGATTTTTCCCTGATAGACAACTTTGCCATCACGAAGCAAACGCAACATGCTGTTTCGCGTGACCGAACCATCCGTTACAAAGCAACCTGCAATCGTTCCGATTTTTGGCACTGTAAAGATATTTCGAACCTGAACGCGTCCAAGAATTTTTTCTTTAACGATGGGATCAAGAAGTCCGCCGAGAGCTCGCTTCATTTCATCAACAAGCTCGTAAACAATGGAGTAGGTTTTAATTTCCACACCTTTGTTTTTTGCAGCCGCTTGTGCGCTGGTGTCCGGACGAACGTTAAAGCCCACAACCATTCCTTTGGTGGTGCTTGCTAAAAGTACATCGGACTCACTGATGCCACCGATGCCGGTGTGAATCAGTTTCAGTTTTACTTCGCTGGTAGAAAGTTTATCGAAAAGACCTTTTACAGCCTCTAGAGAACCTGCAACGTCACATTTTAAAATCACCGGAAGCTCTTTGACGTCGCCCGACTTGAGCTTGGCCATCAAATCTTCCATCGTCGGAGGCTTAGCCTCAAGAGACTTCGCGATTTCTTCTTTGCGAACGCGAGCGATTTCTTCGGCGCTCTTATCGTCTTTACAAACGTCAAAGCGATCGCCGGCATTTGGGCTGTCTGGAAGGCCAATGATTTCCACTGGCATACTCGGTCCAGCCTCTTTAAGAGGTTTTCCAGCGTCATCATGAATGGTGCGCACGCGTGTTGCGACAGAACCGATCACAATAGATTGACCCGTTTTAAGAGTTCCATCTTGCACAAGCAATGTGGCTACGTTGCCGCGGCCTTTTTCGACTCTGCTTTCAATAACAATTCCCGTTGCTGAACGTGTCGGGCTGGCAGTGAGCTCGAGAACTTCGGCCAAAACCGAAATTTGCTCGAGAAGTTCGGGAATTCCATCACCTTTAAGAGCAGAGATTGGGCAAAACTGCGTAGATCCACCCCATTCTTCGGGGATGAGTTCATATTCAGTCATTTGTTGTTTGATGCGATCCGGAGACGCATCGGGCTTATCCATTTTGTTCACAGCGACGATGATTGGAACTTTCGCGGCTTTGGCGTGACTGATGGCCTCGATGGTTTGTGGCATTACGCCATCGTCTGCTGCGACAACAAGAATCACGATGTCTGTAACATTGGCTCCACGGGCCCGCATTGCAGTGAAAGCTTCGTGGCCCGGAGTATCGATAAACGTGACTTCGCCAAGTGTGGTTTTTACGCGATAGGCACCAATGTGCTGAGTGATCCCGCCTGCCTCCTTCGCCGCCACTCGGGCCTTGCGAATCGAATCGAGAAGCGTTGTTTTACCGTGATCCACGTGACCCATAACTGTCACAACTGGCGATCGGTAGACGCGCTCAACATCGATGTTGAGCGTAGAGGCTTGTTCGACCAGCTCGAGATCGGTTTTTTTAATATTTTGAGCTTCGAATTTAAACTCGGGCACAACCAGCGCGATGGTATCAAAATCCAAAGTCATGTTCATGTTTGCCACGACGCCGTTGTTCATAAGAGCTTTAATCAACGCCGGAGCTTTGATACCTAAATTTTGCGCAAGCTCAGACACCGACATGCTACCGTGCACTCGAACAACGCGCTTGTGAGCGGCTGGCAAGGTGATCTGAGTTTTTTTATTGTGGCCTTCGGAAATCTTTTTCTTTTTCGGTTGAAATACGATCTCCCGTTTCATGAAATCGGCAGAAACAAACGATGGCGGTGCTTGCTCTTTCTCTTTTGCGGGCGCAGCAGGAGGAACAGCTGGGCCGCCCATTACGCGACGACCTTTATCCTTTTTACGATCATCCTCTGTCGTTGCTGGCGGAAATTCGGGAGGAGCGTCTTGCGAAATAAAACCTGTGCGCAAGGAACGGTTTACCGTTTTAACCTGGCGAGCCTGTGGTGGCGCCATACGATTGAGATCCATGCGACCGACGATATTTCTTCTTGTCGAGCGGACACCGCTAATCGGACCATCTTCGGTCATCAGAACTTCACGTTTGCGCGGGCCAGTGACTGGGATTTTTTCATCTACAACTGGTGTAGCAGCAACGGGGGCTGCGGTAACAACTGTGGTTTCTGGAGCTGGTGCGGCGGCAACTGCCGGAGCTGCAACCACCTCTGCTGTTGCTTGTGGTTCGTGCGCAGCTTCCACAGCCTCTTCAATCACCGCTTCCACTTCTGGAGCCGCAACTTCTTCCTCAACGACCTCAACTTCTTCGGTTTTCTTTCGGCGAATCACAGTTTTAGAGGCGGCAGCTTTCGCTGCCGCTGCAGCCACTGCGGCGCCTTCAGCTTTGGCCGCCGCTGCAGCCTTGCTCGTGGATTTTGTTGCGGCTTTTAAAACCGTTGTTTTTGTAGTCGTTTTTGTTGTCGTTTTTTTCAGGGCAGAGCGAGCATTGGCCGCTTCTTCATCCGCAACTTCAACAACAGGCTTTTTGGCCACTTTTTTAGTCGCCTTCTTTTTGTCGGAACCAGACTCCTCGTCAAGTTTGGTGCGAATTTGACCTATAAGATCAGTCGTTAAATCCGCCATGTGACTCTTAATCGGGAGCCCCCATTTGCGAATCTTGTCCATCAACGTGATGGTCTCAACTCCAATCTCTTTTGCAAATTCATAAACTTTTTGCGTCGACATTAGGCCTCGTTTCCGGTGTTAGACATGCTTTTTTCGGCTTCAGCAGAATCTTCTTTTTCTTTAAGTTGTGCCAGCTGTTCACGGAGCTGCTGTTCTGCCTGCTGTTTCGCGTCCCCTTTGACTTCATGGGCTTCGACAGTCACTGGAGCCTTAGGAACTTCAACACCATCATCTTGATACTTTTTAATAAGTTTAAGGGCTTCATCGATAAGGCCGCGAGCTTTCTCTTCTGTATCGTAGCCAGCAATCGCCATCACTTCTTTGACGTTAGCTTCAGCTAACGATTGGAAGGAACCGAAACCGCTTTGGAAAATATTTTGCGCCATTGTATCAGACATACCTGGAAGCAACATAAGATTGAAAATAGATTCGGCTGTTCTTGCTGATGCATTGGCTTCAGACATGATATCAATTTTCCAACCGGTGAGTTTTGAAGCGAGACGCACGTTTTGCCCTTTTTTACCAATGGCCAAACTCAATTGTGAATCAGCGACAACGATTTCCATTTCTTTGGAGTTCTCGTCGAGGAACACGCGAGAGATTTCTGCTGGAGCTAAGGCATTGCACGCAAAACGCGTGATATCTTCGTCCCATTCGACGATATCAATTTTTTCACCTTTGAGCTCTTGCACAATGGTTTGTACGCGCGAACCCTTCATTCCAACACAGGCGCCGACCGGATCCACTGCAGAATCTTTGCTATAAACGGCGATTTTCGCACGCTGTCCTGGCTCGCGAGCGGCGGCCATGATTTGCACGATGCCATCGTAGATTTCGGGAACTTCAGCTTCGAAAAGTTTTACAAGATAATCCGGATGGGCACGGGACATGATAATTTGTGGTCCCTTTGTTGTTTGGCGAACATCCAACAAATGCCCTTGAATGCGATCACCTGGTTTAAAGGATTCACCCGGAATCTGCTCACGCGGAGGCATGAGTGCTTCGGTTTTTCCAAGATCAACAATAATATGATTGCGTTCGATGCGACGAATGATTCCCGAAGCCACTTCACCCTTACGGGCTTCGAACTCATTGAAGATAATTTCGCGTTCGGCATCGCGAACTTTTTGTAAAATAATTTGTTTGGCCGTCTGTGCAGCAATACGTCCCAAATCCGAAGTATCAAGTTTGATACCGATCTGATCGTGCATTTGCGCTTCCGGATCAAGCTTCAAGGCATTTTCCATGGTGATTTCGATCTCTTCATCCTCAAAATCTTCGTCTGGCACAACTTCGTTAAACTGGAAAAGTTCAACTTCTCCGGTTTCTTCATTGTACGTGGCTTCGATATCTCTATAGGTGCCGTAGACTTTTTTAGCAGCGACGAGCATTCCTTGAACAACGGCATCGATAATTAATTTTTTTTCGATCCCTTTGTCTTTACCAAGTTGATCAATCATTCGATTTAAATCGGAAAACATTCCATCTGCTGCCATAGGCACTCCTTATTGCTTTTTTCCAAAATCAAAAACCCAATGGGCTTTTGCCACTGTTTCCAGTGGAACTGTTAACATTTTACCTTCAAACTC
>JAYUKO010000028.1:0-22236 GCA_043764415.1 Bdellovibrionales bacterium | reverse complement strand
TTCCACATCCACCGGTCTCAACGAAAAATGATCGCGCACAAAGGATTTGATAATCATGCAACAGTGGCACTGCAAGAGCGATCACTCCACAAACAGCTCCGTGATTATTTTTTAAGGATAAACTATCAGATTTCGGTTTCCGGAAGCGAATTCTTATTTGAGGAAGAAAGAGGGTGATGTTGATCGATGGTCTCTTTCATTTTGACTGTGGAAACAGATGTGTAAATCTGTGTTGTTTGAATACTGGAGTGCCCCAACAGCTTTTGGATGGAGCGCAGGTCGGCACCAGCGTCGAGTAACGCCGTCGCACAGCCATGACGAAACTTGTGCGGGTTGATGGTCTCCTGAAACCCAGCTTTTTTAGACCACGAGTCTAACCAGCGCCAAATGTCCACGCGACTGGGGCGGCGCCCACGGTCGTTCACCAAAATCGAAGTTTCGCCCTCTTTGCAAAGGTGAGGGCGCGCTTTCTCCAGATAGGCTACAAGTTCCTGTTGCAACTGTTCGGTCAGCGGAATCATGCGCTCTTTGTTGCCTTTGCCTAAAACTTTCAGCCACCCTTCGGTGGGCACAAAATCGCGAACATCCAGCTGAATCAATTCCGTCACCCGACAGCCCAAACCAAAAAGCAGCAAAAGCGTGATTTGATTGCGCGCTGATTTGAGCGGATCATCGCTTACACAGGCATGGAATAACTTTTGAAAATCTTCGTAACTTAAAACCTCTGGCAGGGCCGCGGAAACACGCGGTGGTCGCAGCTGCGTGAGATCCGGAATCTTCTCACCCTTGGACGCTAAAAAACGAAAGTAAGTGCGTATGCTGCTAATAATGCGAGCTTGCGAACGGGTGGATAATTTTTTTTTGCTTAAAAAATGATAAATCTCTTTCAGGTCTTTGTGTTTCTGTAAAAACTCATCAAAGGATTCCAAATCATGACGATAGGCTTGAATTGTATTTAACGACCGTCCACGAACGTGTTCTAACTCATCAAAAAATTCAACCCACTTAGACAGTGCCATGGTTAGATCTTGTCACATCGCTTGCGATTTTCAATAAGGCTCTATGGCGCTTAGCAATACTGAATCACTCTCAATCCCGCGCAGCGCGGATTTGGGATAATAGTGAGTTAGAATTTGTCGATACCCCATGCCCCTTTGTGCCATGGCCCGCGCACCGTACTGGCACATGCCCACTCCGTGACCAAAACCACGTCCCGAAAATGTCCACTCATTATTATTTTTCGCAATGGTAAACGTAGTACTTTTGATTTTGTCATATCCTAAAAGCTGCCGAAGATCCTCGGCGCGCACTCGCTTGAACACACCTTGAGTGAATAAAAAATCCACCGCCTCGACTCTTTCGGAATTGGCAGCCGTTCGCGAAATCACCTCTTTGAGCGAAGATCCCGGAGGCAAAACAAGCTTTTGCAAAAGGCGACTCTGAATTTTTTCTTTGCTCCACGCCGCCCGCCAGTGGCTTTCGCGATTTTCGCAATAGGGATCTTTAACGGCCACTCCAGCCGTGGTGTTTTCGCCCCACGCCTCTTGCGCGGTGGTGGTGGAACCTCCGCAGTCCGAGTGAAAATAGGCTTTCAAAATAGCTTTTGGTTTTTCAAAAAGCACTTCTCCATCGGTGGCGCGCAAAGCCTCGACCACATTGGGTGCCATAGAATTTCCTAGGCCCCAACGCGGCAATTCAAAAACTTGATCCATGACAGAGGGTTTTAAGTCGTAAAGTTTTTGCTTTTGCTGTTTGCTACGCATTTTCCAATAAGCATAAGAGCGCGAGGCCACGGCTTGAGCCTTTAACGATTCTAACGGCCACGACGCCGGCATCTCGTGCGGAATCACGCCTTGCAAATACCGGTTCATGTCCATCTCGCCAAGAATGTGATATTGCTGATCGCGCAAAACGAGATGAGTTTTAAAATCTAAATTTCTGTCTTTCCATTGAATGTCTGATAAAGACGAAATCGAAAGAAACTCGCCGCGGATTTTGTATTGATCTTGAAAATAGCTGGTTTTGATTTTTAAAATCCATTGCTGGTTTTTAAATTCTGCAGAAACATGGTATCGCGATTCATAAACGGCTACTTTTTGCAGCCCGGTAGAAAATTCTGCAGGGCCAAGAAAAAAGAACTGCGGCGCTTTTACGTCTTGCTCGAGTAAAACCCGTACCGGTTCGCCAAAGGCTGGACTTACGGCCATGTTGATGAGGATCGAAAGAAGAATTCCCATGTACAAATTAGGCTAGCACGAACAAAAACGGGAAGACTCGCTTTATCTAAAAAGCCCGACCTTCATCGATACGACGACAGTCCATGGCTTGCTTAAGGAAAGTCCACGCCGATTTTTTGAGTTCTGGATTTTGTGCCATATCTTGGAGCGATGAAACAACTAGATTTTTTTGTAAGCCACTCGTCTCTTGCCAGCCTTGCTCGTTGCCGCCAAAGGCCACACGCACCTGTGTTTCATTGGTGATTGATGGCGTTACGTCTTGCAAGCTGAGTGCAAACTCGTGGGCTTTGAGGCCCATGGCACCAGTGATTTTAGCAAACATCTCTCGGTACGCTTGAAACTCGGATGTTGTTAAAAAGCTGGTAAATACAATCCACGGCTGTGGGACAGCTGCTGATGGAGACCGGATGCCGGCGGTTACGGTCGGCGCGGAGGTCGGGATAACAAAGCTCTCGATTCCGTAAACTTGTGAGTAAAATTCGAAAGGGTCCATCGCCTTCTCCATGGAGAGGGACACTAGCGGTATTTTTCCTGGTGCTCAAGTCTAGAATACTGCCCGCCGCTTAAGGTCTAAGCAAAAGCACCGACAAGGTACAGGCGAGGTACCTATGTCAAAGACACTTACAGATACGACAACCGACGAAATCAGCTGGGGCGACGACTTTGTTCAACAAGAATGTTCTTGTTGTCTTTGCGGCACTGATCTTAGGTTTGAACACGATTTTAACTTTTTAAAACAAACCGTCATCGAGATCTCATCCTGCCCAAAATGCAAAATCGATCTCAAAACCCAAGAGCACAAACTCCACTAGGCGCCAGCGGCGCCTTGCCTAGAACTCGGCTTTGAGTATAAAGCTGGGGGTGATTTGCCACAGGGTTGTGTCGGATGTGGCCGACAGTGTGGGGTTGGAGATTTCTGCGTGTTGGCCCTCGAAAGTGAGCCAACTGAAATCCACTTTGCCGCCTAAGCTGAGGGCTGGAATCAATTCTTTGAACATGGAAATATTCATATTCAGTCCATACATCGACGACTCGTTAAATTCTCCGCCCACAGAGATCGGATACATAAACTGCGCGCTGGCATCGATGTTCCAATCCTTGGCCTTCATCGTCTCAAACGCAACACCCGCGGCTACCAAAAGAACGTCATTGCTGAACACACGATAAACGCCGATACCCGAGCGCTTCACAAAAGGAATATCATGTCTTTGTAAACCGCCCTTAAAGCCAAGGCGGTATTTTGCCGACTCCCAGGAAATCGGGAAGTAGGAAAGATTGGTTCTTAACTCGGTCCATTCCATATCTTCGTTTTGCAACGTGTAGGCGCCATCGGCTTCGGCTTTGCCAGGGCGATTCATAAAAGCTAAGTCGACCTTCCACTTTTCGTTCCAGCGATACTCCCCACCGATTTCCCAGTAAGGGAACGACAAGCCCCCAAATGATCCCAAGCTGTCCGTGGCGGCGGCACTGATCTCTTGCTCAAGAGTGACGTAACTAAAGCCCAAACTCCCCCAAACCACCACTTTGCCGGTGACCCAGGATTTCCACTCACCGCGGTCGTTAACGACCATGCCGCGATCTTCGTCGCTGTCGTACTCAGAGAGGAATTCTTCAATTTTTTCGCCCTCTTCGTCTTTGCGGACTTTAAAACTTTCTTCCACAAACTTAAACTCATCCGCGGCACCGCGATCGGGAACTTCAAAACTAAAGCGATATGGGACCCACTTCCCACCTTTAAAAAGCTCCAAGGGAATTTCGACGGAAACAGTGGGAAGATAGAGTTCGAAGGAAAAATAACCTGTGTCGCTCGCAATCACCGGAAACTGCACCCGGTGTTTTTGCGGAATGCGAGCCCATTTTACTTTTGTTTTGTTAAAGGTCATTTTGACTTTGTTTTCGCGAACACGCAGTTGAGTTCCAGCTTTTGCCGTTCCCGAAAAGCGCAAAACGCGGCGGTTATCGCGAGAAAGTTTTTCGGGCACCACTTCGGGTTGATTCCATTGCAGGTTTTGAGCGTGCGATTGGGCTGTGGAAAACACAGTGAGACAGGTAAAACAAAGAACCGAT
Source organism: Bdellovibrionales bacterium (assembly GCA_043764415.1). Classification (GTDB taxonomy): domain Bacteria; phylum Bdellovibrionota; class Bdellovibrionia; order Bdellovibrionales; family JAGQZY01; genus JANPLN01. The sequence goes on along the minus strand of JAYUKO010000028.1, from coordinate 17,932 downwards.
AGAGATAAACGTTGAAGCATGGACTCTCCCTTATTGATTTATCATCAACGGGAGAGTCCTGAGAGTCAAATCAAACAACCATGTACCCACCGCCAAATAGGATCAGCGAACAAAATACGATCATCAAAATGGTTTCTGGTAATTGCAACATAGTTCCTCCTCGCTCTTGCGAGCTACGAAACTCCTTGCAAGCTAGAAACCAAATCAGGCTCCTATTTATTTGCGTTGTAAGCGGTTAGCGGCCCTAAGACGTCCCTAAATTGTCACTCTTTGCACCCAATCAAGGCCTTTTGCGCTCAAAATTTCGTGCGGGTGTCGCCGCTCCTGGCGCAATCGCATCGCGATCAGTATAGCTCTGAAGTGGGCTTCGAGATGGGCCCGGTGAGAATTCATATCTGCCATCAGGTAAGCAAGGTCGCGCAAAAAAAGATCGTCGACGGAGTCGAGAAGCTTTTCGCGAAGGATAATTTCTTTCAGCTGCGAAAAAAAACTCTTCTGTTGCCCATGGGTTTCTTGATCTTTAAAAAAAAGATCGGCGTGCAATAAATCATGCAGCAAAAATTCAAAGGCATCCCTTTGCCCGTCGACGAGTTCCCCCCGCGCGGCTTTCTGCAAATCCATGGTGACGATTCGTTGTCCCTTCGACTGGTAATCCAACATTTCAAACGGCGTGGGAATACGATCCCACAAAAGCAAATTACAATCCCCCTGCCCCCACTTCCACAGAACATTAAAAATGGCTTGCGGTAAAAGGCGGATTCGATACTCCACGGTCACGTCGAGAAGGTGCGCTGTGGTTTTAAAGTGATTAAAAAGACTCAGCTGGTTTTTAAGCACGTCGATGCGCACGCCGCGGCCGATGTTACGGGAAACATCAAAATCGTCCCCGCCCCCCACCAACTGCCCCGACGGCATCATCCATCGGTCGCCCTTGCGCTGAAAAAGATATATCAGCACGAAGATGAGCACCTTTTCCGCTGCAACTAGTGGTAACGTTTGACTCATCATTTGCAGCTCTTCGAACTGGCTTGCGAGTTGCCTCGACTCCTCACCGAGAGAGTCCGTGTCTATGAGGTAGTTTTTAAAGCGGCTTTTATGCTGAAGCATGGGACTGCATATTCCATGAATTCAGTTGTCAGGGTCAAGGTGCTCAGCCGCACCTCTAAAGACATTCAGCCGCAGCCGTCGACGTCGCTTAGATCTAATTGAAGCTCGATCTTGGCTCTAAAGATGATTTCACGGGCGTCCTTGGATGGCATTAAGCCTTTGCGAACGTCTTCGTAGAGTTCCTGCTCAAGCTCTTGTCGAGTTTTTTTAACCAGCACATGCTCGGGCCAAAGATTTTCGAAAGCGTTATTTCCACCCACAGCCAGAGGCACCAGGTGATCCACGGTGTAACGATGGCGGCATTTTTGCGGGATATTATACTGTTGATAGATTTTGTCTTTTTGCCACTGGGCCACTTTGCGTATGCAGTAGGGCATTTTTTCGGAGTAGCGATATTCGTAGAAATCTTTATCTTCGTCGGAGCATAATTCGCCCGGGGTTTTTTCCACATCCGGAGTCACTGGAATCAAATTTCCAACGGGTGCCGCGGCTGCGATTTGTTGGCTTAGAAACAGTAGAAAAAAAATGCTGATTACAGATCTCATATTCCCCCCATTCAAAGACAATAAAACGTTACCAAAGTACGTATTTTTTACAATTGTGGATTCTGTTAGGATTTTGTTAAGGTATTAAATAATCAGCATTTTCCGCGGATTTTGAGAGGGAATTGCTTTGTAAATAAGCAGCCAATAACCCATGGTTCGTCCTTTTGGCTCACCCAGTTAATGGATGGCCGGGACCCGCTTGACGATTCCTACCGGGGATTCATATTAGGGTCATCGCAGGAGGTTTTTGTATGTCGATGATTTTAACTTCGTTTTTGGTCTGGTCGTCCGCTCTGCTTTTTGCTCAAAACAGCACAGTTTTGGAAAACGAAAAACCCTGGCTTCTGCAGGACGAAAAAAACACCATTGATGTTTTCAATAAGGCGGCTGACTTTGTAGTGTTTGTGAATACGACAACCAAAGTTCGTGATTTCTTTTCCAGCGATGTGTTTGAAGTTCCAGCTGGTGCGGGGACGGGTTTTGTTTGGGATCAAAAAGGGCACGTCGTTACAAATTACCACGTGGTCGAAGCGGCCACCTCGAATCACGTCAAAGTCACCCTCAAGGATGGGCGCTCCATCGATGCAAAAATCATCGGCACCGAGCCCCGCCGGGACATTGCAGTTCTCAAACTAAAAGACACTAAAAATCTGCCCATTGGGTTTTCCACTCAACTTGGAGATTCGGCAAAACTGCAAGTGGGGCAAAAAACCGTGGCCATCGGCAACCCCTTCGAACTTTCCCACACGCTCACCACGGGAGTGGTCTCGGCCCTCGGGCGAAGCGTTCCCTCTCCGGCTCAGGGAATTATGAATCGCGAAATGATACAAACTGATGCGGCCATCAATCCGGGGAACTCCGGCGGCCCGCTGATGGATAGCCGTGGTTTTTTAATCGGTATGAACACCGCCATTTATTCACAGTCCGGAAGCTCCGCCGGAGTGGGGTTTGCGGTGCCCGTCAACACCATCCGCCGTGTGGTGGAGCAGATCGTAAAGTACGGCAAAGTTTCGCAGCCCGGGCTGGGGATTGAATATCTTCCCCAATTTTACTACCGCATGCTGGGAGTGCGTGGTTTTGAAGGCATTATTATCAAAAGTATTTTACCTCGCGGCGGAGCCGATAAAGCGGGCCTTCGCGGGATGAAGATTTCGGACAGCAACGCCGAACTCGGCGACGTGATAACGGCTGTGGATGGGAAAGCCGTTAAAGATATAGATGATCTTTTTAGTATTTTGGAAAACAAGAATTCGGGTGACACGGTGAAGGTCGATTATCTGCGCAAAAAATCCAAACTTTCGACAACGGTGACTCTCAGCAACCTGCACGAGTAAAAAAACGAAAAGGTACTTGGTACCTTTTTGTTTTTACTTCTGGTAGTAGTAAGGGCCGTAGTTGCCGCTCACGCAGTAGGGAACTGACGTGTGCATGTGGTGTTGGTGGTTACCATCTTCTTTTCCGATGGAACCGGTCAAACTGGCTGTTCCTTTGTAGTAGGGACAAGTGTTGTAATCATGCACGACTTTTCCCCAGCAGCTGCGAAAAGCTCCGAAAAAGGAAGTGCTTGCCGACCCATCAAAAACAAAGTTTTTTACCGAACCCGAAGTCAATTTGACTTCGATGGATTTAATGTCGATGGCGCGATTTTCGGCGTGCATACTCTTTGGTGAATGTCGTGGGTCGCCCTTAATTCCAGCGTGCACGATGTGATAGTCGTCGACCGTACCACCACCCTGCGCTGCAAGGCCGGCATTCACACACTTATACATGTGCTGATCCATAAAGGTTTTTAACATCACTGAAATCCCACGGGAGTTCACGCAGTTGTACCCGTAGTAATTCCCCGTCACCACATCCACGCATTCTTTCCAGTTGGTTTGCGAAAACTTAAATGTGAAGGCTTTTGCCGATCCAGGAAAATACGTCTTTTCGTACTCAACCTCATCTTCTGGTGTCATCACACCTTGATCTGTTTCCACCTCTTCACTGCTTGGAACGGTTTCGAAACCTTTTACGGACTGTAGAGATTCTCCCGCATTTTGCGCACAGGATACCGAAAATAAAGCTAGACATAGGACGAGTCGAAGTTTCATAGATGCTCCTTTGTTGAGACAAAGGGCTTATCGACCATCTTTTAGTAACGTTGAGATCTTGACGCTATTTTTTTATAAAAAAATTGTTCAAAGCGAATATCTCCACTTTGAAAAAAAACTGCTCACGATTTCGTCAGGATAAATTAAAAGCGGCAGCGAAAGATGGGCTCAAGTCCTGCGCCGCGAAGGTCCAGTTGCCACCCAGCTTCGACCTTTTGTTCAGTAAAAAGGTCTAGGTTCATGCCAGGCACGGAATCCGCTCCCAGCTTGTCTGTGCAGCCGTCCACATTTTTTGTTTCCACGGAAATTTCTTGGCCATCCAAACAATTAAAATGAATTTGCTCACCATCATTTTCAAAATGAACGGTCTGCCCCGTTTGCGCCACGGTGATGGTAAAGTTTGTACGGGTTCCTTGCAAACGAAAGCACTCGTCTTTGCTGTTTGAGAGCACGCGAAAGTCCACCGGGTTACTCAACACATCGTAGGGACGTTCAAACATGGCGATGGGATTGGCAAAGTCCACAAGCATCTGTTGCTGGTTGGTGCAGAATTTTTTGTCAAAGCTAAATGTGCCTTGGCGATCGCTTGTTAAACACGAAGTGATCTTTTGCATGGTCTCTACCCAGCAGGTTTTTGCAAAGTCCACAGTGCACGCCGTGCTTTTTTGCGGAGGTGGCTGAGTTTTATCCATCTTATAAGAGGTGTCGAGGCTGTCACAGCCCAGATACAGAAAACACGATGCAACTAAAACTGCTAATTTTGAACTAAGCTTCATCATCCAATTCATCCTCTGAAATAGACCCTAAATTATACTTCTCGACTCGATAACGCATGGATCTGAAGGTAATGCCCAGCAATTTTGCTGCGCGCTTCTTGACCCCGTCAGCCGTATGAATGGCTTTGATGATAAGCTCTTTTTCGATCTGACCAATAATTTTATCAAGATCCACGCCCTCTGTCGTCACCTCGATACCATCACTGGATACCATTTGTTTTGCACCCGAAGATGTTTTTACAAATGGCGGCAAACTTTCGGGAAGAATCGACGCTCCCGCCTCAAGAGCCACCGTGCGCTCAATAATATTTTCTAGTTCGCGAACGTTCCCCGGAAAGTCGTAGGTTTTGAGTACCGCTAGGGCGTCCTGACTAATCCCAGAAATATTTTTGTTCAGCCGCTCGTTATATTTTTTTAAAAAGTGTTTCGCTAAGATTGGAATATCATCGCGGCGCTGGCGCAACGACGGTGCTTCAATCTGAATCACATTTAAACGATAGTAAAGATCTTGCCGGAACGTGCCGGCTTTGACCATTTGCTCCAGATCGCGGTTGGTCGCAGCGATGATTCGTACACTCACTTGCGTGTCCTCGGTGGAACCCACACGTCGGATGATGCGTTCTTGAATGGCGCGTAAAAGCTTTACTTGGATGGTCAATGGCAGTTCGCCCACTTCATCTAAAAATAGAGTGCCGCCGTCAGCAGCTTCAAAAATCCCTGTCTTATCCACATGGGCGCCAGTAAAGGATCCTTTTTTATGACCAAACATTTCCGATTCCATGAGCGCCTCGGGAATGGCACCGCAGTTCACCGACATAAAGGCGCGGTCTTTTAAAAGGCCGTTGTAATGGATCGCTTTTGCGATCATTTCTTTTCCGGTCCCGCTCTCGCCCGTAATCAAAACATTTGTGGGTGTGTCGGAAACGCGTTTGATGAGATCGTAGATGGCGTGCATCACCGGCGAATTACCGACGAGGTTTTGAAAGCTGTACTCTTTCGTAAGTTCTTTTTTAAGACTTCGGTTTTCTGTTTCGAGAGTTTTACTGCGAAGAGCATTGGAAATATTGATTCTGACTTCATCCAACTTAAAAGGCTTCGTGATGTAGTCATAGGCACCGGCCTTCATAGCTTCGACGGCGGTCTCTGTGGTACCAAACGCAGTGATGAGCATGAACAGAAGATCGGGATAGTTTTCTTTCACAAATTTCAGCAACTCAAGGCCCGTCACATGTGGCATCTGTAAGTCCGAAATGATCATTTCAAAGGATTTTTTCTTTAAGATATCGATGGCCTTCTGGCCGTCTTCAACGCAGGTCACATCGTAACCTTCTTTGCGTAGCATGATATTTAAAAATTCTCTTATGGATTCTTCATCATCAACCACTAAAACTCGGGCCTTCATAAAATACCTCTAAACTGTTGAATACTTGCGTCTGAATTCCTGCGTCTGAATTCCTGCGTCTGCATTCCTGGGACTGATTTATAGGGACTCTATGATTGTCTCCAGCCTGGACTTTATCTGCAAGCATTTCTCAAGAGGGCAGGACCCGTTCGAAGGTCAAACTAAAGGTCGTGCCGTCGTTGACCACACTTTTCACATCGATTTGGGCGGCGTGAGCTTCTAAAATGGAGTGCACGATGGCCAAGCCAAGCCCGGTCCCCTTGACTTTGGTGGTGTGGAACGGCTCAAAAATCTTTTTTATATTTTTCTCAGAAATCCCAACCCCGGTATCTTGAATGACCAAGGTCACTGAGCTGCCATGTTGGAACAGTCGGACGGTGAGAATTTTTTTTGCCGTGGACTCCATGGATTGGATGGCATTGACCAAAATATTGAGCAAAGCTTGCTTTAACTTATCGCCGTGACCCATGATACGCAGCCCGGGCTCAAGATTTTTTTGCAGTTCAATCTGCCGTGCGACGGGATCATTGCGCAAAGAATCTAAGGTTTCTTCAAGCAAAATCGAAAGATCTATATTCGTTAATTCGGCTCCCACAGGCCGGGCATAGTCCAAAAACTCGGTGATCAGATGGTTCAGCCGATCAATCTCTTTGATCGCAATAGACATTAATTTTTTTTGATCTCGGCTCATGGAAGCTTCTGATTGTAGCAGTTGAACACTTCCACTAATGCCTGCCAAAGGATTGCGTATTTCGTGGGCAATGCCAGCTGCAAGCTGCCCCACCGCTGCAAGCTTTTCACTCTGCATGACTCGAGTTTCGAGTTTTTTAAAATTGGTAATATCATCGATAAGTAAAATAGATCCTAAACGAACACCCTGCTCGTCAGTTAAAGGCGAAAACGACAATCGCAAAATACGATCGTCTTGGGTATGGATTTCGGCCGAGGGGCCGCCGGTGATTCGAGAAATAAAATCCTGAAAGGGGGGGATTAAGGTTTGGATATTTTGATTGAGAATTGTTGTAGGGGTTTTAGCAAATATTTTTTGCGCCTGCTCGTTGGCTTGCAAAATAATTCCTTTACTATCAATGGTCATTTGCCCTGAGGGCATCCCTTCAATAATCAGAGAATTGAGATTTTTTAAGGCGCGAATGTCACGGCCTCTTTCCAAAAGTTCCAGTCCCATGACGTTTAATTGCTCACTTAGATAGCCCGAGAGATAAGCCACCGCAAAAAAAGCAAGATTGTTGATCCCTGTGGCCATATACAGGGTGTTTCCTTGCCATTGAGGATCAGACGCCAGCAAAAAACTAAAACAGATGGACGTCACCAGCGCAAGATAAACACCACCCCGTCTCTTAAAAACGATTCCGCACAGAATGATATTGATGAGGTACAGAAAAATCAGCAGCGATTGATTTACACCAATAAAATAAATAAGAAGTGTTACAAAAAATACTTCCCAAACAAAAAGCAAAGCTGTGAAAAAGCCAATCCAGGAGTTTTTTTCCTGAAAAAGCAGGATATAGATAAAATTTAAAAGAAACGAAAAAGTCAGAAGCCCGTAGACCGAAAAAAACACACCTTGGGCAATAAAGTGTGTGTTCACTAACTGATAAGCTAAAAAAGCCAAAAAGACGACCGTCAAAAAGAAGATGCGCACACTCTGCACAGTCAGTATCTGACTGCGACTTTGGGAAAAATCAAAACTCTTTTCTTGAGTGCTCATCAGATGTGTCCTTACTACTGAACGCCGCCCGCCATTTGAAAAATAGGCATATACATCGCCAAAACAAGACACGCCACAATCCCCCCAAGGACCACAATCATAACGGGCTCGATGAGGGTGGTAATGCTTGATACAATGCCTTCCACTTCGTCCTCAAAAAAATCGGCAATCTTTGACAACATCTGATCCAACGCACCCGTCGCTTCACCCACGGCCATCATTTGCACTACCAATGGAGGAAACATTTTATCTTGCGAAAACGGTGTCGCGATCGACTTTCCCGAAGCAATGGCATCCTTGGCTTTAACAATGGCAATTTCGATCACGTAATTTCCTGAGACCTGGGCACCGATATCCATGGCGTCCATGATAGAAACTCCCGCATTGAGCAGAGTTGAAAGTGTTCGGGTGAACTTTGCAAGACCACCTTTAATGATAAGATTGCCAAAAAGTGGAGTGCGAATTAAAAGGGCGTCGATCATCTGCCGTCCTGTCGACGTCGCGTAGTACTTCTTAAGCCCCTGCACCATCACAAAAATTCCCACTCCAAACATCCACCAGGTTCTTTGCATGAACGTACTCATATCCATCATCATTTGCGTTAAGAATGGTAACTTCATCCCCGAACCCATAAAAAGTTCGGCGAATGTTGGAACAACGAAAATTAATAATCCAGTAATAATAAGTAACGAGATCACTAAAACAGCGACCGGATAGACTAACGCACCTTTGATCTTCCCCTGAATTTTAACCGCTTTTTCAATATAGTCGGCAAGCCTTTTAAGAACGATTTCCAAAACCCCGCCCTCTTCTCCGGCAACAATCATATTGACATAGAATTTATCAAACACATGCCCTTGTCGAGCAAAGGCTTGGCCCATTTTTTTTCCGGTAGAAATGTCTTGGCAGACCTCTGTGATGGCCTTTCGAAACACCGGGCTTTTTTGCCCCGTTGCCAAAGCTTCTAACGAAGGAATGATGGCCACACCGGCACCCACTAGCACTGCGAGCTGACGCGTGAAATTCTGCAGATCCTTAGGTTTTACTTTTCCAGGGCCCGTTGAAAAATTGATCCCTCCGGTTTTTTTGCTGGATGCCGGAGAAGAGCTCGCTGCAGACGCGCCACTTATGATCTCTAATTTGAGTGGAATTAAACGATTCGCACGAATTTTGACTCGCGCTTCATTTTCGCTGGTCGCCTCAACCTGTCCTTGAACTGAAGATCCGTTGAGTGCTTTCGCCTGATAGTTAAATACAGCCATTAGGCTCCTCGTTGTAGTAACTTGAACAGATCATCTGGATTATTGGTGCAGGAATAGGCTTCTTTCTCTGTGATGCGGCTGGCGCGAATTAAATCACAAAGAGTTTGATTCAAAGTTATCATTCCTGATCGTTCTTGACCAACTTCCATCATATTCTGAACTTGGTGCAGTTTTCCTTCCCTTATCAGATTACGAATCCCGGCATTGAGCAACAAGAATTCACAGGCAAGAATGCGCTTGCCTGTTGTGCTTACAATCAGCCTTTGGCTTACAACAGCCTGCAAAGTAAAACTCAAAACAACACGAATTCGTTCCTGTTGATCGGAAGGAAAAATACTCACAACACGGTTGATGGTTTGCACTGCCGAATTGGTGTGCAATGTCGCAAAAACCAAATGGCCTGTTTCGGCAAGTTTTAATGCCGTCTCCACCGTATCTTCATCGCGGATCTCGCCAATCAAGCAGTAATCAGGATCCTGACGCATTAACCGTCTTAAACCCTCAGAGTAAGACAAGGAGTCCACGCCCACTTCGCGCTGATTCACGATACAGTTTTTATGGGGGTGCATAAATTCGATGGGATCTTCCAGGGTCACGATGTGACCTTCTTTTTCTTGGTTAATTTTGTCGATCAACGATGCGATGGTTGTGGTTTTTCCAGAACCGGTTGGACCAGTGACCAGCACCAAGCCGTTGGGGAGGCCCGTGAGCTTAGGAATAGAAGGCGGCAGGCCTAAGTCCAAGTAATTGGGAATATGATTGGGCACACGCCGAAAGACTCCTGATAAGGAGTTTCTTTGAAAAAACAAATTACCTCGAAAGCGACACAAGCCTTTAACTTCGAAGCTGAAGTCCAATTCCTTTTCTTGTTCAAATCGACTCTTTTGCGCATCGTTCAGCACAGAGTAGCAAAGGCGGCGCGTGTCTTCGGCATTCAGGCTGCTACTTTTAACTCGAATCACTCGCCCTTCGACGCGCAAACACGGGGGGCTGCCCGCCACAATGTGCAAGTCAGATGCACCCTGTTCAGAAGTCAACTTGAGTAATTGAATCAACGTAATCATAAGGTAGGATCCTGCATGGTGCTATTGAGAACTTCCATCAATGAAATCAAACCCAGTTTGGCTTTCTCGACCGCCGACATTCTCAGCGATTTCATTCCGCCACGCAGGGCCGCCCGTTTTAAATCCAGTGGTGTTGCATTGGCCATAACCGCTTCTTTAATGGCATCAGAGATCGGCAAAAACTCATAAATGGCAACTCGTCCTTTAATGCCAGTGCCAGAACACGTCTCACAGCCTTGTCCTTTAAAAAATTTTATATCTTTAAGATCTTTCGCCTGCAGATTCAGTTTGGCAAGCAAACCCGCATCGACGCGATCTTCCGTTTTACAAGCAGGGCATATTTTTCCGACTAAACGTTGAGCTAAGATGATTTCAACGGTCGACGTAATCATGTAGCCTGCAATGCCCATTTCTATCAGGCGGGAAACAGTTCCCGGAGCATCATTGGTGTGAAGCGTACTTAACACCAAGTGGCCGGTAGAGGCGGCTTTAAATGAAATCTCTGCAGTTTCTGTGTCGCGGATTTCCCCCACAAGAATCACGTCTGGATCTTGGCGGAGAAACGCTCGCAAAGCTTCGGCAAAGGTATATCCAATATCGGGTTGCACTTGTGTTTGATTAATCCCGGTCAGTTTAAATTCAACAGGATCTTCAGCGGTGCTAATGTTGATTGTCGTGTCGTGGATTTCCTGCAGGGATGCATACAACGTCGTAGTTTTACCACTTCCTGTAGGGCCGGTTACCAGTACAAGACCTTGCGGCTTTTGTAGAACAGCTTGCAAGACTAAATACTGATCGTTTGTGAAACCAAGTTCTGTCAGCTTAATATTTGTAATTTTAGACTTATCCATAATCCGCATAACGACTTTCTCGCCGTCGACAACCGGCAGGACGTTAACACGAAAATCCACATCACCTTTGTCTTTAAACTTTAACTTAATACGGCCATCTTGTGGTTTTCTTCGCTCTGCCAAATCCAACTTGGCCATGACTTTGAGACGTGAAGAAATCGCCGAGGCAATGTTATTTGGTGGTCTGTATTTTTCGAATAACTGCCCATCTTTGCGAAAGCGAATTCGAATGCTTTTTTCGTAGGGCTCAACGTGGATATCAGAGGCGTTTTCTTTGACCGCTTCGGTCAGCATCATATTTACAAATTTTACGACGGGGGCCTCATCTGGATTTGACCCAACGTGCGTACTTTTTGTTTCTTCCTGAATGTCTTCGTCGCCCAAGTCGTTGAGGTAATCATCTTGCACTTCCGACTTCGCATAGTATTTCGCGATGGCTTTTTGAATGCCGCTTTCCGTTGCCACAACCGGTTCAATTTTGCATTTGGTGATATACGAAATATCATCGCGCATGAACAAATTTGTTGGATCCGAAAATGCAACCACCAACGTATTTCCCGCGCGAGATAGAGGCATGACGGAATATTTTCGACATTGCTCAACACTCAAAATAGCGATGGCGGCTTGATCGATTTCAAAATCAGAAAGATCGATGAATGGCATTTGATAAAATTCACCAAGCTCCTCGCCCAATTGTTGCTGCGTCACGCCCAGGCGCTCGGCGGCCGCGGTGAGGGATTCATTCGTTCGGCGATTGGCTTGGACGTGAGCCAACTTACCACTTGGTTTTTTAACTTCTGCGAGATTGTTTTTAGACACGAGGTCTCCTTGAGTATTTTCTCAACACCTCTTACTAATTTAACGGTTTAAGGCCGTCGGAGCCTATTGATTTTTTCGAGCTCTATCTTTGATCCAGGTTCCGCGCGACTCAGAGTCAACTCGACTCGACAAAGGTTAGAGGGAACGGGCCTGCTCGACATCTTTGGCTATTTGTTCTTGGAGTTCAGCAACGCTGCCAAAGCGTTTTTCGGCCCTCAGCATTTGAATGAGCTCAAATCTCAGCACGCGACCGTAAAGGTCCCCTTGATAATCAAGAATATGAAATTCAACTTTAATGTCTAAGGAATTTTGCGCGGTGGGGTTGATGCCGATGTTGCCGACACCTTTGTAGGAAATATCATCGATGATAGTCTGACAAAAATAAACTCCCCGCGATGGGTACAGCTCATTTTCACAACGTAAATTGACCGTGGGAAATCCGATTTTTCGTCCCAATTGCTTACCCGGCGAGACCACTCCTTCGATGTAGTAAGGACGACCTAAAAGTTCTGCGGCTAAATCAACCTTACCAGCGGTGATGTATTCACGAATTTTTGAACTGGAAACAATAACTCCATCGACTTCGTACCGAGGAATACGCAGCACATTCACACCGCGCGGGCTGAGTACTTTTTGCAGCAGCTCAAAGCCACCTTGTTTGCCTTTGCCAAAGCTAAAGTCGTAACCAATGACCAAGAGCTTCGGAGCAAAAATCTGCACCAAAATCGTTTCAATAAATGTTTCGGCAGAACAGTTGGCGATTTCTCGCGTGAAAGGGATAAAGAACAGGATATCGATGCCTTTTTTGGAAAATACTTCAATTTGATCCTTCTCCGAAAAAATTAAAGCTGGCGGCTGAGAGGAGAGCACCTTTGCTGGATGGGGAGAAAACGTGATTATCACTTTTTTTCCGACTGAATTTTTTTCAAACATCGCGTCGATGAGTTGCTGATGGCCACGATGAACGCCATCGAAACTGCCAATAGTCACCACTGTGGGTCCATTGAGAGCGAGAGATTGTGCTTCAGAAATTGATCTTACGACTATCATGCTATATTATCACACCTCAAGAATGGTAAAAATGCAACTTCAGACAGGTCTTTTCAATCGTATCTTTATTTGTTTAGCCTCGGGCTATCTTCTTTTATTCCTCCTGAACATTCAAAATTTCGACCTGCATTTTACACTTCGTGGAGCGCAAAACGTCAATTCCGACATCATCATTGCACACATCCCTCCCGAGGCCGCTGATCTGCGAACCGCTATCTACGAAATCAAAAAACACAGTCCACGGTTACTCGTGGCTCCCGTGAATCGAAAAACTCTCGTCTGGCTTAACGAATACAACGGCGTCGTGCTCATTCCAAGAAAAAGCCTCAAAGCCGATGCCGATGGCATTCTGCGAAGCCTCAGCATTCCTCAGTCGTTGCTCAGAAAACTAACGCCCGATCAATCGCTTGAAAAAATTCAGACGCCTTCCTTTATTAACTTTCGCGGACCGCAAAATAGCTTTACGACTATTTATTTTTATGAATTAAAAAATCAAAAGATTTTACCAACGAACATTCGCGATAAAATTGTGATCCTCGATATTCAAGACCCCGAGGAAGACTCGATCATCACTCCCGTGGGCGAACTGAGCACCTCGGAGCTCATTGCCAACATGATCGATAATGTTCTGCATGAGCGCTGGATTACGCCTTTGCGCACTTGGATCTCGATGCTTCTCATCCTGATCATAACCACCTTGGTGTCGTTATTGATCCTCAGCCTCTCTAGTAACTTGGCTTTTTTGGGAATATTTATTCTTCTCATTGTCATTAGCTCGCTCAGCTTTATGATGTTTGATCAGTTTAATGTTTGGCTACCTCTCACCGCCTATATATTGCACACATTTACGTCCTATTTTGTGTTTTTGAATTATAAGCTGGATAAAAAGGAACAATTTGCCTGGCGGCTCGAAAAAGAAAAAGCCTACAAAGACGAAATGGATGAGATGAAGAAAAACTTTTTGAATCTCTTCAGTCACGACTTAAAAACCCCCATCGCCAAGATTCTTGGGCAAATAGAAATTTTAGATGGCGAACCACCCATCAACGAGCGCATCACCGACGGATTGCAAAAAATCCGGAAGTACAGCAACGAATTAAACCAGTACGTAAAGAACATTCTCAAAATTTCACAAATCGAATCCAACCGCTTTTTATTAAAAATCGAACCTTGCGATATTAACTCGCTTATTAAAAATGGTGTTTCAATGATTCGCCCGCTGGCTGACGAAAAAGACATTGTCATCCAAGAAAACCTTGAACCTCTGTTTTCGATTAATTGTGATAAAGACCTAGTTCAGCAAATTATTTTAAATATTTTAGAAAATGCGATCAAGTTCTCCCCTCACTCAACAGCCATCAACGTTTCCTCCAGCGAGGAAGAAAATTTTGTCGTTGTTTCGATTGAGGATCGTGGTTGCGGTATTAAAATGGAAGATCAGGATAAAATTTGGAGAAAGTTCTATCGCACGGACGAAAACACCGACGGGACGGGGCTTGGTTTGTACCTTGTGAAATATTTTGTTGAAGCTCATGATGGAAGTGTATTTGTTGAGAGTGATGGACTCAGTGGCTCAAAAGTTGGATTTAAATTACCGCTAGTGTAAGGAAGGCATAGTTTATGGAAAAGAAAAATCGCGTTTTAATTGTTGATGATGAGGCTGATTTAAGATCCTCCGTCATCTCCATGTTTCAACAAGAACTCCCTGATGTGATTTGCGAACAAGCGACAAATGGGCTTGAAGCCGTGGAAAAGGTTGAGAATCATTTTTACGATTTGATCATCATGGATGTGAAGATGCCGCAGATGGATGGTCTCTCTGCCCTCCATAGGATTAAGTCCATTGATCCGCGAACGTTTGTCGTTATCCTTACTGCTCATACCAATGTTCGCGATGCCATCGATGCTATCAAAGAGGGTGCCTTTGATTACCTCGAAAAACCGATCCAGCGCGGAAAGCTCATCGAAATTTACAAAAAGTCACAAGAAGCGAAGGAGCTCGTCGAAGATGTTGTCGCCTCGTTGCCCATCTTTGACGATGACGTCAATACAGACTTTGTTGGCGAATCACAAAAGATGCGCGAGGTTTTTAATCTGGTTTACAAAGTTTGTAAAGTCGACACCACGGTGTTGATTCGCGGAGAAAATGGCACCGGAAAAGAACTTGTGGCGCGCGCTGTGCACTACAACTCTCACCGTAAACTTTCACCTTTTATTGCTATCAACTGCGCAGCCTTGGCAGAAAGCCTGATCGAGAGCGAACTTTTCGGCCACGAAAAGGGGGCCTTTACTGGCGCCGACGAACGAAAAATTGGAAAATTTCAATTGGCTAATGACGGAACTTTGTTTCTCGATGAGATTGCCGAGTTAAAACCAGAAACTCAGGTTAAACTTTTACGGGTTCTTCAGGAAAAAAAGTTTAATCCCGTGGGTTCCAATCGAGAGCTTGTAACCTCCGCTCGAATTGTGACGGCAACAAATCAGAATTTGGAAAAGATGATCCTCGAGGGTCGTTTTCGCGAGGATCTTTATTACCGCCTCAACGTGATGCCCATCTTTTTACCTCCTTTGAGAGAGCGCCTTGAGGATATAGAAAATTTGACTCTTTATTTTCTTAAAAAATTTAGTGAAAAGTACGAAAAACCCATCCCTGCTGTGGATCCTGCCGTTTTACAAGTTTTTAAGAAGCATTTGTGGCCGGGAAACATTCGCGAGCTTGAAAATCTTATTGAGCGCTTCACCATCATGAACACCGATGGCCGACTGTCGCTGTCGCAGTTGCCCGAGAATTTTCAAAATTTAGTGAACCAGGATGCGAACGCAGGAACCGCATTGAATTTCGAAAAATTTAAAGAAGACGCCGAACGGGATTTTATTATTAATGCGCTAAAAGTGAACAGTGGCAAGATCAACCAGACTGTTGCGAACGCCAATATCCCGAAAAACACGCTGTTGCGAAAAATTAAGAAATTTAATATCAACCCGAAAGATTATAGCAAAAAATAATTCTTTGCTACTTATAGCAACGGCTCCACATCGCGGATGGAGATCGAAGTCATACATTCATGGGTACCTATGGGGCAGATCCTGCCCCCATGGGACGAGCACGGACGACAGGGAAGAACTTTGTTCTCCACCACCCTTGCTCTTTCGTTCCAAGGTTGATAGCCAAACCGTAGCACTGTGGGTCCAAAGATACTCACTGACGGGGTGCCCGTCATAGCGGCGATATGCATGGCGCCACTATCATTGCTGACTAGTTTTTCACTTGCCGCAATGACTTGTGCCAGCTCAATAAGACTTGTACGACCTGCAAGATTGATGGCTCCAGGAACCTGAACCTGGATTCTTTGACAAAGCTCCGATTCCGCGGGACTTCCCACGAGCACAACCTGGCGACCGCTTTTTATTATCGCGCTGGCCAATTGGGAAAACTTCTCTTCTCCCCACTGTTTTGTGGGCCATACACTACCCGGAGCCAAGCAAATCGCTTTTCGATCCTGCGCAAGTCCGTACTTTTTTTTCCAATCACTTTTTTTTAGGACATCTTGATAGTGTGGAACTGCCATGGCCGTCCAGGGAGGGATTTTCGTGAAGGGCGCAGTGGACTCTGTCAGGCTGGCAAAGCGCGACTCTGTTTGTGCGTCTAACAAACGCAACAAAGACAATTGACGTAAAACCTCTGGGAGATTCATGGGTCGCTTTACGCAATCAGAGAAAACCATAGAGTTGAACCAGTTTTTATAGACGATTTTACGTTTGGCATTGATCAGAGCGCTAATGAACGTAGAACGAAACGATTCATGGGGGCAAATCAGCACATCAAAGTTGAGTTTCGAAAATATTTTTTTAATTTCAAAAAGGGTCGGCTTAGTGCCTGCAAACTGGTCGTGGACCACGTCCACCAAACCATTTTCTATGATGAGAGATCCCAAATTTTTTCGACAGAGAAGATGAACTTCTTGATCTGGATAGATTTCGCGAAGCCGCTTGAGGGTTGGGATACCGAGTAACAAATCTCCTAAAAAGGCGGTTTGAACGTATAAAATCATGGAGAAATTTTTTGCAAATTAACAACAACTTTGCCAATTTTTATTTTTGATTCGATTCGCGCGATGCGGTGATGGGTGTCGTTGGTGATCCACATGAAAACATCGCCCACAGGTTTAAAAACCCCGTCGATTTCGAATTCGGGTTTAATAACAAAGGTGTCTAGTGTTCCCACAGCTGTGCTCAACTTTTCTTCGCGGAGAATTTTAGCCTTCATGATTATGTTTTTTCCTTCGTGTCCAACGCGCATCGAAATTTCTTTACCCACTGCATACTGGAACGTTCGCATGTAATAAACAGCAGAAAATACATTTTGGGAATATGGCAAAATTTGCCACTCGTAAAGTTTTTCTTCGGGGCCTTTGCCTTTTTTTATTTTTTTATCCCAGGTTTTGGCCTGCAGAGTTTTCCAATTGTAAAAACTCTTCACGTCTCGCACCTGCTTGGACTCCTTGGCTTTAATCGTATAGCTGTAGGGCACGAGGTCTTCGTAATCCATAAAAAACTCAGCCATATCATCCACCGCGTAAAAAAGCGAAAAAGCGGAGCTTGAACGGGCATGGAAAGTAAAGCGGTAGGACTTGCGACCGTTTACTTCGACAAACGGATGGGACTTCATTGTAAAACGTCCACCTTCAACGGCAAAGTAGGAAACAGCGTAGATGAGTTCCTCATTTTCTACCAAGGGATCTACTTTGGGCCGACGTCCACTGAAGCCTTCACCATCTTCCATTTCTGGCTGATGCTGGAGAAGTTTGGCGGCTTTTTCGGGCGGAACGAGTGGCCCCAATTTAACGGCCAGTTTAGCTGTCGGATTAGCTACAGAATTAGCGGTGCTGGATTTTGCCGATTTCGCTTTTGCAACTTGCTTCACGTCTCCCGAAGGCGACTCAGAAGTTGCTTTAACGTCTCCTGCTTTTGCGGCTTCTGGTGGAGGAATCTCCTCAACCTTTAAACTGTCGCTAAACTCTTTGTTTTCTAAAAGCTTTTCATCGTAGTCCGTAAAAAGTGTGGCACAGCTGCCTGCCAAAAGTAGAATCAAAATAAGGACTATTTTCTTTTTATTCACGAAACACCTTCCAGCGTCGATGAATCCACATCCACTGCTCTGGATACTTGCGAACAATGGCTTCAATACGATCAGTATACTTCTGCGTCATGTATTGTACATTCTTATTTTTATC
>JAYUKO010000027.1:0-5980 GCA_043764415.1 Bdellovibrionales bacterium | reverse complement strand
CGCAAAGAGCAAGCCACGGGATCCAAGTGACGAGTGAGCTGTGAGCCAACGGGAAGCAACGAGAACATGGCTCCATTGATCGACGGGATGCTGTTGACCAGCGCCACGGTTTTTGGACAAAGTTTTTGCGCGGACTCATGGGTGTGGCCGTACCACGTGAGATAAAATTTACTCCAACCGTATTTAAAAAAAGTGCGAAAGCCCAAATCATAGGAACTCTGAGCGCCTTCTTCCTTGGTTTTTTCGAAGTGCTGGCCTTTGTAAAGATTGATCACTTCCTCGCGGATCATTTGCCAGTTTTGCTGGAGCGGCTTGAGTTCGGGAAAGTCGGCCACATTCATAATAGATTTTTGTGCACGTTGCTGAGTGAATAAATAAAGCAGGCAATTGAACGGCGTAAAAATGGGCCAACCCTTGCGCATGTACTCGGTGAGATTTTCCCAGCGAGCCTTTCCACGATATTTATAGGCGTAGGTGAGGGAACCAACAGAGAAGCCAAAAATAGTCAAAAGACCAATGGGTAAAAGCATAGAACTGTGATCTCAGAAACGCCCGAAAAGGTCAAATATGTATTCATTTTGCAATTTTTTTGTTACAAAAATTTATGGAAATACTGATCAATTCTTTTCTCCTCGTTGCCGCCACTGAGATGGGCGATAAGACACAACTTTTAGCGCTTTTGCTGACAGTGCGCTTTAAAAAACCTTGGGTGATTTTATCTGGCATCGTCGCAGCGACGATTTTAAATCATCTGCTTGCAGCCTACGCGGGACAGTGGCTTTCGCAGCAAATGTCGCCAATGGTCTTAAAGTGGGTCCTTGCGTTGGTCTTTTTCGCCTTTGCAGCCTGGGTATTAATTCCCGACAAAGAAGAAGAGCCTAAAGCCAGTGGACGATGGGGTGCTTTTTTAACCACGTTTGTAGCTTTTTTTATCGCCGAGATGGGCGACAAAACGCAGCTCTCAACAGTGGCGCTAGCCGCACGCTATAATCATTTGGTGTTGGTGACCCTTGGAACAACGCTGGGAATGATTGTGGCCGATGGGCTCGCGGTGTTTTTTGGGGAGCGACTTTTAAAAAAAATGTCGATGCAACATCTGCGGCGAATCGCGGCCGTGTTATTCGTATTTTTTGGCGTTAGCCTCATTCTCGGTTTTTAAAGTTAGCACGCAAATAGACCGATATAACCAGATGCTTTTAGAAATGAGTTTTTATTTGACGTTTTTAGTCTCGGGCGAAGTTACGTCGGCCACGGCAGGGTCTTTCGGTAGTGCAAATCCGTCAATGGCCCAAGGCTCGAACCCAGACCCTTGTCGAGAGCTTCGCCCGGGAGAATCCCTGCGAGTGGATCAACCGCTGAGAACCCAGTCAGCAACCGGACTCCCCAGAACCTACCGCATCAGTCGCGATGCCGGTGATCCACAGCTTTTCATAGCCGAATTCAATATCCGTTTTGGTCCGTTGGGCGAAGCCATCACCGAGCGCTTTGGAAGTCAGTTAGCGGGAATTAATTCTACGGAGAAATTCGCACTCGCTCCCTATGCCGATGAGATGCGTGCCGCGTTTATTGCCCGCACTCGTCAGTGCTTTGAAAGCATGCGTAACCGTTTGCGAACGCCGAGTGGACAGCGTCTGGAGCTTCGACTGGACTATCCCACTCTCCAAGATCCTGATTCTCCACCAGAGTCGTCCATTCGAATTCAATCCGATGCAGGGCGATCCAGCTCGGCGAGTTGGGCGCGCACCATCGATTGCAATACAATCGTGCACGAAGTGTTGCACCTTACAGGATTATGCGATGGATACACCGAGCGATGGCTCACGGTGCAACGGCCCCATCCGGAGGGTGGCGACGCGACCACCTTTAGCTGTCGTTCCATCGAGCCCGAGGACTCCATCATGCGGGATCAGTCGGGACTGGGATTTACTTACGAGATTCTTCGTTGCACACAACCAGCTCGCGCGCCCGCGCCCGTGGTTTCGACACCTGCCAATCCTTTACCGACAGTTTGTCCCGGGGGGAGCACTCCTAAAAAAATGATGATGGGTCGAAGAGAATATGCGGCCATGGTGGCTTCGGAGAATAATCGCCGTCGTACGGGAGTTACAAAGTCGGGCCAGCCTCGAGCGCCGGTATTTTTTTACTTCCGCGATATGCCGGCACCAACGTCGACGCTTTATCCAGCGCAGATGCGTTTAATTACCCAGCCTTTTTGCAACAGCGCCAATCAACGCTACATTGACTGCGCGCAAAATGCCTATCGCACCCGAGAGACGGAGGGCTGTGCCGTGGTTCCTGACTATTGCCAGACCTCGGATTATTTGCAGTAGCCAAAAACTCTACGACTTTAATAACTTTTCAATGGCAGAAGTGAGTGCAGCTTCTTCGGGTTTTACGGTGGGCGAAAAGCGAGCCACCACTTTTCCGTTGCGGTCGATGAGAAACTTTTCGAAGTTCCAAGAAATATCGGTGGCTTTTTTGTTTAAGCCGCCGAGAACTCGAAACGCCATTTTTTTTAACAACGAAGCTTCGTTGGAATCTTGAACCGGCACAGAGCTGTGTGTGAGCGCCGAATAGAGGGGATGCTGGTTGTTGCCTTTGACTGAGATTTTTTGAAATAACGGAAACGACACATCGTAAGAACTTTTGCAAAACTCAACGATTTCGGCATTTGTGCCGGGCTCTTGCCCCATAAAGTTATTTGCCGGAAACCCGAGGACTTCAAAGCCTTGTGCTTTGTATTTTTTGTAGATTTTTTCGAGCCCTTCATATTGTGGCGTTAGGCCGCACTTGGATGCCACATTCACAATGAGTAAAACTTTTCCCTTGTAAGCCGCTAAATGAGTCTCTTGGCCCTTTATCGTGTTCAGCGGAATGTTTGCAATTGAGCTCATAATTTCTCCTGTGATGGTTTCTTAGCTTAGTCGTGTTCTGGGCCAGGTCTACTCAAAATTAAATCCTGCCTCTTGCAGCACGCGCAAGCCGCGTGCCCAGGTCGCACTTTTAATGAGGACGTAATCGGTATCGAAAGTTGAAATCGCGAAGATGCTAATTTTTTCCTGAGCCAGTGGACTGGCAATGGCAGCTAAAATACCTGTGAGCGAAAAATCAAGAGTTCCAACCACGCGAAAGCACTTCCAATCGATTTCGGCTTTTACGCTCGTGGGAACTATCGATTGCTCGCAAACAATCGATAGTTCGTCAGACGTTTTTGTGATGGAAAAAAAACGACTTTTTATGGCCCAGGCAGGAATTTCGGATTGTGGTTCTAATCGACACACAGCTAAAATTTCGGGGAGTTCTTGCAGTTTCATCGTTTTTTATGCTCGTCGGAGTAGGTGCCAACAAGGCGTAGGAGTGGGCCAGCCATAAATGTGGTTACTAACGCCATAAGCACCAGCATGGTGAACAGCGTTGGGGTGAGGATTCCCAAAGACAATCCGATATTAAGCACAATCAACTCCACAAGACCTCGCGTGTTCATGAGTATGCCTAAGATTGTGGATTCGCGGCGACTATGGCCGGAGAGTATTGCACCGGTGAAGGCGCCCAAAAACTTTCCAGCGGTGGCCAGACCGATAATGATCAAACAGAGGATCCACTCTTGGCCTCCCGAAATCAGATTGATTTGCGTCTTCATTCCGGTCAAAGCGAAAAAGGCTGGTAAAAAAAGAATCCGCACAAAATCTTGCAGGCGCCCTGTCACATCTCGAGCGATCAAACTGTCGTGGGGAATCACAGCACCAAATAAAAAGGCTCCAAAGAGCGCGTGGATGCCAATGACCTCGGTGAGCATTGCCGAAGTTAAAGCTCCTAAAATGGCAAACGCCAACAACGCCTCAGGCAAGCGCTCGAATTTTTTTTCAAACCTGGGAACCATGTTTGTGATCAGGGGGCGCACAACGAATAACATACATAAAATGTAAACTAAGGTGAGGCCCAAAGTCGCCCACGCTCCGGAAAGACCAGTTCCCATCACTCCAGTGACAATGGCGATAAGGACCCACGCGGTCACATCATCGACGGCGGCACAAGTTAAAGCTAAATCACCCAGGCGGGTTTTATGGAGAGGCGAGTCTGCCAAAATTCTTGCGAGAACGGGAAAGGCAGTGATGGAAAACGACACTCCAATGAACAGCGAGAATGCTAATAGACCAAACCCGGGAGGGGCATATTGTGAATAAATTTGCTGAGCGAGAAGAAGCCCGAGAACAAAAGGTAATAAAATGCTGAGCTGGGAAATCAGTATGGCGGAACGTGCAGACTTTTGCAGGCGCGGAAGGTCAATTTCCAGACCCGTTACAAAAAGATAAAGCATAATTCCCACATCAGCGACATTCTTTAGAAAAATAAGAGAGTCTTTATGAAATAAGAAAGCCGATGATTCGGGAAAAAAGTATCCAAAAGCAGAGGGGCCAAGAAGGATTCCACCGAGGACTTCACCCATGACGGGAGGCTGGCCGGTTTTACGAAAGACAAATCCAATCAACCGTGCAAAAGCGATGACAATAATGAGTGTGGAAAATATGGGAACGGCCTGGGTGATCATGGGCAAAACGCTAACACGGACTTTGGTAAAAATTAAGAACTATTTAGCGGAGCGTTTTTTGCGTTGGGTGTAGGTTTTAGCCCATTGTCGCACTCCGGGAAGAGTGGCAAACAAAAGCTCAAGTAAGATTCTTCGCGGAACGAAGCGGCGCAGATAGTAAAAAATTTTTGCATCCAACGTGGCGGGGATCCAAAGCGGTGGATTTTTTTGCTGAATGGTTTTTAAAATTTTTCGCGCCACAGCCTCGGGAGTGGTAAAACTTAAATTCATCAGTCGTTCGATAAACGGTGTCATGTGAGCATAATAGTCGGCATACAGACCTTCGATGCCGTGCTCGGGTCCCGATTGGCGCGAGTACTGCACATTCAAAAAGGATTTGGATTTTACAAACCCGGGTTGCAGCAAACACACGTTGATTCCCAGAGGTCTGACCTCGTACCACAGAGCTTCGCTAATTCCCTCGAGAGCATATTTAGAAGCGCTATAAGATCCCATCGTCGGCATGGCAAGCATGCCGCTGACCGAAGACACATTGATAATTTTTCCACGACCAAGTCTTCGCATGTTTGGTAAAACAGCCCGAATCAATCCCACCGGGCCAAAATAATTTGTTTCGAACTGATGCTGCTCTTCGGCCACGCTCATGTGCTCGACCACGGCTCGGTAGCTGATACCTGCATTGTTGATCAAAACATTCACGCCTTGCCATTTTTCGTTAATTTCCGAAATCAAAAGATTTCTTTCTGCCTCAACAGTCACGTCGAGAGGGCGAATCCAAAATCTTTCTGAATCTGGGAATTTCGCACGCAAGCGAGCCAGCGAGTGGGGGCGGGCGGTGGCAACAACACGATAGAAGTGCAACTTGTAGAGCATCTCGGTAAGAGCCAAGCCAATTCCAGAGCCGCAACCTGTGACAAGAATAACAGGTTGAAACGGAGGCGCCGAATTCGTCTGCGAAGAATCAGCCCTCACGGGACGAGAAAAATACCGTCGTCGGCAATTTTAATAAGTTGTTTTTTATAAAGGCCACCGATAGCCATTTTAAACTTCTTTTTGCTCACCCCAAAAAGGTGATAGATTTCTTCGGCGTGGGTTTTGCTTGTGAGTGGCAAAAAGCCTTTATTTTTTTTTAAAGCATCAAGAACACGCTGTCCTAATTCCTCAGCGCCATGGTGTCCTAGTGGTTGCAATAAGAGGTCGATGGCGCCGTTAGATCGAACGGTTTTAAAATAACCAGGCAATTCATCGCCGGGCTCCAGGGCTTCGAAGATTTCGTTATGATAAAGAAGACCTTCATCTTCCCCATTGATCAGTGCCACAAATCCGAGAGGAGTTTCGCGAAGGATCTTGAGTTCTACTTTTTGACCGGGTGTATACTTGGACATTATTAATTCTTAGCACATTGATTTTATTTTAACGACTGTTATCATG
>JAYUKO010000026.1:0-1801 GCA_043764415.1 Bdellovibrionales bacterium | reverse complement strand
TTTTTTACCAAATGGTCGTCAACAAACGGACCTTTTTTTAGTGATCTAGCCACACATTACCTCTACTTTGCTTTTCTATTTTTAATAATATACTTGTCCGTAGCCTTGTTATGGCGCGTTTTATAGCCCTTACAAGGTTGTCCCCATGGACTTACAGGATGATGCCCTTTGCCGCGACCTTCACCACCACCGAGTGGGTGATCAACTGGGTTCATCGACATACCGCGAACGGAAGGACGCTTCCCTTTCCAACGATTACGACCTGCTTTACCAATATAAATGTTTTCGTTATCAGTGTTTCCAACCTGACCAATTGAAGCTCGGCAGTTCACTAGAACTTCGCGAACTTCGCCAGAAGGCAACTTCACCTGGGCAAACTTGCCCATACGACCAACAAGAGTTGCAGATGCACCGGCACCGCGACACAACTGTCCGCCTTTGCCTGGACGCAATTCAACATTGTGAATGATTGTTCCGACCGGGATCGCGCTCAATGGAAGATTGTTTCCAGGAAGAATATCCGCTTTATCGCTGGATTGAACAGTGTCTCCAACCTTCAAACCAACGGGTGCGATGATGTAGGCTTTTTCGCCGTCAGCGTAGTTTACCAGCGCAATTCGGCAAGTCCGGTTTGGATCGTATTCGATAGTGGCGATCTTTCCTGGGACTTCAAGCTTCAAGCGTTTAAAATCAATAATGCGGTAACGTCTTTTATGCCCGCCGCCTTTATGACGAATCGTGATTTGACCATAATTGTTACGTGCAGCTTTTTTAGAAAGGCTTGTTGTAAGCGATTTCTCTGGACGATCTGTAGTGATCTCTGAGAAATCAAAACCCGTCATGCCACGACGGCCAGCACTCGTAGGTCTAAAAACTTTTACTCCCATGATTAGGCTCCCTCAAAGATGGAAATTTTTTGGCCCTGAGCCAATTTTACAAAGGCTTTCTTCTTGTATTTAGGCGGACCGAATCGGGATTGTTGCTTTAGCCAACGAGTGCGGTAACAAGCTGTGCGAACAGCTGCAACCTTCACGCTGAAAGCTTTTTCAATCGCAAATTTGATTTGGTCTTTCGTAGCCTCTTTTTCAACTTCGAATACGTAAGTGTTGTAATCGCTGTAGGCGCTTGTTTTTTCTGTAACTAGTGGTCTTTTAATAATTTGATACATTATTCAACTCCACACTTTGCAACAACAGATGGAATTGAATCTTGCGTAAATACGACGGCATCGTATTTTAAAAGATCGTACACATTCACACCCGCAACTGTATTATAGCGATAGTTTTTTAAATTTTTAGAAGCTCTTGCAAACATGTCGTCTTGATCCTTAGAAATCAAAAGAGCTTTTCCAAGACCGAACTTTTTAAGTCTTGAAGAAAGTTCTTTAGACTTTCCTTCTTTTGAGCTCATGCCTTCAACAACGAAAATTTTCTTTTCAGCGAAGAGATAAGAAAGAGCTGTTTGTAAGCCGGCAATCTTCATAGAACGCGGAAGTGTGTAGCTGTAATCTTTTGGTTGAGGACCAAAAGCGGTACCGCCACCTGGCATTAACGGGGAACGAATCGATCCCTGACGAGCATTACCAGTTCCTTTTTGTTTAAATGGCTTTTTACCACCACCGCTCACAAGACCTTTTGTCTTTGTGGCGTGTGTTCCTTGGCGACGACTCACAAGTTGCCAACGAACCATTGCGTGAAGAAGCTCTTTTTTAACTTCTCTCTCAACGACTTGAGAAGGAAGCTCCACTTCACCAACTTTTTTCTTATCCCAATTTAAAACTTCAATTTTTGCCATACATCAA
>JAYUKO010000025.1:0-5992 GCA_043764415.1 Bdellovibrionales bacterium | reverse complement strand
CAGCTACGATCATCCCGATCCTTCGATCTTTACAGTTCTCACTTCACCCTCGGCAGTGGCCGGAAAAGCAAATATGGATTTTGTTATTTTTCCTCCGCGCTGGCTTGTAGGTGAAGACACTTTTCGACCACCTTACTTCCATCGAAATCTTATGAATGAGTATATGGGACTGATCAAAGGTGAGTACGATGCGAAGAAGGACGGCTTTTTGCCAGGTGGAGCGAGTTTGCATAATTGTATGGTGCCCCACGGTCCAGATGGCAGCACCTTCGAAAAAGAACTCAAGCGAGCGGACGAGCCGCGCAAGGTGGATTCAACCATGGCATTTATGTTTGAAAGTTCTCAGATTTACCAAGTGAGTTCCTACGCAATCAAAGAGGCACCACTAGACAAAAAATATTGGCAGTGTTGGCAGGGTTTAAAAAATCAATTCGAGGCGGCAAAATAATGGGACGTTTTTGGTTAATGATGGGATGTTTATTTGCAGGTCTATCGGTTTTGGTCGGCGCTTTTGGCGCCCATGCACTCCGCGACACTTTGGATCCCCACGCGCAGGAACTTTTCGAAGTGGCCACAAAATACATGATGTACCATGCCGGCGCTTTGCTCTCTTTGGGCTTATGGAGTCATTGGGAAAAATGGTCCCGAAGCTTTTGGGCGGGCTTATGTTTTGTGTTCGGCATTTTGTTTTTCTCAGGCAGCCTCTACGCCATGGCCCTTCTGCAAACCAACTCCATCGCTTACCTCACTCCGGTGGGCGGCGCCTTGTTTATGCTCGGCTGGATGAACTTTTTGATCTCCATCTTCATGACCCGCAACAAGTTCGTCTAAAAGGTACCAAGTACCTTTGCCGGCGGCACTGCATTATTAGATTTGCTGATGCCAAAATCCAGGCTTGATTATTTCCAGCTTGGATTGCGAAAGGTGCGAATGCAATCGCGAGCGGAGCCTGCGGCGCTGGTTGGGTTTTCTTGCAGAGTCCAAGGTTCTTTTGTCCAGCGCGGATCGTGTTTGTATAAAAAGTAATTAACTGTATCGGCGGATAGGGGGCCTGAGCCTGCTTTTAAAAACGCTTCTACTTTTTTGCGGATATCTAACCAGAGAGTTTCGTCCTGCGGACATAGAAAATCTTTAAAGCGTGAGCTCGAATAGCTATGCAACGAAGATGCAAATTGGGCGCGTTCAAACACCACACTTTGGATGTTGCGATTTCGTTTGATCACACGGTTGCCTATCACGTTCACAATCAGCGAAGAAACCTCTGCATTTTGTGCCGAACAATTTGCTGCCAACGTTTCGGCGTAGGCGAGGCGGGTGAAAAGTTCGACGTCGGTGGAGGCGCTCAAAGCCTCGCGATAGCCGTCGTAGCGATGGGAGTTTTTTGCATTTTCTTTTTGTTTTTTTTCAATTTTCTCGAGGGTTTTTTGATCATTGATACACAGGGGAAGGGCCGAGGACGCAGCCGTTGGAGTCGCCGACGGGGCAGTGGCGGCAGAGGTGGTTTCGGCCTGAATCGCGACTGGCGACAGGAGATTTAAGGCGAAACAGATAAGAAGTGGGTTTAAGATTTGAATCATCTGAAGTTTATTAAACGATAAATTTCAGCCATTTACCAAAGGAAGGTTGTGCTCTTCGAGCAATCTCCGCGAAGTTTCTTGTAATTGCTGCTCTAAATAGGCCAAATCCTTGTGACTTTCGGGGGTTTATGCTAGGTTTTGCCGCATGTTATCAAAAGGCATTTACCTCGACTACAACGCCACATCCCCTGTGCATCCTGAGATTATGCAGCATGTGCCGCAGTGGATTGAAGCCTGGGGAAATCCAAGTTCCATTCACGCCCATGGAAGAGACGCAAAAAAATGGATCCGCGAAGCTCGCGCAGCGTTTGCGCAACTCATTGGTTGTCATCCAACGGAAATTATTTTTACCGGCGGTGGCAGCGAAGCCAATAACACTGTGATCAAAGGTTTATTGGATTCTGAAATTTCTGAAAGCCGAAACGAAATGATTACCACAGAGATTGAGCATCCCAGTGTTTTGCGCGCCATGGAGTACGCCGAGTCTTTGGGATTTCGTGTGCACCGCGTGCCCGTCAACCGTTCTGGCCAGTTTGATTTTGAATTCTACCAAAAAGTTCTCAGCGAAAAAACACTTTTGGTTTCGGTGATGGCCGCCAACAACGAAACCGGCATTTTGTTGCCAATGCAAAAAATCACCGAGCTTGCAAAACAGGTCGGAGCCCTTGTGCACACCGATGCCGTGCAAACTTTGGGGCGCATTCCTTTTTCGGTAAAGGACCTTGCGGTGGACTTTGCCACCTTCTCTGGACATAAATTTTATGGTCTCAAAGGCTGCGGAGTTTTGTTTCAGCGTCGTGGAAATAAAATTGAAAATTTTATTCTCGGCGGTGGGCAGGAGCGCGGTCGTCGCGCGGGTACCGAAAACACTCTGGCCATTGCCTCGCTGGGTTTTATGGCGCAAAAAATTCAAGCCGAAATTCAAACCTCAAACATTCACCACCAACTTCAACACCTTCGCGACACTCTCGAAGGCCTGATCGAACGCTCCATCACCGGTGTTGCTTTTACCGCTCGCGAGGCCGATCGCTTGCCCAACACCTCAAGTTTAGTAATTGCTGGAGTGCACGGCGAGTCTTTGCTGATGAGTCTTGATGTAAAAGGCTTTTCAGTGAGCACGGGTGCCGCGTGCAGTTCGGGAAGTCCCGAGCCTAGTCATGTGCTGCTCGCCATGGGGTTGAAACATTTCGAAGCGCAGTCGTCCCTTCGTCTGAGCGTTGGGTGGATGACTACAGAAGAAGAGATTCAACTTTTTGTAAACGCTCTTGTGCAAACGGTAAAACATTTGCGCTCGCTAAACTCTGGAGAATTGCATGCTTAAAAAACCTCGAGTCTTAGTAGCTATGAGCGGCGGCGTGGACAGCTCCGCGGCGGCAGCACTTCTTGTAGAGCAAGGTTACGAAGTGATCGGTGTGACAATGCAAGTGTGGGATTACTCTCAGTGCAATATCGAAGAGGGCCTGGGCACCTGCTGTTCAAGCTCCGACGTGGATGATGCGCGCAGTGTGGCCGATACGTTGGGAATTCCTTTTTACGTGATCGATTGCGAGGATGAATTTCGCGAAAAAGTCATCACCCCTTTTGTGAACGATTATATGAATGGCAAAACTCCTCTGCCGTGTGTGAACTGCAATACCTATTTAAAATTTGATCATTTGATTAAAAAAATGCACGAGCTCGAATGCGACTATTTGGCCACAGGCCACTATGCTCGCATCGAAAAAAATGCCGCGAGTGAGTGGACCATCGCCACAAGCACCGACGATTGGAAAGATCAGACGTATTTTTTATTTACTATCCCGGCAACGATTGTTCCAAAATTGATGTTTCCCATCGGCGACATGAAAAAGCCAGATGTGCGAAAGTACGCCGAAGAAAAAAATCTTGTTGTGGCTCGTAAAAAAGACTCCACGGGAATTTGTTTTGTGGGCAATCAAGGCTACGATAAATTTATTGCCGAACACTACGCAGACAGTCCGGTGAAAAAAGGAGTGGTGAAGCGCTATCCGTCGGGAGAGGTATTAGCCCAACATGATGGGATCCATCGCTTTACCTACGGTCAGCGCAAAGGTTTGGGATTTTCGGCCGAACAAGCGCTGTATGTTCTCAAAACCGATGCGGAGAGCGGCGAGGTTTGGGTGGGCGAAGAGAAAGATCTTTTTAGTAACGAGATGACAATCGAGCGCTGTCAGTGGCATGTGGAACCAAAACCAGGCCAAGAGCTCAACGTAAAAATAAGATACGCGCACAAAGGCGGAAAGGCAGAGATCGTGACCACGGCCGATGGCCGATGTGTGGTGAAATTTCGCGAACCGCAAAGAGCCATCACTCCAGGTCAAGCGGCTGTCGTGTACGATGGCGATCGTTTATTGGGTGGAGGTTGGATTCGATGACCACAACAACACTGCAAACGTTCGACATCAAAACCTTTGGTTGCAAAGTAAACACTTACGACACAGGTCTCTTGCAGCAGCGTTTGCAAGCTTCGGGTTTTTTACAGCCCTCACAAGAAGCGCAAGTGCATATCCTCAACACCTGCGCCGTCACCCACGAAGCCACCAAAGAAGCCATTCGTCAAGCCAAGCGCCTGCGCAAAAAAAATCCTCAGTGCACAATTGTGCTCACAGGCTGCTCGGCGCAAGTGGATGGGGCGCACCTGGATGACCTCGAAGCCGTTGATCTTGTGGTGGCCAATTCCCATAAGGGTCAGCTCGAGGGAATTCTAAAAAACTATTTTTCTGGTAACACCGTTCAAAAAGTTCATCGGTCCAATATTTTTAGAAATGAAAGTTTAGGGGAGGGTGGTGGAACAGAGACTCGCCACACCCGTTCGTTTTTAAAAATCCAAGACGGGTGCAACAGCTTTTGCACCTTCTGTATCATTCCCTTCGCTCGCGGGAAAAGTCGCAGTCTTACCATCAACGACCTCGTCAGTGCCGTTCAAAAACTTTACGAAGACGGCGTCAACGAAGTGGTACTCACCGGAGTTCACATCGGCGACTATCGCGATGAGAACAAAGGTTTAGAAGACCTTGTCGAAGCTTTATTACTAAAAACGCAGATGCCTCGCCTCCGCCTGTCGAGTCTTGAACCCATCGAGCTGAGTGAGCGTCTGTTTGATCTTTTTAAAGATCCGCGACTCTGCCCGCACTTTCATATGAGTGTTCAAAGTGCGCACAGCAAAGTATTGAGTGAAATGAAGCGGCACTACACCGCCGAAAAAGTAGAGTGGGCTTTTAACGAAATTCAAAATCGCGTCCCTGGTGCCTTTGTTGGCATGGACGTGATTGTAGGTTTTCCTGGCGAGTCCGAGGCTGACTTTGCAGAGACCTACGAGCGTTTGCAAAAGACTCCCTGGACACGCATTCATGTGTTTCCTTACAGCGAGCGCCACGGTACGCGCGCGGCCTTGAGCAGTGAAGTTGTTCCGGTTGTGGAGCGTCGTCGTCGGTCTCAGCTGCTTCGCGAATTGAGTTTTGAACGTTACTCTCTGCGCGCCGCTGATCAGATCGGAAGCCATAAAAAAACACTGGTGTTTCGAGAAGCTCGATCCACAGAATCATCAGTGGGGCTGTCGCGAGATTACTGGAATGTGCAAATGCCAAGAGTTTCGGATGAATTGTTGGGCAAAGAGCTCCAAGTGCTTATAACCGGTGCGGACACCCAAAACGGTGAAGAGGGCGTTTTATTCGCGGAGGTCGTTCATGGAATGGCTTGAGCGATTTCAAAAACAAATTGGCTACGAAGCTATAAATTCACAAATCTTAGTGCAAGCCCTCACACACAAAAGTTATCGCAAAAGATATCCCGACCACATCACTGGAAATAACGAGCGCTTGGAGTTTATGGGAGATGCTGTTGTGGATTTGGTGATCGCCAGTGATCTTTACAAAATGTTTCCCGAGGACAACGAAGGTTCCCTGTCTCGAAAGAGAGCGAGTTTAGTTAACGAAGAGACATTGTACAATCTCGCCATGCGTTTAAAGCTGGACGAATTCTTTTTAGTCGACGACGGGGAACGCAGCGGAAATTTACGCATGAATCGCCGACTGCTCTCCGGATCTCTCGAGGCCATTATCGGTGCCATTTACGAAGATCGCGGATTTGCAGCTGCCGAAAAATGGATACAGACGCTTTTTGCAGAAGCTGGGTTCTATCAGTTTTCCGATCACGATTTCGCCAAGGATTACAAAACTCGTTTTCAAGAATTAGTGCAAGAGAAGTTAAAGGTAACACCCTCCTACTGAACTGTCGCAATTTCGGGGCCCGACCACCAAAAGTTATTTACGGTGGAAGTTTTAGTTTTGGAGCAAGTTTATGGTGAGGGTGCTGGAGAGAGTAAAAAAATAGCCGAACAAGTGGCGGCGCAAAATGCGCTGCAGAGGTTTCAAGATGTCGTATAGAGCAGGTTTTAT
>JAYUKO010000024.1:0-5994 GCA_043764415.1 Bdellovibrionales bacterium | reverse complement strand
TCCCTAGATCACTAGGAATCAGTTTGAAATAGTTTTGTGTCTTTGGCGTAAATCTGCGGATACAATGATCATTTCCGACGATCAAGATGGGAATTTCGGCGCTATTGAGAACATTCTCGAGATCACTGCTAATGGTATTCAAATCTGTGTTTCGTATCTGCAACTCGTCATTCACCGTTGTCAGCTCTTCGCAGGAAGATTGAATTTCCTCCTTGGCTGTTGCAAGCTCCTCATTCGTGCTATGCAACTCCTCGTTGGTGCTCTGCAACTCTTCAATGGCCGTGGTAAGTTCCTCTTGAGCGGCATCAAATTCTTCAGCCAGCGATAGCTGGGACAGTTTTCCCGCTGATAGTTCTTGTTCTAGTTGCACTATCAAATGACCTTGCTTATCTTGAGTGACTTTGCTTCGTTTCTTTTTAGTTGTGAGTGACTTGGAAGGCGTTGATTCAATCGCACTTTCAAAGAAAATCACAAATGTGCGAGCGCTTGGAGGCAAAAGAGGATCAACGGGTATCACTTCGATATTTACGAGCTTCTGTCTGCGAGCCACTCCAAAAGATATACCTTCTTTTCTGACGGCAGTATTTTTCTTAATGGCTTCTTGGAGGGTGTTGCGAAGATCTTGTAGCAGTTCTTTTTTTGTCATCTTGAGTAAACTGTGAGTTGGTACTCCCGCTGCAGGCACAAGAAAAGGAAACGTTCGACCACGAAACTGCAGGATCTCCATTTCAGAGTTCACAACCACAGAGGGCGGCGCGTATTTTAACAGAGCAATGGTATCTGCATTGGCTGGTTCAGAAGGACTTTTTGGAAGGACCTCTAGTTTCGATGCCTTCGCAGAGAAACGAAAATTCATGGAAGTTGAACCGTTGGTTCTAGAAAAAATTCTAGATGTCTTATCAAGAGCTGAGAAAAAATTTGAAGTCAGTGTTTGGCTTTCTGATGAACTCAAAAGTAGTACGCCGCCGGGATTCAATGCATAATGAAAAATTGAAATGATGCGGTCTTGTAAACTAGGACTGAAGGAAGTCAACTTAGCCTGGAAGAACACAAGATCCACCTTCGAAAAAGGCGGATCGTTCGTGACATCATGTTTCGAAAATAAGCACAAATCGCGAATTGCTTTATTAATTTTGAAACCGCTCTCCACTTTTTGGAAAAAGCTGTTTATCCGCTCCTTACCGAGAGAGCGCGCGATCTTTTCCGAATAAATTCCTGCTCTTGCTTTTTGGATGGCTGTTTCGTTGATGTCCGTGGCCAAAATCTGAATTGGTATTTTCAACGCAGTATGACCCACATATTCGATCAGCAAGATAGCAAGATAATAAACGTCTTCTCCAGTTGAACATCCCGGCATCCAGATACGAAGAGGTGTCCCAGGGGGCGCGTTTTTCATAAGCTGAGGAAACACAGACTTTTTTAAAGTTTCAAAGGCATCGGCGTTGCGGAAGAACTCAATTATTTTTGCAGGTTTTTTAATTTTATTAGATTTTTTTGTTTTAGCCATGCCAACGATTCCATCCTCTGATGAGGTCTCAGTTGAGCCGAATTTGGCTCGTTCCAATTTCAATATAGCGACGAACTGTCGCCAAAAATTCGGTCATATCAAACGGCTTCCGAATAAATCCCGACGCCTTGCTGATAGGAATATTTTCTTCTCCGGAAATAAAAACGACTGGGACACTCCCAAAGATTTCGGGGAGTTCTCGTTCGAGTCTCACTATAAATTCGGGGCCAGACATATCTTCCATTCGCATATCGAGGAGGATCAAATCTAGCTTGTCAATTTTGGCAAGAAGAGTAAGAGCCTCTTTCCCGCTTAAAGCAGTGACAACGTGATAGCCATTGGCCTCAAGAATCATTTTAGTAAGGTCTAAAAGCTCGACGTTATCATCGACGATCAGAATGCATTGATTTGCAGTTTGCTGGCTTTTTTCAATTGACATACAAAGTCACAGTTACACTCACTTCGCAATGTGTCAAGGAGTCGTTCCTTAATTAAATTACACGAAAATTACACGAAAATTACAAGTTATGTTTTAAGCGACTCCAATATTTTGGCGGTTATTTCGGAACATGTACCAACCCAACGTTCCAACTTACCTGCAGAACTGTGAACAGGAACTGCGCGGGTTACAAAAGTATTGAACTCTCCTGATCTGCTCCTTAACGGAAAAGTTAGCTCCCAAGGCTCTCCCTTTTTCCATGCTTCGGAGGCAAAGTTCATAATCCGCACGATATGGTCGGGGTGATGAATATCCTTTCTCCAAGCTAAGTCCTTCATTTCATCAGGTGATTTTCCGGTGTAGTCGTACCATCGTTGATTATACCAAGTGACCACTCCGTCGGAGCTTGCTGTCCAAATAAGATGGGGAAGAGAGTTTGCTAGTGAGTGGAATGTCTTCTCGCTTTCCTTTAGCTTTTCGGAAATTTGATTGCGTTCAGTTATGTCTTCGATAGCGACAAGTACGGCTTCTGGCTCTGTTCCTATCCAATCAACCTGTCTGCCCGAGAGCAATAAATTACGCGAACCAAGTGTCTCAGACTCATAGTTAATGTCTATTTTATAGAACGGTACTTTTGAAATCAGCGTTTCTTTCAGCGTCGCGGTCAGTTTTTGCATCTGATCTTGCTGCACACCTAGCACATCAAAAAGGCTTAATTTAATTTTTTCTTTGGGAATATCAAAATATTCATAAAAGGAAAGGTTTGCTGATTTTACGAGTAGATTTTTACCAAGAACTACAAATGGCAGCTGGACTGTGTCTGCCACAGAGTTTGCGTAATCCAAGGCCGTCTCCGAAGTGTCTAAATTTCTTTTCAACGCATCGATATCTGTAAACGCAATGACAGCGCCATCAATTTTATTGTCGACGGTTTTGAAGGGTCGAATTTGGAGCTTCAGCCAGCGATTATTTTGATCCTGAATCTCCCTTTCCTGTGTTACCAGTGTGTCGATGACTTCTGTTACCAAGCCATCCAGATCTAAGTCGAAGCTGGTCTTAATATCACCTAATTGTCGCCCAATATCGCTAGGGATCAGTTTGAAAACTTTCTCAGCCTGAGGGGTAAAGCGACGGATGCAGTGGTCTCCGCCGACGATGACTAGTGGTACATCCACGCTGGTTAAAATATTATTCAAATCACTCATGAGTGCTGTCAGCTCAGCATTTCGACTTTGCAATTCATCGTTGACCGTTGTCAGCTCTTCATTTGTAGATTGCACTTCTTCTTTTGCTGTTTCCAACTCTTCGTTTGTACTTTGCAGTTCCTCATTGGTACTTTGCAGTTCCTCATTTCCTGCTGTAAGTTCCTCCCGAGCGGCCTCAAAATCTTCGATCATAGATTGTTGGTATAATTTACTCGCCGAGGCATCCTGTTCAAGTCGGGAAATTCGAAGATCTTGCTGATCGCGACTGTCCTTTTTCTTTGTAACTTTTGCACCGCGCTTGGCTCCCTTCTTTTTTACGGAGAGAGGTATGGATGAAGCCTTTTCAAAGAATATTACAAATTTTCGTTGAATGAGCGGAGCTTGTGGATTTGCCGGAACCACTTCAATATTGATCGTAATATCATTACCATCCAAATCTTCGATTTTGCACTCATGACGTGTTTGTCTGTTATGTGTTCTCGCTTCTTGGAGTGCTATCCGCAAACTGTGCACCACCTCAGGTATTGCCATCTTGAATAAATTATTGCTCGGCGTACCTGAGGGATTCTGAAGATAGGCACTCGTCTGACCACGAAACTGCAAAATCTCCATTTCAGAGTTCACAACAACAGAAGGCGGAGCATATTTAGAAAGAGCAATCCGATCTGCATCTCTTTGGAAATCACCGCTCTCCTTGCGACTCTCTGGCACAATCGAAGCATTTTCTTGAGCTTCGGGCACATGAGCGCTGATTGGAAATCGAAAAGTCATTGGTGTTAAAACATTGTTTTTGGAATAAATTTTATGTATTTTATCCACAACGTTAAATAACTTTGCAGCACCGTTTGTTCCTTCAGATTTTCCCAACCACATAAAACCATCGGCTTTAAGCGCGTAATGAAAAATAGAGATGATGCGTTTTTGTAAAACTGGAGTGAAATAAATTAAGATATTACGGCAAGAGACGAGATCAAGCTTACCAAAGGCTGGATCAGCATTGAGATCGTGTCTTGAAAATAAACATAACTGGCGAATGCTCTTATTGATTTTGTAGCCGCCATCCACTCTTTCAAAAAAACGTTTAAGCCTATCTTTGCTTACGCCGCCTAGATTGCTCTCAGAATACAATCCCGCCCTTGCTTTTTGCAAACTAGGCTCGCTGATGTCCGTTGCAAAAATTTGAATTGGTGCTCTAGATCCTGCATCTGCGAGAAATTCGACGAGTAATATAGCTATCGAGTAGACCTCTTCACCGGTTGCACATGCTGCTACCCATATGCGGATGGGCGATTCAGATTTTCTTTTTTTTATAAGTTGCGGAAATACATGCTCGACCAATCCTCTGTATGATTCTGGATCTCGAAAGAACTCGGTTACATTGATGAGAATATCGTTGTACAGAGATTTGATCTCGTCATTGTTTTCCCTCAAATACTTAACGTAGGCATCGAAGGTATCGGTTCTTCGCACCATCATACGCCGGTGAATGCGTCTTTTAAGTGTTGCAAGCTTGTAATTTGAAAAATCCACTCGCGTATTGATCTGGAGTATGGCAAAAATTTTTCGAAGCGAATCATCTGGCTGAGTTTCTTCCTCTTCCTCATCTTCGACCTGTTCTTCGAAGTCAGCTTGTGTTTCAGAATGCGCTTCACAGGCGTCCGCGATGTACGGATGTTTCGAGATTCTTGCTAACTCACCAGCAATTTCTTCGGGAGGCAGTGTAAGATCGACCGCTCCCGAGGCAATGGCACTTTTCGGCATGTCCCAATGTTTTGCTGTTTTTGGGTCTTGGGCGATAGTCAATCCGCCCTCAGCTTTTATTGCTTTTAATCCCTCGGTGCCATCGCTGGCTGCTCCAGATAGAATGACTCCGATGGATCTTCCTCTTTGATCTCTTGCTAGAGATTGAAAGAAGGAGTCAATGATCAGATGCTGCCCGCGGGATTCAGTGCGTGGTAGCAAATTCAGAATACCATGGGTAAGCACCATGTTGTGGTTTGGAGGAATCAGATAAATGCAATTTGGATGTACTTGCATGCCATCTTCCACCTGGCAAACCTTTATACGAGTAGAACGAGAGAGTATTTCTGGCCCCATGCTTTCGTGGTTTGGGTCGAGATGCTGAATAAAAATAAATGCCATCCCCGTATCAACAGGCAACGCCTTTAATAGCATAGTAAAAGCTTCTAATCCTCCAGCGGATGCGCCAATTCCAACGATTGGGAATTTTTTTGTCGGCGGTTTGGCTGAAGCAGTTTGTTTCATGTTTTGTACAGTCTCCATGTGACCAAAATTAAAATAAATCTTTGATAACAGTGGTTGATTTTCCAAAACATGTCAAGTCTACGAAGCCGGCTTAGCTCTTAAAGCAACGGTAGTTTTTTTCCAGAAATAGATTGTGGTTGAACGTATCTGAAATTGTCTCGGGCTTCGTAAATGTCGGCGGCGGACGGCATGAACTCGCCGTAGGTATCTGTTGAGGCATTGTAAACACTGCGGAGCAATCCAAGGCTCGCCATGTTGTAGTCGGCGGGGCTTAATCCCATGGCCTGCATGATGGTGACCCAAAGTTGGTTTTGCAATAGGCCCGTTGAGGTATCTCCTAAATTTTTGTTAGCGGCCGCATTTTGCATGCGGTAATCAATAAATTGCCCGGATTTTATTTGTCCATTTCCACTTCCAAAGAGCAGGCTTGGATGGCTGTATTGAGCGTGGGAATAGGGGCCTGAGGCTGCAGCGCAGTGGACAATCGAATTGTCCAACATCGTTTTGCCATTGGCTTCGACAAATGAATCAAGTTTTTGCACGATATCAAAAATGGCATTGTCTGTATTCCACTTTTG
>JAYUKO010000023.1:0-5997 GCA_043764415.1 Bdellovibrionales bacterium | reverse complement strand
TATCATTCGTGTGGCGCCGGCACCTTTGTACAATAATTTTATGGACTGTGCGATTTTCGTGGAGAAATTAAAAAAATATGCCAACTAAATTAAAATCTCATCTACCGCCAAAACAAATCACCATTATCGGTGCGGGACTCGTGGGCTCGTTGCTCGCGATCAATTGCGCCAAGCGCGGCTTCAAGGTGCAAGTATTCGAACGACGATCCGACCCACGAGCCAAGCGCGCGGGTGTGGGTGAGGGGCGCTCTATCAATCTGGCCATATCCAAACGCGGACTGCACGCTCTATCGTGTTTGGGCATCGAGAAACCCGTGGAGACCGAAGCCATTCCCATGCCTGGCCGAATGATGCATTCACCGACCGGTGAGCTAACGTATCAACCCTACGGGCAAACACCGCAAGATTGTATCAACTCCATCTCGCGTGGCTGGCTAAACTGTTATCTTTTGGATGTGGCGCAAAAAACACCCGGTGTGGAAATTCATTTTAATCAAAACATCCAGGCTGTGGATTTGGAAAAAAAATCATTCACACTTTTAGAAACTGCGACGCAAAAAGAGCGAATTATCTTTTACGAAATTCTCCTCGGTACAGATGGCACAGCCTCCGCTGTGCGCAAGTCCATGCAAACCCAGCTCGGCTTTGCTTTTTCTGAAGACGAACTGACTCACGGCTACAAAGAATTTGTAATGCCGGCGACGACCGACGGAAAACACAAAATCGAGAAGAATGCTCTGCACATTTGGCCCCGCGGCTCGCACATGATGATCGCCCTTCCAAACCAGGGCGGAAGCTACACCTGCACTTTGTTTTTTAAAGACATCTTAAAAACCGGTAACGACGTGCAAGAGTTTTTCACCAAACACTACAAAGATTTTTGTGATCTTGTTCCGGGCTATTTAAAACAGTACTTCG
This sequence comes from Bdellovibrionales bacterium, assembly GCA_043764415.1. GTDB lineage: Bacteria > Bdellovibrionota > Bdellovibrionia > Bdellovibrionales > JAGQZY01 > JANPLN01. The sequence goes on along the minus strand of JAYUKO010000023.1, from coordinate 5,079 downwards.
AGCACCCCGTGGGAAAAATGGTCACCTTGAAGTGCGACCAGTGGACCTACAAAGACTCTGTGCTACTAATGGGAGACTCCTCGCACGCCATCGTTCCATTTTTTGGTCAGGGAATGAACTGCGGCTTCGAAGACGTGGTGGTATTTGATGAACTTTTAGTTTCGAAAACAACGTGGGACGAAGTTTTTACGGAATTCTTTGCTCGGCGAAAAACCAATGCTGACGCAATTGCCGACATGGCGGTTGAAAACTTAACCGAGATGTCCACCAAAACTGCAGACCCGCATTTTCTTTACCAGAAAAAGATTGAAAAGCGCCTGCAGGATGAACTTCCGGCAGATTATCAATCGCGCTACACCTTGGTGAGCTTTAGTCTTACGCCCTACCGAATGGCCTACGAAGCGGGTGTGATCCAAGCGCAAATTCTCGACGAGATCACTCGGCAACATTATCCAAACACGGAGTTTCCGTTGGAGCCGTGGAAGCAAATCATTCGCGAACAATTGGGCCCAACAATGACAAAAATAAACAACCATCTTGCCAAGGAGCACACCCCATGGACTTAGGACTCAAAAATAAAAAAGCGCTAGTCTTTGGCGCTTCAGCAGGCCTGGGAAAAGGCATTGCAAAAGCCCTTTGCCAAGAGGGCGTCGACGTGGCCATTTGTGCCCGCGATGAAAAAAAATTAAAGATCACGCAACATGAAATCGGGGCAAAGCTGAGCATCGTGGGCGATATGTCGAAGACGGGCTCGGCAAGTTTTGTGGTGAAAAGTGTTTTGCAAGAGTGGAAAAACCTCGACATCGTGGTGATCAATACCGGCGGCCCACCAAAGGGGACCATCGAGCAGGTAAGCCATGACCAGTGGCAGGATGGCTTTCAGTCTCTGTGGATTTCTGCGGTGGATGTGATCACAGATGTGCTTCCATCCATGAAAGAGCAAAAGTGGGGGCGCATTTTGCTTGTCACTTCGGCGGCAGCGAAAGAACCCATTGCAAGTCTTACGATTTCTAATGGACTGCGCGCGGGCCTTTTGGGACTGGCACGCTCCATCAGTCACGAGGTTGCTCCTCACGGCATCACCATCAACTCTTTGCTTCCCGGGCACACAGACACCGAGCGATTGACGGCATTGGGGATTGATAAAAGTGCCATCATCGGGCATATTCCTGCAGGACGATTAGGAACAACTCGTGAATTTGGCGCCTTAGCCGCATTTTTGGCCTCGGACCTCGCCGGCTTTATCACCGGCCAAGCCATCACCGCCGACGGCGGCGCCCAACGCGGGATTTAGGTACCAAGTACCTTTTCCGGTGTCGTGGTTGATTTGAGAAAGGAATTTTTGTGGTTTATTTATTTTCATTACTTGTTTGGCTTTGCGGAGCGGAGTCTGTTCAATCACAAGATCTTTATAAACTTTTTGCTGAAGAATTAAAAAGCCCACAGGGTGTGCAAGTCGAAATCCACGGAGCCGACCATAAAAATGGACTCTATGCTGTTTCTTATCGTCCAAAGAACTTTTTTGATTTTGTTATTATTTCTTTGCAGGCCGATTACACGTCGCCCACCTTTGCGGATGTGAAGGCCAAACTGACTACTCTTCGGCGCCACGATTTTATTCAAATCAAAGGCGATGAAAATAGTTTTGTTGTCAGTTATCAAAATCACATCATGGTGAAAGAGCTCAACATTGTTAGCAAGTTTAGCTCGAGCTATGACAAACTAGCGGATGAATACACACACACCACGAAAGTAGCGGATTTGGTGCAGGGAAAAACCAACCTCATCGTAAAAGTTCACGCGTCTCTGGTGGATGGTAAAGTGTTGATGGTGGAAGCCGGCGATGCAAATATTCCAGTGGTTGTTAAAAATAATGCTCTCACCCGGGATTTGTATCGCGGCGATAAAGTGGAATTAAAATTTGCTGTGCAGCAGTACCCAGGCTCTCCAGTTCACCTTGTATTGGATAGTACTTTGGATGCAGTTAAGATGTTGGACTCTGTCGCTAAAATCCATGGTCAGCTTCAGGATCGTTGTGGAGAGCTCGTGATGTTTCCCCAAAGCCCACAGGTGCTGTTTAACGTTTTTGCTTTAAAATCCGACATCGGCGATGGTCTGTTTCGCACATTCACGTTGATCAACTTTGACGATCCAAAAATATTTCAAGAGCTTCGCGAGAAAATGCAAAAAGCTTGGGATGCAAACACCGTAACCATGGTGGCGGGGCGCAATTATTTTATCAACTCACGCATAAAAATCTGCGCTAAAGGCAAAGGAAACATGCAGGTGGCCACACAAGCCAACCCGCAAATTCTCATCGAGAATGTAACTGATCTTACTTTGGAAGTTTTAGCTCTCTAACTGCAAGAGTTTTTCTTTAATTGAAAGCCCACCGGCATACCCCACAAGGGTGCCGTTTTTTCCAATCACTCGATGACACGGAATTATAATCGGAATGGGGTTTCTTCCATTGGCGCCACCAATGGCTCGCACAGCTGATTTTTTGCCAGTCTTGATGGCCTGGTCTTGGTAGGAAATGGTTTTCCCATAGGGAATTGTTAATAAAGCGTCCCAAGCCTTCTTTTGAAAAGGTGTACCGTCCGGCGCCATGGGGACATCAAAAGACTCTCTTTTTTTTGCAAAGTACTGTTCAAGCTGTGTAGTGATTTTTTGAGTGAGCGGTGTACTTTTTTGTTCAAGTTTAACAGATGGAGTGTTTTTGAACTTGAGCCAAGACTTGGTGAACTCGATGGCTTTTAAATTTTTGGAGTCGCAAATGATGTACAGTGTTCCCAAAGGGCTTTGCATTGTATCGTAATAATATTCCATAAAACCCCGTAGAAAATGTATTTGTTTGCTCGAAGCTAGCCCCAAAGATATACTGAAGGCTCTATGAAGATGCAATCCCGGAAAGACCTTGTTTATCTTGTTTTGACTGCCTTTTTTATTTCTAATGCCATCTTAGCGGAATTGATCGGCGGCAAATTAATTTCAATTCCGGTGGAGATTCCATGGCTCGGTATGCCAGCAGCATCCATTGGTGTCATACCTTGGCCTATCGTGTTGGTGGCCACAGATATCATGAATGAGTATTTTGGACGCGAGGGCGTAAAGCGCATCACTTTAATCACTGTGGCAATGATTTCCTATTGTTTTGTGATTTTGTATCTTGCCATGCAGGTGCCGGCGGCGGCGTTTTCGCCAGTGAATGATGAAACTTTTAAAATTGTTTTTGGCCAATCACTTTGGATTATTTTTGGCAGCATCATCGCCTTTGCCATTTCGCAATTGATCGACGTCACGGTGTTTTGGTTTGTGCGCGAAAAAACCAAGGGCAAAATGTTGTGGCTTCGCACAACGGGCTCCACTGTGGTTTCGCAATTGATCGACAGTGTAATGATCGTGGGCATTGCTTTTTGGTTGCCGGGAAAAGTTCAAACCAGTGATTTTTTAAACGTGGCGATGACCAACTACTCCTACAAACTCGTTATCGCTATTGGCATGACACCATTGATTTATTTAATTCACAATATGATCGATCGCTACCTTGGAAAAGAGGCGGATCAAATGATTGCGACTTCGGCTAAGGAGTCTTTGAATTAAAGCATTCCTAAGGCCGTATTTAACGCCAAAAGTTTTAACAAGCACCATTAGTTTTCAAATAATCTGGTGGCAGCTGTTGTTATTTGTGTCCTTGGGAGACGCAGCAACTGGCTGTCTCATAACTACTGCGTATCTTTTTTTTCATCTTGTGGTCACCGCCAAAAACCGATGGAAAAAAGAACTGACTTTTATTGTAATTTTTGGAGTTGCAGGTTGGTTGCTCGATGGCCTTTTGGTGGTGATGGGTTTACAGACTTTTCAAGCCTCCAGTTTTGCCCCTCTTTGGCTTCTTTTTCTTTGGCTCAACTACATGACGTCGATTCACTACAGCATGCCGCAGGTTTTTAAGAACGTGCCTCTGACTCTTTTTATCGGATTTATCTTTGGTCCGTGGACCTATTTGGGCTGTGTAAAACTCAATCTGGTTCAGTTTTCATCGAGTCTATGGATGTGTCTGTTGCAGGGAGCTGTCTGGATGCTGTGGATGATACTGTATCGCCATGTTGTAATTTCTAAGATATTCTGGGACGGACCAGCGGCTCACCAGATCAACTAAGCCAGATCAACTAAGTTAGAGGCGCTTCTCCATTTTTGCGAGCGTCCTAACTCAACCGCAAACCCTTTAAGATTTTTTTACTGGGTAACGCATAATCCACAACTTTGATAATTTTTGGCAATCGCTGTCTTTGCAGATGCATGGACATCGTTCCCGTAAGATAAATTCGATCTGGATTAAATGTGAGGGTGAGTTGCTGAATGGCAAGTTTGAGATGTTTTACCCAATTCTGTTTTCCAGAGCGTAAAAAGGCTTTGTAACTCAATAATTCTTCGTAGGTTTTGCCCTTCAATAACGGATGCAGGCCCACTTCGGTGTTGGGAAGTAAAAGTCCATCGGTGTACAGAGAACTTCCAAAGCCAGTCCCCAAGGCAATGACGAGCTCGGTGCCACGGCCCTTAATAAGCAAATGACCATGCAGGTCGGTGTCGTTAATGACATGGGCATTTAATCTTCGTTTTTCGAGACGTTGCAAAAGATTGACGTTTTTCCAAGCATGTTGATCCAAATTGGGAGCCGAGCAGATTTTACCGTTTTTAACAACGCCAGGAAAACCGAGGATGAGGGGCTCGTTTTTTTTCACCCCTTCCGAGGCGAACACTTTTTCTAAGAGGTAAAAAAACAGACGCGGCGTAGGGGGGCTGACAAAACGTAAAGATTTGTTTGTTTCGACTTTATGAAATTTGATCCAGGTTGCCCCGTAGTCCACCATCCACATGAGAAACAACTATAGTCATGGAACGGCGGGGAAGGCAAAAAAAAAGCGGCAAGTAAACTTGCCGCTCAGAAAACGTTAAAGCGTTCCTCAATTACGAAGGAACCTGTTAAAGGATTCCTCCATTATGGAGGAACCTATGACTTAATGTTTCTGTCATTGGCACCACCTCCTCTCCGGCTTCAGAAAACCCACAATCAGAATA
>JAYUKO010000022.1:0-6012 GCA_043764415.1 Bdellovibrionales bacterium | reverse complement strand
CGGGTATTGATATACCTAAAAACAAAAGAGTAGAGATTTCTCTCACTTACATCTATGGCGTGGGTCGCAAAAGATCCAAAGACATTTGTACAGCGATGGGATTTTCTCCAACAAAAAGAACTCATGAATTGAACGATGAAGAGATCGCAAAAATTCGCGATATGATTCAAGCGCAATTTAAAATCGAAGGCGATCTTCGTCGAGAAATTTCAATGTCTATCAAGCGCCTCATGGATCTTGGTACTTATCGAGGAACTCGGCATAAAAAAGGACTTCCTGTTCGCGGACAAAGAACAAAGAGTAACGCGCGCACAAGAAAAGGTCCTCGTAAGACAGTGGCTAACAAGAAAAAAGCAGTGATGTAAGGAAGGGTTGAAATATGGCTGAGACTACAGGTGCAAAAACCGGAGCTGGCGCAAATAAGCCAGTTAAAAAGAAAACGAAAAAAAACATTCCTAACGGACGCTGTTACATTCAGGCTGGATTTGGAAATACAATTGTTACCATCACAGATGTGATGGGCAACACCATCAGCTGGGCAGCTTCTGGAATGTTGGGTTTTAAAGGTAGCCGTAAAGGAACTCCTTTTGCATCTCAACTTGCAGCGGAAGATGCAGCGAAAAAAGCCATCGAACAAGGGCTTAAAAGCGTAGATGTTTATTTGAAGGGTCCTGGCGCAGGTCGTGAGCCTGCAATTCGTGCTCTTGCCAATGCGGGAATTCGCGTAAACTCCATGAGAGATCTTACACCTGTTCCACACAATGGCTGCCGCCCACCGAAGAGAAGAAGAGTTTAATTTTTTTTAAAGATCGAACGGAGAAGAGATGCAACAAGAACATTATTATAAATTTTGGAGAGATTTGATCAGTCCTAAAGGCGTAGAGGTTGATTCGGACTCCCTCAGCACGACCTATGGAAAATTCACGATTCGCCCCCTCGAAAGAGGCTACGGAATTACCATTGGGAATTCACTTCGCCGAGTGCTTTTGAGCTCGATGATGGGTTCTTCTGTATCTGCAGTTCGTTTTGATAAAGTTTTGCACGAGTTCTCGACGATTCCAGATGTGATGGAAGACGTAACAGACATTATCTTAAACCTTAAGCAGGTTCGTTTTCGTCAACACACTCCAGACACCTTAAATTTAAAAATTTCTAAATCAGGTTCGGGTAAAGTGACTGCAGCTGATATCCAGCTGAATGACAAAATCGAAGTTTTAAATCCTGATCAACACATTGCCACTCTTGGTGCCAACTCCAAATTTGAAGCGGACATTACTGTGACTTTTGGTCGGGGTTATGTGCCTTCGGAAGAGCTTGAGCAAGCGAGCACAGGCGTAGGCATTGTTCCTGTGGATGCAATCTACTCTCCCATTCGCCGTGTGAACTACAACGTAACCAACGCGCGCGTTGGACAAAAAACAGACTACGATGCTTTGACACTGGAAGTTTGGACTGATGGTTCAATTAAGCCAGAAGAAGCTGTGGCACTTGCCGCTAAAATTATGAAAGAGCAGTTACAAGTATTTGTAACTTTTGACGAAGCTGTTGAGCCAACAACAGAAAAAGAAGAGAAGCGTTCTCCAGTTCTTAACGAGAATCTTTTCCGCTCTGTGGATGACCTTGAGCTTTCTGTTCGCAGTGCCAACTGTTTAAAGAATGCAAACATTCGTTTTATCGGCGAGTTGGTTGTTAAGTCGGAAGCCGAAATGCTTAAGACTAAAAACTTTGGTCGTAAATCGTTAAATGAAATTAAAGAAATTCTTGTTGAGATGGGATTAGGTTTAGGCTTGAAGATCGAAGGATGGCCGCCTCCTGGATGGAATCCAAATACTCAAGCTCCAACAAGTACGCGTGTGGCTAGTGTTACTACTGGGAATGATCCGCAATAGTCGGGAGTGAGTTATGAGACATAGAAGAAAAACAAAACATTTTAGTCGTAAATCCAATCCTCGCAAGGCTCTTTTAAGAGGTCTTGTGTGTTCGCTGGTTGAGTGCGGTCGTATTAAAACGACAATCACAAAAGCCAAAGAGCTTCGTCGCCATGTTGAGAAAGCCATTACCCTAGGTAAGACCGGCAACTTGAATGCGCGTCGTGTTTTGTTGGCGGATTTTCCCAACAAAGCAACTGTAGAGACGATCATGTCAGACTTGGCTGTGCGCTTTAAAGAGAGAGCTGGTGGCTACACTCGCATTCTTAAATTAAGCAATCGTCCAGGGGACTGTGCGCCTCAGGCTTTTATTGAATTTGTTGATTACGATGCAAGCACATACGCTGAGAAAAAAGTGAAAGTGAAAGTACGCGGTAAAGATCGCAAACTTGTTACGAAAGAGCTAAACCGCAAGGAACTCGTTGCTCACAATACGAAAGTAAATGAGAAAGCGGCTTTTGCGCGTTACAAAAATATTAAGACAATGCAGAAAGAAGCTCGTCGCGTTTTACGTGCGAACAGCTAATCGAAGCCATTGAAATTAAACTTGATGGAAAAAAATCGAACTTTTAAAGCAGCCCTCATTACCGGAGGGCTTTTTTTTATTCTCTTTATCGCTTGGCTCAAGCTGGATAAAGCGTACACCACAGAAACCGCTCCCACGTCCTTTGAGGTTGTGGGCTTTTTAGAGAAGAACGACTTTAAAGCCTTACCAGGACTGGTTCTTAAAGATTTAAAGCAAACAGAGGTGAACCTCGAGACTTTAACGAAGGATAAGATTGTTATCCTGAACTTTTGGGCAAGCTGGTGTGAACCCTGTGCTGAAGAGTTTCCGTCCATGGTAAAACTTCTGAACCACTTTCAAGGGAAAATTGTTATTTTGGCGCCGTCGCATGATTCTGCGCTGGAAGACATTGAGACCTTTGCGCAGGCCTTCAGCTTGGATACGGTGCCCGAGTTACATCTTCTGTGGGACAAGGACCATGCCGCCGGCAAAGCCTTCCAGGTGAATAAGCTGCCGGAATCCTACATTTTTGGAAAAGACGGAAAGCTCCTTCGTAAAGTCGTGGGCACTCGCGACTGGTTTAACGAGGACGCCAAACTGTTTTTTGATTCTCTGGTGGGTGCTAAAGAGCCTCACAAAAATCCCTAATTTTTCGACATTCCTATAGGATTTACAGAAATACTTCACCCATAATGAAAATAGGGTCTGGTAAAGCTATAAGGATTTATGCATTTTTTAATACTCTTATCTGTTCTGCTCTTTTCTCATGGTGGCGTTGCCAGTCGCTGTGTGGATGTGTTCGCTAAAACTGTATCGATAAAGCAAATTCAACTGGTGGGTTTGCAAGGAATTACCTACGAAACGTCGGAGCTTTCGAGACATGGAACTACTTTAAGCGTAGCGAATACAAAACAAGTTGCTGAGTACAAAAGCGTTTTGCTATCCCGAGATGGACTCTATGTTTTTTTGCTGGATCGATCCGGCGCCATATCTATCGATCATCACTTGCCCCTTCCCATTGATTACTCGAAGGCATCGTTTCATGGCACTCACCGAGGTTTGTTGCGGGCTCGTGAGCAGGATTTTTCGCATTTAGGAAAAGCCGAGGTCGTATTTGCCGGAGAATTTATGGTGGTGGGTGGCAAGGCTGCTTGGGTTTCCGATAACTCTGTGTTTTATTACGACACTCCTAAGGTGCCTCAGCGAACCAGGGAAACGGCTCGAGACTTTCGTATACGAACAAAAAGAGAAAATGAAAACTTACGACTGCTCGCTAAAAGCCGATTGCGGTCGATACAGAATTTGTTGTTGAGCTGGGGCTGGATAGATGGAGCTACACGGGTCAAACAATCCGAAGAGAGCTCGGGTGACTCTGATCACAGTTCGCGACAGTGGGCGCATGCACAGTCTCGCAAGCTGGCTCTGTTTGAGAGAACCTGCCGGACTCAACAGCTCTGTTGGGATCTATTTTTAAGTATGCAGGGCCAGGTTCAGCGCTTGGCTGATTTAGACGGATTGGAACTGCCGAAGGAAAAAGTGCCGCAGCTGATAAGGCTAGATGCGCAAATGGCCGCTACCTTGATCCAATCGCTATCTACGATTCGCGATAGTGGGGTTGTGGGAGTTTTGTATCAGCAAGTCGACTTTCAAACCGGAGAGCCCAAACAGACTCTTCAGGATTTGACGGTGGCCCTTGATTGGTATGCGGACTTTCTTCAGGAAAGCCGCTGAGCCCCTCGTAAGGGGGCTGATTGAAGAGGCTTGTTGAAGAGCAGACTGACTGGCTCTTCAACTGAAAGATTTTAGAATTTAAACTTTTTCAAAAGATCTTTGGCTTTGTCTTTGATTTCGTCTTTGCCTTTGTTTTTGGCTTTCTTTTTTTCTTCGTCCAGTTTTCCTTTTAACGAATTTATGGCGTCTTCCTGATTCTTGAGCGACACGCCATACTTTTTCTCAAAGTCGCCCACTTTGGACATGAGCTTTTCTTTTTCGCCCTCGACTTTTTTATTCACTTCGTTGCGGAGCTTGTCTTTTAGCTCGGCCACTTGTTTGTTGAGCTCTTGCTTGAGCGCTTCTTGAAGCTTTGTGCCAATATTTGAATTGAGATCCAAATCCAAGTTGCTCCATGCACCCTTGGCGCTTCCTTGCAGTGACAGTGCTCCAAGGCTGCTCGAGATATTGGTGAGGATCTCTTTGACCTTCGACGACTTAGCTTCGATGAGATAAGCGATTTTGTCGAAGGTGGCGTCGAAATTCAGGGAGACGCCTTCGTCCAAAAGCTCCACTTTTAAAACAGAGGAGCCCGTGGCTTCTTTAAAGCCAAAGGTCACATCGCTGGACTGTGAAAGCATCATGTCCTTTAGAGGGAAGGCACCGATTTTAATCGTGCCGAATTCTTTGGCGTTCTCTGTGCGATGATCCACGACCGCGTGAATCACCACATCGTACATCTGACTTTTTGGAAATTCTCCAGTGAGTTTAGCTTCCATGGGTTGCGAGATGCTCGATGGAGCATCCGTGATGTTTAGGATTTCGCCGCCGATGCTCCCAGAAAAACCTTCGGCACTGGCTTTTGAGCTTACATTGGCTTTTTGAATCCAAAGTTTTGGATAGCCCTTTGTAATGCGGAATTTATAGTCTTTACCAGTTTGTCGTTCGCGGGGAGTGACGGTGGGTTTTTGTCGATCTTTCTTTGGTGGCGGCATGTACTCTCGCGCCAGGCGCATGTATTTTTCGGCGCGGTAGATTTCGCTGGCAAATTGACGTCCAAAAATTCGCATGGCGAGGTCTTTGGGATCGAGTGAAGGAATACCAAGTTTCCCTTCCAGATCTTTTAAATCTTTATCCACATACTTTTTGATATCAGCGTAGAGATTTTTGTAAAGCTTAAGATCGCCCGAAAGTTCGCCACTGGTATTTTTGATGGTTTTGTATTTTTCGTCGATTTCTTTATAAATCGCTTCGGCGTCTTTAACGGCGGCAAGAATGGCTTTGGGATCTTTGCTGTCCACTTTAAGGGCTTTTACGCGGTCTTCCAGTTTTTTAAGCTCCTCTTTTTGCGGCAGTTTTTCGATGCGCTCTTTCCAAAGTTTTTCTTTGCCTTGCAGTTCAGTTTCCATTTTTTGAATAAACTGCGAGGTTTTAAGATTGCCTTCCATCTCCTTGAGCTTTTCTTTGTAGTTGTCGCCTTGGGCAATGGCGGCCAAATCTCCAAAGATGCTTCCCTCTAAAACTTTGTTGGTCACATCGAGGGCGCTGGATTTCATGCTTTGCACGTTGTCGTCTGAGCTCTTTTTCACTGGCAATACGCGACCGGGGCGTTTGCGAGTTGTATTGATCATGATGTCGGTCACACCAGCTAAGGGAATAACGACTTTTCCGCGCAGCAAGGCATCCCAGAGAGCTTTAAACTGAATGGTGCCAATCTGTAAAACGTTGTGAGTGGGGGCCTCTTTATTGGTGACCTGAATGTCGCGAATATCTAACGAGGCGTTGAAAAAACTGGTGGAAAGGGAGCCAATATTAACTTCGGCGCCATTGGCGTAAGTTCCGCCCATTTCCATTCCCGCTTTGAGGTGG
>JAYUKO010000021.1:0-22413 GCA_043764415.1 Bdellovibrionales bacterium | reverse complement strand
TCACTGTAGCCCGTTATACGGCAGCGGGCGTGCTTGACACGAGCTTTGCCGACTCAGGAATTTCACGCACTGTCGTCGGCTCCTCAACCCTTTCTCTTTCGAACGGTATGATCGTCGAAGAGGGAGGCAACATCCTCCTCGTTGGAACCGTGTGGTCTTATTACGCGGACGGCGGCTACGGCTCTTTCGGTGCTGACGTTTTATTAAAAAGGATTGAGCCGTAATCAACTATTTCTGAATGCAAACCGCCGCCAACTCACCAACCAACCTTGCATCGGATCAGTATTCAGCGTTGGAGTGCCAATTCCAACGATCGCTCCCGAGAGAGCTCCAAAAAATAATAAAAATAACGGGATTAATAAAATTACAAACCAAAATTGACTATTCAATTCGTAGTACATGCTGAAATAGGCAGACGCTACTATACCAGCAACCACACCGACCGACGAGCCAATGATCGCGAAAGGAACTGCCATGGAGTTAGTTTCTCCGTTCACCCAAACACTATGTTCGTTGTGTGTACCAGCAAGTGTACTCGCTGCTTTTTCGCTTATTGATTTTTTATTCATCTGAATTCCTCCGTCTAAATAGAATTACCATTTAGCCGAATTCCAATCTTGAAGTTTTGGACTCAAGATTGTGCTGAAAAACACAAACTATTCCAAAACCCTCAAAGAGGCCCTAACCAAAAAATCATTCAAATTCACTCTTTGGTATTCAATGGCGTGGCTTTTTTCTGGTTGATTTTTTTTCGCTGTGAAATTCTATTTTTTGCGATTAGTCTATAGCCTATGGACAATCTTACACACTCGCTGTTCGGCGCAGCAATCGCTGAAGTCTATGTAGAAAAGAAGTTTAAAAACTCGGCTTTTCGTCCACCCAAAAACATATTTTATTTTTTTTCAATTTTCGCCAACAATTGTCCTGATTTAGATCTCTTTTTTGGTCTCATAGATAATACATCACTCGGTTACATGCTGAATCACCGCGGGTGGACTCACACGGTGGCTGGCACTGTTCCGCAAACTTTTTTACTCCTTGGCATCGCCTGGCTGTGGCTGAGGTTTGTGCGGCAAGATCTGATGAGTTATTTTAAAGATCTCGCGCTGCTTATATTTTTGGGTATGCAGGCGCATATGCTTTTAGATTTTTTTAATACCTACGGAGTGCATCCGTGGTCCCCGTTTAATAATAACTGGTACTACCTCGACTCTATTTTTATCATCGAGCCGCTTTTATGGTTTGCTCTCATTAGTATCTGGTTACCGCCTTTAAAGTGGCGCTTCCTCCTTTTATTTCCTCCCCTTGCCGCCTACGTTTTTGGCTGGTGGAATCAGTTTGTGCCTACGGTCGTTGTTCTGGCTGTCGTTGCGATCGCCAGTATAGTTTTCAATCTTCAACGGTATTTACTCAAAGCCCACAGAGGAGCCATTGGTCTCTTTTTATTTTTTGTCGTTGTTTTAACTTTTTGGGGCAGTCAGCATTGGGCCCGGCTGCGGATTATGGATGAACTCAGCAAAAACACATCGGAGAAAACTTTAGATTTAGTTCTCTTTTCTTTACCTTCCAACCCCACCTGCTGGTTTTTTTTAGCGCCACAGGTCTTCGAATCTCAGTACAGTGTAATTCATGGCTCCATCTCCCTATTTGGTAATTCACGAGACTGCAAATCGTGGCCGCGTAAAGAGGAGGAACAGCAATCCATTTTGGAACAACACGCCTTTGGAGAGCTTTGGATTCGTCAGCGCTGGCAGGCTTCACTCACCGATTTGCAACCGCTCCTTGAACGCTGTGATGTGCAAGCCTGGCTGCAGTTTGCACGGGTGCCTTTTTGGGAAAGTTCAATTCTAAATGATTTACGCTTTTCTACTCGAAACGGAAATAACATGACCACCCACGATCTTAACAAGTGGCCACAGCCTGTTTGCCCGGTACTTAAGGTGCCTTGGCAGCCGCCCCGTCAGGATCTTCTTGATCTAATGAAGGCGATCCCTCGTTAAGACATCTTTTAAAAATTGAACTCTTGCTGTGGACGACTTCATCTCGAGAACTTTTTGTAAAATGTCTGGATCGCAACCAACTAAAGAATAAATTTTAAAACTGTATTCTAAAAATGATTGGTCTGCCCACTCTCTACTATTTAACAGAGTTTTTAATTCTTGCGTGGTCTCATCAACGATGTTGAGCAGCGCCTGATCAAGCTCGTTCCGCAAAACGGCATCACCCGTTTCATTTTCATCGTTGAAGGGCTCACAGAGAACGACCTTGTAGGGGATTTGTTGAATCTCTTGAAGTATTTGGTACCTGGAATCCATGGTTATTTCGACCATCATTCGTCCATCTGGTAGTGTTTCTTTTATTTCCGCAAAGCCTGCCGAAAAAATGGGATGAGCCGAATAGGTTTTTTGATTACTGTTGAGGACTTCTTTAAGCGAAGCACCGGGCGGCGTTTTTGCTTCGGCAATCACCTTTTGAGTATGGGCCACGCCGATTCGGCGATGAGCTTCGATGGAGTCTTTGATCATTTTGCGGTAGCGGGGCTCAAAGACGTGCAACGACGTTTTACTAAAAGGCAGTGAAACGCTTCCAGGAATAGGAAATAGAGAGATTTCGATTTCGTTCATGAAAAGGAGATTGCAAAAAGATTAAAAAAGAGTCAATAAATAGAACCAATGAACTGGAAACTTTTGTTCAAAATAACGACCTTGTTAATTGCGTTAAGCGCCACCGTCGTTTCCATGTATCTTTTAAACACCGGCCATACAAAGGACTTCTTAAACAGTCTTGGTTTTTCCAGCTCTGGCGAAACACTCCACTGGTGTTCAGATCGCCTTTTAAAAGCAGAAGGTTTGAGCAAAAAATGGTCTTTGCAAGAAGTCGAGCGTCAGTGGATTTTACGCAACGACCAGGGTCGAGAGCTTGTCGTCGATTATCTAGAAGTTGAAAAATGGCTGGCGAAGTATTGCATGCTTGATATTCAGCCCTATCCTCGAGAGAAAATTCTCAGTACCACTTTGTCGCCTTACTTAAAATTAATTTTTAAGGACAATAAACAAGTCTTAATTTATCAAAAAGATATGCAAGTGTTTCAGATGAACGAGCACACCTTTGAATCTGCGGATCTCAAAGAAGGACTACTTGCACTCCAGGGCCTTTTTGGCCTTTAATGACAAATTTTTTGCGCTAAGTTAGTAAAAAGAGACGTTTGCGAAAGCTCTTTGGCAGCTTCGTTCTGTCGAAGCTTTCTTATGTTTTGTATTCGGTCTTCGGTCACAGGGTGGCTGCTGGTGAGCCAAAGGGCGCGATGAACTTTTTCTTGCGGATGATTTTTAATATTTTCAAAGAACTCTTCGGAGCCCTGAACACTTCCGTAGATTTTCTTCATAACTTTGAGCGCATAGTTGTCCGCCGAAACTTCCTGCTCGCGACTGTAGGCCGAGGTAAATAGTCTTTCAAAAAGTCCCCACACAGCTACTGTGTCTGTGGGGAACACCCACGAAAGAACCAATTGCAAAAAACCCATACTCAAACTGCGCATGTGGTGACGCCGAACTAAATGCCCCATCTCGTGAGCTAGAACGAAAGCCATTCCCTCTTCGGTTTTAATATCTTCCAACAAGCCTTTATTGATTACAATTCCACCGCCGGGGAGAGCAAAAGCGTTTGGTGTGCTGTCGCAAGCAATAGTCACTTGAATGTTGTAGATTTGCTGTTGGGACGTTAGCTTTTTTACAAACTGCTCCATGTCCGGGTCGCGAATAACGTGGCCTTGCATGCTTTTTGAAATCCACGAAAAATACTTACTTTCAGTCTTAGGGCTCACCCTTGTGGCTGCGAGCTGGATAACAAAAACACTGCCCGCCAAAAGAAAAAAAAGAAATATCAACGCTGCGGCAAACACCGCCACCATATCTGTAATTCGCTCTGTGGGCCGAACATTAACGTCGCTATCAACTTCTTTTGGAATAAACGGCGTTGCCATATACCATGACCTCAACACCCATTTGATCAAGGGCCATTGTTTCGATACGCAAACCGACGATTTCATCGGCTCCCAATTTTTTGGTTTTTTCTTTAAGCCGCAGGATCGCCTCACGGCGCGCGCGATCTATGAGGGTTTCCTGGCTATTCAACGCCCCACCAATCATGGACTTGAGCGAAGAGGCCACTGTTTTAAAGTAATCACCGGCGATGACCACTGAGGCAGTCACGAGCTCCACTCTATCTACAGTTTTGGCATCTAAAATCTTATCGGGTCGAACTGACATGTACAAAAGTTCTTTTTCCCGCAGCTTGATGGATTCAAAATGCTTTTGCTCGCGGGCCGAGCCAACAAAGTAGCCGACACCTAACAACACCGCACCAAGTGCTAACTCAAACATCTTTGCTCACGCGCACCGCTGTTCCGTAGGTAAAAACCTCGGCTGCTCCTTGGGCCACGTCACTCGTCGCAAAACGAATTCCCAACACGGCATTGGCTCCCACTTTTGTGGCCTGGGCCTTCAAACGCTGAAGAGACTGCTCGCGAGTTTCTTCCATGAGCTCCGTGTAACCGTGCAGCTCTCCACCCACGATATTTTTTAAGCCGGCAAAAAAATCTTTGCCGATGTGCTTGGCGCGAACCGTGCTTCCACTCACAATTCCGTAGTGTTCGACCACTTTATGGCCCGGTAAGTATTCAAGAGTCGTGAGTGTCATTTAAGTTCTCCTTGGTTTTGCGATGATCAATCCGCCAGCCGCCCAGATAAAAAGAAAGCCAACGAGTTTCAATGGTGTCATAACTTCAGAAAAAAGAAAGACGCCGGTCATAAACTGCAGGCTTGGCGCAATAAATTGAAAAAACCCCAACAGATAAAAGGGCATTCTTTGAGCCGCTTCGGCAAAAAAGATTAGCGGCAAGCCGGTAATCACCCCGGCACCAATCAGTAACAACGCCGTTGCCGTGGTGGTGGTGTCGTTGAGTGGAAAGGGTTCAACGCCGAACCAACGGGACTGTAAAGAAAGCAGCGCAAGGGCAAAGGGGACAAGGGCCAACGACTCAAATTGATTGGATTCAAGGCCCGAAACGGGATTGAGTTTTTTAATCAAACCGTAAATCGAAAACGAAATTGCTAAAAACAAAGCAATCCATGGCAAATGCCCTTGATCAAGGGAGATAATCAACACTCCCACTGTGGCCAGGCCCGTGGCGATTTTCTGCGGGAGACTGAGTGTTTCTTTTAAAAAGAACACACCGATGGCAATATTCACCAAGGGGTTGATAAAATACCCAAGACTGCTCTCTACAATCTGATTGGAATTCACCGCATAGATATAGACGAACCAATTGCCCATGAGTATTGCGGCTCCAGCCAACAGACTGACAAATTTTTTCCACTCTTTTGGCCAATAAGGAATTATCGATTTATTTTTGATGTACAGGAGGATGGTGTAAAAAACAAAGGCCCACAAAACACGATGGCAAAGAATTTCTACAGACGGAACATGCTTTAAAAATTTCCAGTAAATGGGAAAAAAGCCCCAGCCCAGATAAGCTAATAGCGCGTAAATGACTCCGACCTTGAGGTCTTTTGCTTTCTGATTTTCATCTTGAATTTTCACAGACGATCTATAGCACCCATGGCGGATGTTCGCCAAGTTCTTCAATGGGATTTCTGTCGAGCTCTAAAATTCTTTCACGTTCCAGTGGCAAAAAACCCAACTGGTCTGAAGCGGCGTTTTCGTCTTCGTTACTTGCCGGGTTGTCGCAAGAACTATACGGCATGTAGGTTTGTGGCTGACAAATGTTATACGAGATATACTGGCTTTGACCGAGACGGGACGCCCACTCCTTTAAAAGCAACGGGCGTTTTGGTTCCAAAGCAGGATCAAGTACGTAGTAATTTCCTTGTGCCCCGAGGATGGGAGCCACGTGGTACCACCAAGTCACGGTGCCCTCGAAGGTGTTAGAGGTTTTTGCCACGAGGTTGCCGTAGGCAAAAATCTTTAACGGCCGAAGTGCGCTGTGGTTTTGCAAATTTTCAATAGCGAGCGAAGCGCGCGCATAACACCCGTCATCGGGAAATATCCAACTCGATCTTCGCTGGAGTCCTGTGAATTCTGGGTCCTCTAAAAAACGAACATCTCGGAGGTACAGAAATGCTCTTTCGAGCTCCACGTAATCGTTGAGCTGCGGAATTTCGTTGAGATCCACCTCTGGGAGAGGAACGGAGGAGCCAATGGCCGACTTACGAAAATTTTTAAGAGGTTCAGGCTGTCGCTCCCGAGCCAAGGTTTTCCACGAGACCCCAGGGGGGCGTTGTGCAGAGACACCGTGGGGGCTTGCCATGGCATTGAGCGATAAAAATAAGATGCTGATAATGATTCTAAACCCCACTCTCTTGTTTTATCTTCTCGTTGATTAAATGCAAGTCTTTCGATAGTAAAAGCGTATGCAACAACTGTACACCCACCTCGCCAATTACGAGCATATTATCTGGGACTGGAACGGCACCCTGCTCAACGACATCGAGCACGCCGTCAAAACTGTGAATCTTCTTTTGGAGAAAAGACGTTTGCCGCTCCTCACCGAGGAGTCCTACAAAGAGAACTTTCATTTTCCCATTCGCTCCTACTATGAGCGACTCGGTTTCGATTTAAAGCAAGAATGTTTTGAGGAGCTGTGCGAAGAGTTTGTCGGCCATTTTATGAAAGGTGTTCTTGATTGTCCCCTTGTGCCCGGCGCCTTTGAGTTACTAAAAGCCATTAAAGCCAGCGGTAAGGTCCAATCCATTCTCTCCGCATCCGATCAGGAAAACTTAGATCACATGATCAAACACTTTTCTTTACTTGACCATGTGGACCACGTTTACGGAATTGCCGACAAGTTTGCCGCCAGTAAACTTTATCGGGGTGAAGAACTTTTGGCCGCTGCCAAGGTTGATAGAGAAAAAACAGTTCTTATTGGCGATACGGATCACGATCTTGAGGTGGGAACAGCTCTCGGAATCAATGTGATTTTAGTATCCCATGGCCATCAAAATTCCTATAAACTTCGCAAATTGCACCCGCATGTGGTGGACACTCACTAAAAGCGCTGGCGAAAACTGCACCGGCGACACAGATCTGCGCGAAGCTCGTTGTTTTCGAAACCCTCTTTTACCGAAAGGTAGGCGTTTCCTTGCAAGACCTGGTGAAAGGACTCTGAGGTCAGGTCTCCCAAAGGAATATCAGCTTCTTTGTCCAAACAGCAGGGCACCACTTGCCCGTTGGCATGGATTGCAAGCTGGGAGCGGGCGCCCCAGCAGGTGCCCTGGGTTTGCAAAATATCACCCGTTTTACTTGGCCACTCGAATCTGGAATCAAAATGCAAATACAGCCGGCCCTTCACTTTTTTTGATTTGTTAAACGCGGGGTCCACTGTGCGGTTGATTTGCACGGAGTAGGTTTTTTCGAGGGTTGTTAAAAAGAACTCGTTGATGTCGTTATGGGATTCGTTGGGTTGCAGATTCCAAAAACGAAAGTTGATATAGAGTTCTGGCCGTTGCTCTTCGGCCAGTGCACAAAACTGCAAGATTTTTGCAAAATAAGTTTTTGGATCGGACTTTGGAAAATTATCCACAAAGCTTTGCAACGAAAAATTCACCTGAGCGATGGCAGGAGACAGCAAAACTTTTTGTAACGGCTCTGTGAGCAGTGTGCCGTTGGTCGTGATTTCGAGATTCACGCCTTCCTGCTCAGCCACATCTACAGCCTCTGCAAAATGCGGGTGATTGAGGGGTTCTCCCATGACATGGTAGCATACACGCTCGGCATAGGGTTTTACTTGTCGCAATGTTTGCCGTAAAAAATCTACCGACATTACTTTTTTATCGCGATCCACCACAGGGCAAAACGTACACTGCAAATTGCAAATGTTGCTGATTTCAATATAAACTTTTTTAAAGCTCGGCTCTTGCAATCTCAATCCTCGGAAACGATTTTTATGTGACTTGCGGCTTTCTTCGCCTTTTTACGAGCAAGCTCTATCGTCCTTGCGCGCGCCAGGCTCACGCCCATGCGACGGTACTTTCGCGTTGAAGGTTTTCCAAAGATGCGAACGTCCACATCCTGAGCCGCTAAGGCCTTATCCACACCTTCAACAACAAACTTTTCTGAATCCCCCTCTGCGAGAACCACCGCCGAAGCGCTGGGTCCGTAATAATTGATCTCCGCAATGGGTAGACCTAAAACAGCTCGTAGATGCAAATCGAATTCCGAAAGATCTTGTGAAATTAAAGTAACCATTCCCGTGTCGTGGGGTCGCGGTGAAAGCTCGGAAAAATAAACATCTTTTTTAGTGACGAAAAATTCCACCCCAAACAAGCCACTCCCACCCAAATCATCAGTGACTTTTTTAGCCATCTTTTGTGCCTTGAGAAGCTGCTGCGGGCTCATTTTAGCGGGCAGCCAGGATTCTTGATAATCGCCTCGCTCCTGCCGATGCCCAATGGGTTTTACAAAAACAGTTTTTCCCTTTTTTTGCTTTACCGTCAGAAGCGTTATTTCAAAATCAAATTTTATAAATTCCTCAACAATCACTTTCTGTTTGTCGCCACGCATGCCTTCAACAGCGTAGGCCCATGCAGCCTCCACATCGTCTGCCGTCTTTAATACAGACTGTCCCTTCCCGGAGGACGACATCACGGGTTTAACCACGTTTGGAAAGCCCACCTGCTGACATTTTTCTTTCAGCTCTTGCAGCGACTCCGCGTAGGCATAGTTTGCGGTTTTTAATTTGAGATGATGGCGCGCGCGATCGCGAATGGCATCGCGGTTCATGGTTAAATGCGTGGCCCGTGCCGTGGGCACCACTTGAATCCCGCGGTCCTCAAACTCCTGAAGTTTTTCCGTACGAATGGCTTCGATTTCGGGAACAATAATATCAGGCTTATGCTTATGCACCACCGCTTCAAGCTGATTGGCATCCAGCATATCCACCACTTCAAAGGCATCAGCCAGGGCCATGGCAGGCGCGCCGGCATAACGATCCACGGCCACCACTTGCAAACCTAAGCGCTTTGCAGAGATCACAAACTCTTTACCGAGCTCACCAGAGCCTAAAAGCATGATTTTTTTGTTCAGCATTGCCTCTCCTGAATAGACTCACGTCATATCCTAGGACGATCTATTCGGCAACCTGGGTCTCGGGAATACTCGCTGGAATACTTGCCGGAATCCGCCGGTTTTCTTCAATGTAATCAACTGTGAGTAGACGGGCACATCGTTCTTGGCCTTGCTCGAGATTCACATAAAGCTCCTGGCGCTGTTTTTCGAACGCCGCAGGCTCAATTGTGGACTTTTGCAGAGCGGACAGCAGATGTTCCATCTCTCGGGAATACTCTCCGTCCGCATCAGTCAAACAGCGATAATTTTCGGGAGCGGAAAAACCAAAACTTATACCTACTAAAAGGAAATACTTCGTCATACGAATATTGAAATGCAATTCCTCAGCCGAACCTGAACACATAAATTGGTTATGACGTTAAAATCTGTCTAAGAGTTTTTGTTGTGTCACTTGACTGGACAGTTATGTGCAGCCTGGAAAATGACTGATGTCTACGCTGATGGCACGATTGGTTCGTCGCCATTTTTGCCAGTATCCGCCTCGCCCAACACGCGTGTATCGATCATCGGAGCGGTTGCAATGGTAGTCGTAGAATGTTCCTGCGGCACATTGCATTTGAAAAGTAATATCTTTAGGCTGGCTGACGGCGGCGTCGGGGCTGCAAAGGTCGTGGCGGTCGGCTGCATTTCTTTGGCGCCGTGAATTTTCTAATTGAAAAAGTCCAACGGCTAAGTCCGTGGTTCCCTGGGCCTGAGCCCTCGGTCTGCATGTCGACTCTGCATCTGCCACTGCCGCAAAAGCAAAAACCATCAATTGCCTTTTTTTACTCTCAGAAAAATTAACAAATCCAGGACAGATCGCAGACCAATCCGACTGATAAATACAGTCTGTTCCCACTCGCTCAAAAGCAGACATTAAGGCATCACCCCACGGTCCGAAGGTTCCATCAGCGGACATAAACTCAGTGCACGCACCAGCAAAGCGATTCATGGGCACTGCCGTAGCTTCGCCGTTAACGGGTCGAGGAGCTGGCCGGGTGACTTCAGCACCACTAACTATAGACACTAAAAATAGAAAACTTATGAGAACTTTTCTCATTTTTGCCTCTCAAGTCGACAGGCTACCTTTAGATTTCGTTTTGCATTCTGCGAATTTTCTACAGAATAAAAAATATCTTCATTCTTTACTTCAAGGGTCGTTGAAAAAACATAAACCTGTTTTTTACAAGTTTGGGTTTTTTTGCTGGTAATCTTTCCAGCATTTTGGTTTACATTCATCACAATCTGGCAGCCACCCTCTGAATAACTCGCTCGGTTGCGACCTAATTTCGCTTTCGAAATTATGAGCTCTGCACCAATCATAATTGTCATCTCATCACCATCAGCGCGAACCACAAGTGGCCCCACGGGACACACTCCCTGCGGATCATTTGTGGCCTCGTATTCACCATCCACAAGCCCCATGGCTTTTTTAAATTGAGCGACGTCATTATTCTCAGTAACGGGGGCGGGAGCGACAGCGCTGACCTCTTTCACTTGCGAAACTGTGCGCTGAGGTTTCGCACTGGAGCAAGAATTTGCGATTCCAAAAATTACAAAAAAACTTAGGCAACAGATGGTTTTTGATTTTAGGTTTGTTTTTCTCATAGTGTCTCCATGTTAAAGTATCCAATTTTTTAGTCAATTATCGCTTCGTCTAGGTTGTGTCTCAAAAACGATCAGTACTCATCTCAATCTAAAACACATTTGGAATTTGTTCGCAAGCTAGACGTATGTCGATTATTCTGACAGAGCTTACATGAGAGGTTTTAACATAATCTGGGCACGTCCGGGGGGAAAAGTGAAAAGATTATTAATAGGGTTTTTTATACTATTTGCTGGAGCGAATGTCTTCGCCCAGTCCGATGCCGACAAAGAGGCAAAGTGGATTCTTGAAAGAATCACTGGTGTCCGTTGGCCAAGCGACGCCGCTATTCTTCAACAAATGAGCACCTTGATTTCTTCGAAGAACTCCGCTGGCGCTGTGCAGTTGGCGATGATGCAGCCACAATTTTACAACATCACTGTTAAACAATTGGCTTTGCAAATGTCCACCCGCGAAGAAACCATTCGCACTCCGTTTAATGATTTTGCCGCAGCCGTCATTGGAATCACGCGCGATGATTTGGATGGACGCGAGCTTTTAACGGGGAATTATTACTATGCGGCAGCCGATGCACGCATTCCCGCAGGAACAACGATTCCCGTGGCGATTGGAGCCGATATTATTGCCTCCAACAGACACTTTGCCGCCCTCGAAAGTAATAATTTAAATTTGGGCGATGTTTTGGAAAAGCGCGATGGGCAGCTTTTAGTGATCAACAATGCCAACACCACTATCCCCAATCCCGATCCCGCCGGAGTTCTCACCTCACGCGCTTACATCGAGGCCCATGCCACTGCGGGTACCAACCGTCGCTTGGTTGAATTCGCTTTTCGCGAATTTATGTGTGCCACCATCGACCAAGTGGCTGATACGTCGGCCTCAGATATTCGAATCGGTCGAGATATTGACCGC
Organism: Bdellovibrionales bacterium; assembly: GCA_043764415.1. GTDB lineage: Bacteria > Bdellovibrionota > Bdellovibrionia > Bdellovibrionales > JAGQZY01 > JANPLN01. The sequence continues at coordinate 10,772 of JAYUKO010000021.1, read as the reverse complement.
TTTCCCGGCGGCGACCACACGAAATTTCAAACCACCTGTAAGGGCTGTCATACCATCATGGATGGCTTCCGTGGCGCTTTTGCAAAATGGGATTTTAATAACGGTGCTGCTCTCCACTCTGCGGTTAACGGTATCGAAGGCCGCGACGCCGACAACGACGCAAGCGGTGTGATGAACAAGCTGAATAAAAACGGAAATATGTACGCTGGTGGCTACGTCACTCGCGACGACAGTTGGGTGAATCACGCCAATCGCGGAGCTAATGCCCTTTCAATCGGTTGGCGCTCGCCTGCTTCAATGTCAGGTAACGGGGTTGCGGGCTTTGGTGCAGCCATCGCCAGCACACAGCGCTTTAGTCAATGCATGGCAAAACGTGTTTTCAATACGATCTGCCGTAGAGACCTGGCGGAAGAAAATCAAAAACTACTGTTTACACAACTTGGAATCCAGTGGGAATCCCAGAATTATCGTTTTAAAAAATTATTCGAACTTGTCGCGACACATCCGCAATGCCGCTATAAGGAGGCTTTGTGATTACCAAAAATAAAAGACTCATGATGCAATTTTCAATTCTCATCATCGTAGGCAGCCTGCTCTCCGTTTTGGGTTTTAACTGTTCACCAAGCAAAATGTATTCTTTGGGAAGTTCTTCCAGCGAATCAAGCTCCGTGTCTAAATCAGAGGACTTGCCGTATGCGCTTTTAAACGCCGATCAAGCCCTGTCCTCGATGTTGAATGTGACAGGTCAGAGTGTTTCAAGCACCGCCGTACGAAACGAATTTAATATCCGTAACTCCGCCTTTGCCGTTAACAGTTACCTGTCGTCGATGAATGCACCCATGCTTTTATCTGCCACATCTTTAGCTGGCGAAGTCTGTAACAGCCTTGTCACTTCCGAGCGAACGGCGGGTGCCACTCGCTCTTTTTTTACCGGAGTCAATTTTAACACCGGCCCTTCAACAATTACTGTGGGATCCTATGAGGCTGTCCTGGCTCGATTTTCACAAAAAGTTTGGGCTCGTGACTTAAGCGAAAACGAGGCGAAACTATTTGTTGATTATCGCACTGAATATTTAGCCACTTTAACGTCGGCGGAGCAGGGTCAAACTGCAAAAACCTCCGCATTTTATATGTCAGTCTGTTCGGCTTTTTTATCAAGTTTTGATGCGCTCATTTTTTAAAGGACGTAATTATGAAAAGAAATAAATCACAAGAAACACCAAGTTGGGCAAAAACCGGTCACAGTAAACCTGTGAGTCGCCGGGAGCTTCTCGCTCACGGCATCATTCCTTTTGCAGGAACTTTGTTTGCACCGCAAATGATGCAACTACTACTTTCTTCCACAGCTTCGGCACAATCTGCGGCAAAGTGTGCAAGCAGCGTTTCGTCTCTCACTCCGTTTATTCATCTAAATCTTGCGGGCGGAGCTGCGATGTCGAGCAATTTCGTGCCCATGAACGCCTCTGGCGCGCCGTTGGCTTCGTACAATAAAATGGGATTAGGCAACAACCAATTACCCATCGAACGCGAGTTTGGTGGCGGAACTTTTGCTGGCACGGAAAATGGCGCTCTGCTAAGTAAAATGCTCGAAGGTATTCGCAGTATCGCAGATGCAGATACAATTTCGCGAACGTCTTTTATCGGCGTTTGTGTGCGTTCCCGCGATGACTCCAGCGAAAACGCTTCAAATATTTCTGGTCTGGTGGTTAAGGCTGGTTTAAGCGGCACACATCTCCCCAATCTTGGAACACGCTCGACAAGCACCGGCGTGGATGACATGCCCGCGGTGTTATTGCCACCGACTCCTCTTGTTGTTAGAAGCTTCCGGGATATTACAAACTCACTGGGTTACTCGGCGGCCATTGGAACACAACTCAACGAAGCGCAAAAAATTAAACTCGCCAGTCTTGTTTCTGGCCTCAGCCAACAACAGTCGCGAAAACTGGCTTCAATGAATTCCGGCGAACAGCTGCAAAAACTTGTCGAATGTGCCGGAATTAAAAACAAAGCCCTTGTCGAAGAGGGAAGTGGCGCAGTAAATCCTGTGCTCAACGCTGCCGTCGGCACGATTTGGCAAATCAATAATAATTCGAATCAGGGTTCCAATGATTACGTCTTTGGCTCCATGGTTTACAACGCTCTACAAGGCTATGCGGGCGCAACGGGACTTGTGATGGGTGGCTTCGACTACCACGACAACTCACGTAATACCGGCAATACTCGTGATCGCGGCGCGGGAGTTACCATCGGTCGAATTTTACAAACTGCCAAAGCTTTACAGAAACCGGTTTTTCTTTATGTCACGAGCGATGGCGCAGTGAACTCACCCGACTCCGATTCGCGAACCGCTCCATGGACCAGTGATCGCGGAAGCGCGGGAGCGTCGTATATATTTATGTACGATCCCACACGGCGTCCGGCAGTCAGTGCAAATCAGATTGGTCATTTTACAGATGCGCAGGTTGCGGATGATAAGTTCCCAATCGGCAACGACCCTTCCCGCGGGGCACAGGCCGTATTTGCCAACTACTTACAATTTAACAAGAGGATTGGTGATTTTAGCAGAGTTGTGGGGCGAAACGCTCTCGATGCATCGGTTCTGAGTCAGGTGATTAAAGTTGCATAAGAACACTTTTGTTTTATTGATCGCAGCTTTGATTTCAGTTTTGTTATTTCAAAACTGCGGAGCTCCCGTGCACGACGGAGTCACGGCGAGCTTTACGCAGTTTTCAGGAAGTTGCGAAGCTCCCTTGATGAATACCTTTGGCTCCACCTACTACCAAACGTTTAAAAATAAGTGCGCCACTTGCCATCAAAATGGTCCTGGCTTGGGCTCATTCGCCAACGCCGATTTCCAAACAGCTTACAATGCCTTTAACAGTTTGGGGCGGACCCGTGTTGAAAGAAACTTTTTAAACGCGGCCCACCAAGCCACCATCACCGGAGCTATGAATCAATCTCTCGTCGATCGCAGTCAGACCGCATGGACCAAGGCAGAAGAATCTTTTGCCAAATGCGCGAAAGACTCCGGTGATGATGTGATCCCCGGGTTAGAAATGCTCACCCTACATAAAAGCGATGCCAGAATTATGCAAAACGCGCGCACTGGTAACCCTTGGGTAAAGCTCGAATGGGATCTGGCCAACGAAATGGCTTCGAGTGCAGACCGCGGTAAGTATTTAATGCTTTTTTCAATCGAAGTTCGAGTTTCTGTTTCTGGACTTGTGAATCGCGGTTACGAATTTCGTAATCCCACAGTTCGCCTGAAAGAGAATGCGACCACGCCTTACAGAATTAATAAAATCTTTTTTAGTATCAACGAAAGTAAACTTTACGACGTGACTACTTTTAGCCAGTTGAGCGCGTTGATTGTTTCTATGACTGACTTTAACCTGGCACCTAACGCCGCCAATGCCTTGGCTGTAACGTCCGTAAGAGGGGGCGATAGTTTTGCAATCGCCTTTGGGCGCCTGCAAACAGAGTCCGGCACTATCGGTGGAACCACCGGCGGCGGCACAACGGGCGGTACCGAACCACCACTCCCCACCACCGTAACGCACACGCAGTTGATGTCTACAGACGTAAATTTAAACGTCATAAACCGCGCTTGTGTGTCTTGCCATAGCGGAGCAAACCCACGAGCTGGCTTGAATCTATCAAACTACACCAGCGCCCAAAACGCTGCCGCTTTGATGGTTGAACGAATGAACGACTCACTTAATTCCATGCCTCCTACCGGTATGTTGTCAGAGCGAGATCGAGAGCTTGTGAGAATTTGGCAAACCGGCGGAACGCCGCAGTAACTTTTACCCCAACCGACTTCTCAGCTTTTTGCCAATCTTCATTTGCAAGGGCTTTTCATAAATCTGATGGGCCAAACAGCCGACAAGTAGCAGCGCAATAAAGTAAATTCCGCCAAGAACAAGCGAAGGTTGCATCAACGGTAAAAAATAGCTCATTAACGGCTGATGAAGAATATAAATTGCGTAGCTGGATAGGCCCAAATAATTTGTTATCTTATTCGTAAACAAACTTTTGAAAACAACGTCATCATAACTGGCGCTCAGTATGATGACACAAAACAAGGGCACCAATAATAGATGCGAAAAAATCTTCCCATCGATGGGAGCATTGTAAAATTGCGTTAGTCCCACCGAAGTGACGAGTGCCGACCAAAACGCGAGCGAGGAGTTTCTTTGCACCCACTGCGCTACGACACCCTTTTGTTCAAGCAAGCCGTAAAGAAGTATGCCCATGAAAAATTCAAACATTCTTATCGGTGGAAAAGCAATCCAACCAACGGTGAATAAAGGACTCTGAATATTTAGAACCTGCGAAAGTATCGCAAAGAGAACTAAAGGAATGAAATAGCATATCAGCATCATTGGAATTTTATTTTGAAGATTGAGGAAGGGTTTTAACAAAAAAATAAATATGATGTAAAAAAACATTTCGCAAGACAGCGACCAAGCGGGCGGGTTCCAAGCGGCTGCGACGGGCGAAAACCATGACTGAATCATTAAAATGTAAGCAGCTCCACTGATGCTGGCTTTTAAAAAAGCGATTCCAGTTTCGTTTGTAGAAAAAAAATAATGCATCACCCTCGGAGAATCCAACAGCAGTCCAACAATATAAAGGGGGTAAAGTTTAACAACTCGAGAGATTAAATAATCCTTTTTTTCGCTCGCGGTATTCAATTTTTGTCTATACACGTGTGTAAGAATAAAGCCCGATAAAATAAAAAAAAAGGCAACTGCCGCGTCTCCTGCCTGAACAAACTTGAGAACAAATGAAGGTAGAACTTGCAGATCACCAAATAAATAAAAGTTGTGGAAGCAAACAACGTGGACAGCCGCAAAAAAACGAAACCCTGTGAGTACTTTTAGCTGCCTGACATCGTGCATATGTCAGCTTATCATGCCGACGTAATTTTGATCTGGCTAGTGCAAAGTCGTTTCTTTGATTACGGATAAGGCATCAATCCGCTAAAGGTGCAAATGCCTAAACGATACCCCACTTCAAATTTCCCAAATACCTTTGCGATACTTTGCCTTCGTCAGTTTGTGCATACAAATGAACCCATTTGTTATCCACTAAATCACGAACGCTGGAATGCTTTTTTATAACCCCATTCACTGCTTCGATCGGCGCCGTAATAATTACGTTGAGTCGCACGGGCTGGTGAACAAACTCGCGCCCGTTATGTACAGACTGCCAAGGCAATCCGACACGTAGATCCCCACTATTCCCTTCTATGACTCCGACCGTTCCCGTCACGTTATGCAAAACTTTGTTACCCGCACCGAACACCTGATTATTTGTAGTCGATGCAAAGTATTGAAGATTAATCCAGCTAGCGACAACCATCGGTGCCGTCATGATCAGCTCCAGCACAGAAAAATCTCTATCGGAACTCCAGTCGTAGCTATGTAAAAACGCACGACCGCCAAAATCCACGTTTTTAGTGAGAGTGCGAGGTGCCACAATAAAAGCTGTGTTGCCAGCCAGCCCCCATTCCGGTCGTACTTGTGACCAATCGAGACTTCGCGCGAAGACTTCTGCCTTAGCGCTATTTTTTTTGTTGGGCAACAATGCCGGCAGGCGCTCGTTGCGGCTTAAATCGGTCGCTTTTGCGAGCCATCCTTGTAGCGCTTGAATTTTATTCTTTGCTGTATCTGGAGCCTGCTCGATCCCCAGGACCGTTACTTCATCCGTCGTCGTGTTATGGAGGCCGCCTAAAAACCAGGTGTCGTTAGGTATAAGTTTACCCTCTAAACGGAGGCCTTCCCTCACCGCTGGTTCGTTGAGAATGTTTGCCAAAACGACAGCATTCACTTCGCCGGAGTGGCCGCCACAGGCTCCACAGTTTAATCCCGAGGCGTGGGGGTTGTTCTCAGTAGAACTACCATGTCCCACCAGCAAAACGAGGGGCGCAAAATCTTTGTTAAGAGACATAGCCTGAAGTATTGTTTTTGCAAGTTGGGTCTTTTGCGCGTCGGTTAAATAATTGTCAAAGTCATTAACTCTCTGAATGTGAGTTTTTCCAACCGACGGCTTCAAGGGCTTAGAAAGCCGAAATGTTTTACTGATAAGATCGAAAAACGCCAGTACTCCAAAGGTTTCAACATACGCAAAGCAGGAAACAGCTGATAATTTAAAGCGTCTCCATGAGTCCGAAACTTGCTTTCGCAATCTTCCAAGTTCGTTCACTCTATAAGATGGTTTCAGAAGTACAGGGCACTGTTCTTTCGATGGCTCGGCTCCGTCGGAGGCAATCTCCAAAGGAATTCCGAAGAATCCGGCAAAGCCAATAGTCTCTGCACTTGTACAGGACTTCTCCAGCGCTCGGCGAAAAACTTCGGATCTCACATCGATGCAAAATGCCGCTTGCAGAGCTGGGCGCTGTGCTGCTGGAACCTGCGATTCGGTTGCCTCGTTCATCGATCTAAAAAGGCGTCTCTGATAAGCCAGTTCGTAAGCTTCATGGAGAACAACGTCGATGGCTAATTCCGTGTCTCCACTGAGATCATGATCCATTGGTAGCTGAGCAGCTTCTTGCATAGCCAGCTTCCACTCCGTCTTAAAAGTTTCGTCGGTGCGCTCCAGAAAAAGCGCATATCCCCAAACCACGCGAATTGCTAAAAGTTGCACGAGGGAATTGTTTTCTTCGCCTTTAAGTTCGCTTTTCCAAACAAGATGTCGAACGTAGGAAGCCCAGCCGTTAATATCGAAAAGGGCTCGATAAAGATAGTCCTCCACCGCCCGTGGTGGAATTCCAAGGGCTTCAACCACAAATTGAATGGCCTCTCCTGGAGTCTTAGGTACCCTCTCGATGGACTCGCGAAAATGCCCAAGACCCATAAATTCGGGATTTCTATCGAATTTTTGCAAGATCAGCCACGCCGAAAAAAGGGGTTGTTCTTTGAGCGGAAACGCCAATTGCGCCTGCCCTTCATCGTAATAACTCGCACAAAACTTTGCAATCTCGTCGATCATAAAAGCAGTTCGCGATAATTGGCGGTCCCCCTGAGACAATTTATCCAATACTTCAGAAATAGTCGCAACTACGGCTTTTGGCCTCTGAGGGGCTTCGGCTTTATCGAGGGTCTTTTTGATGGAAGCGACAGAGTTATATTCCTGCCCCAAGTTTGCAACCAATGACAATGCTGTTTTCAAATCTTGATCTTCGATGAAAGTAGATTTCAAGGAGGCTTTATAAAAACCGCGCGGCATCAGAACATCCGTGCGATTCACCCGCCGAAACGTGGCGCAGGTTTGGTGGAATGAAGTGTCGCTAAAGCCGAGAAACGGGTTTACGGCGACAAAATTCTTTAACGACCAAAGAGGCGCAATTTTGTTGCACGCCCGCTGAATGGCTTTCGATACAGTATCGTTGGTGCTCATGGTTCTCCTCGGCTTTCATAGGACGGAATGTACGTAGGCACGGTGGATCTCGGTGCGGCACTTGGCCAAAAGCGAATCGCAAAATTATTGGCAATGGTGTTTATATAAAAGCCGTTTGTTAGTTGAACGTAAAATTTAAGCCAAAACTCGCCACGCACGCGAGGCAAAACACTCTGAAGCAAAATGACCGCGCTAAACGCGAAAATTACTAACACCCGTAAAAAAATCTCACGCAAATTTAAATCACCCGACTCCTGACCAAGAACACCGGCAAATAAAGCCTGCGCCAAAAATTGCGCCCAAAAAAACAGAGTTGTAATACCCACTGCGCGAACGACAAATCGCATGAGCAGCAGCAAGCTCAGAGGATCCGTTAACATTGTTGAAGTCAGAGGAACTAAACCCAAAATAAAGATATAACTCAGAGTCGCACTTCCCGGTTTGGTAGACAGCGTTGATCCTAAGGCAAAACCAACAATAGTGACCGTGATGAGAGCGAGGGCTACCGCTATTGAAGACGTAAAAAATGCCTTCTGTAAGGAGATTGGCTTGGTGTGAGCTTTTTGCACTGGTGCTCGTGCTACGGTTTCACCAGACGACAAAAACGCATGGGCTTTGTAAAGAGAGTGAGCAATAGTGTGCAGCATCGCTGCCGAAAACATACCCAGGCCGCATTCAAGCATCATAAATCCCATTTGCGCGATGGTTGAGTATGCCAAAGAAACCTTCACCGAGGTTTGTGTTAACATTACTAGCGAGCCAAAAATCGCGGTCACCGCGCCAACAATGATGAGCATGTTCATTGCGGTTGGAGATAAGCTTACTAAAGCCGAAAATCGGAGAATCAAAAAGCCGCCTGCATTGATGATTCCCGCATGGAGCAAAGCTGAAATTGGTGTGGGAGTCTCCATTACCTCGAGCAGCCATCCATGGATGGGAAACTGCGCTGATTTTAAAAGTGCCGCCAAGGCAAGAAGAGGGGCAACAAAATTTAACGGTGACGATAGTAGACCTGCTGATTCAACATCGCGCGCTACCTTAAAAATGGAAATGTAATCAAGACTTCCTAGTTCAGAATAAAGCAAAGCGCTCGCAGCCAAAAGACAGATGTCTCCCATGCGGCTGACCACCCATTTTTTTCTGGCTGCGAGTATCGCCGACGGCCGTTCTGCGTAAAATGTCAAAAGTTGATGAAGAGCCAGACTTGTCGTTACCCAAGCGGTCAAGAACTGAAAAAAATTGCCTGCGATGATCAAAAGCAAAACGGATCCGAGGGCGACCGAAATTAATTTTACAAATCGACCATGATTAGGATCACCAGCTAAGTAGTTTCTGCTATAGGCCACTACAATCATTCCGATAAACGAAACCAAAGTAAACATCGAGGCACTTAACAAATCGAGATATAGTGAAAAACCGATGCCGCGAAAGCCAAGAAGCTGCGTTTGCAAAGTTGACTCGAATGCCAGCAAACTCAAGGTGGTAAGGGCGCTCAAAAACCCAACAAGAGACAACACCTTTGCAGCTCTGTTTAAAAGTCGGAAACGTTGATTGGCCACTAACGTGGGAGTAAAACCCACGCTCAGCAACCCAATGGGTCCCAGCGCCACGAACCACAGCCAGTTTAAAATCATAAAAGTTCTCCCTATTTGGCTGCAGTATAGGGGAACTTAAGATATTATAAAAATAGATATATTGTACTGTTTCGTTCTATTTAATAGAATAATTGGATGTCGACTTTAAACTACCACCATTTACATTTGTTCTGGGCCATCGCCAACGAAGGCGCGCTTAATCGCGCCGCCGAACGCTTGCATATTTCGCAATCGGCAGTGTCCTCGCAGCTTAAAAAACTTGAGGATCACTTGGGGCACCCACTGTTTGAAAGAGCAGGGAAAAAATTAATTATTACCGAAGCCGGCAAAATAGCTCTCGACTATGCGAACACAATTTTTAAAGCTGGCAACGAGCTGATAAATACTTTGGAGGGCAAACCAAAAACTAGCAAGCAGGTGCTGAGAGTCGGCTCTATCACCACCCTGTCGCGGAATTTCCAAATTGAGTTTTTAAAACCGTTAATTGGCCGTACGGACGTGGAACTTGTCATTCGCTCGGGCAGTATGCGCGAACTCCTTCTACAACTGGAGTCGCTGCAGCTGGATGTGGTGCTGGCGAATACCATGCCCAAAGCAGACCTGCACACATCCACTCATAGTTATCTATTGAAACAACAATCCGTCAGCATTGTGGGTCGCAAAAACAAAAAAGCAAAACGCTTTCAGTACCCAAAAGATCTAGCAACACAGCATATCCTCGTGCCGAGTCTCGAAAGCGATATTCGCAATTCGTTTGATCGCGCCATGGAGCTCGCTGGCGTCACTCCGCTGCTGGCAGCCGAAGTAGACGACATTGCCATGTTGCGAGTTCTCGCTAAAGAGAGCCAATTTTTAGCCCTCGTTCCCCCCATAGCGGTGAAAGATGAACTTGAATCTGGAATTCTTGTTGAACATTATCGAATTCCTGAGATTAAAGAGAGTTTTTATGCGATCGTGCAGCGACGCCGATTTCCTAATGCCTTGCTAAAAAAGCTACTGGCAAAATAAGTTACAGGCTTAAACTAGCGAATGCCGAATCTCAAATGAGAACGATTTTTTTTGTTTCTGTGTCCCACAATAAGTGCTTGATGGAGAAATGAATTTCTCGCCAGTGGATTCGTTTAACGTTAACGAAGTGTCCTTCCAGAGCGTAGTGACAGGCGGCAAGTCTGTAGTTTGGAACGGCTGTCGAAAGATGGTGAATATGGTGGTAGCCAATATCCGCAGTGAACCAGTTAAGGAGTCCGGGAAGTTTGAGGTAGCTAGTTCCCTCGATGGCGGCTCGAAAGTAGTCGGCACTGACGCTGTCCTCGGCATAGGAGTTTTCGAAATTATGCTGGGCGGTGAAAAAGATAATTCCCAATCCTCCAGCGAGAGATAAGGCTGCTGCATAAACAATAAAAAAATTATAAGTGCCGATGGTTCGACACATAACAATCCAAATGATTAACAGGGTCACATTGTTATAAGTCATATGACGGAATTCTTTGGCAGACTTCCATTTTTTGGAGGGGCAGTCTATTAACATTTTTTTAGCGTCTTTCAGAGAACCAAAAATAGCTGTGGAAAAAAGATCCTTCGCAAGTTTAATAATTCCCACCAGCCAATTAAACCGTGGGTTAAAGAACACGTAAAAAAATCCACCTAGAAAAAGTAAAGTGAGTGGATGGCGAATAAAGCGGTATTTGCGCTGCTGCGCTGGATTCAATTGCGCGTACTCTTTTGTGGTTAAAATATTTAAAGCTCCGCGAAACTTTTCCCAATCTCCATTGG
>JAYUKO010000020.1:0-1815 GCA_043764415.1 Bdellovibrionales bacterium | reverse complement strand
AACAATCAAAGTTTGCGGTGTAATCAGTTTTATAAGTTGATGCAAATTCACGATGCCAATATAACTTCGCATCTGGTTAGAAGCAATAAACAACCCATTTCTGGGGATTTGGGTGATAGGGGCGGCTATGGATTTATTGGTCATCGGCGGGTTTCTCGTCTTCGTTATCTGGTTGTATTTTTCGCGCAACCCTCTCAAGCACAGTCGTAAGTTTATGATTCGACGATTTTGGAACTGGTTTCCGTTGGGAATGACCTACGCTTTTCTTTATATGGCTCGTTACAACCTCAATGTCTCTAAAAACGCCTTTGGCGATTTAATGACCAAGGAAGATTTTGGAATTATTTTTGCGGCTGGAACCATCACCTATGGTCTCTCGTTTTTGCTCAACGGTCCCTTGGTTGACAAAATCGGCGGCAAAAAAGGAATCATCATCGCAGCGCTCGGCTCCAGCATATGCAACATGATGATGGGGATCGCAACCTTTGTTTATCTGCGAGGAACCATCAATCTTAATCTTACACTCACTTTTTCTATCCTTTACGCAATGAACATGTTTTTTCAAAGTTACGGAGCCGTCTCCATCATTAAAGTAAAAGCGTACTGGTTTCATGTTCGCGAGCGCGGGATTTTCGGCGCTATCTTTGGAACGCTCATCTCTTTCGGGGTTTATTTTGCATTCGATTGGGGCGAAGCCATTGTAAAGGCCACAAAACTGCAAAACGAAAATCCTACGGCTTTCGCGCAGTTTTTACGCTCGGCCCTCGCTATCGAAACTGGCACCACCGATGCAACATGGTTTGTGTTTTTTATCCCTTCTGCGGTTCTTGTATTTTGGGCGCTTATCGACATGTGGATATTAAAAGACACGCCGTCGCAGGCGAACTTTGAGGACTTCGACACGCACGATGCGTCCTCCGACGAGATGGATAAAGAATTTACGATTCGCCAATTGCTTCATCGCATTTTCACAAGTCCCATTCTGCTAACAATTTCACTCATCGAATTTTGCGGTGGCGTTTTACGCAATGGAATCATGCAGTGGTATTCGATCTTCGCCAAAGAGATCCCGCAAGTTGGCGCTGAAGTGTTTACGAGGCACTGGGGTTTGTGGCTTTGTGTCGCAGGAATCCTGGGCGGTTTTACAGCTGGCTCCATGTCCGACGTCTTTTTTCAGTCGCGGCGCGGGCCGCCGGTGGCTATCTGTAATTTTGTCATGTTTTTATGCATGCTGTTAATGAGTGCTCTTCTGTTTACATCTCCGTGGACCATTGGTTTTTGCGCGATTGCCATGCAGTTTGCGGTCATCGGCGTCCACTCCCTGATGTCGGGCACGGCGGCTGCGGATTTTGGTGGACGCAAGGCGACAGCGACTGCAGCTGGAATCGTGGATGGCTTCGTTTATCTGGGCAGCGGTGTTCAGTCTCTAAGCCTAGGATTTCTGGTAACTAAGAATTGGCAATATTGGCCCCTTTTTCTTGTGCCCTTCACTGTCGTTGGCTTTGTTTTGTCCCTAAAGATTTGGAAATCTCTCCCCGAGGCCACAAAAAGGTACATGGCCTCCATCCAAGTTTTAGAAGTAAAAACTGTGCGCCGATTTTCTCTTCGCTGGAAAAAACCCACATAGCGAAAGTTATGTGGATGACACATGACTTCTTGTTCAAAATCTAAATGAAAATGTCTTGAAATTGCTACTGTTTAGGGAGTAATTTAAGGTGTTAAAAAAGTTCACGCTGGTTTAAACGATAAAGGAGTTCTATGAGCTCTCTCGCTCAACACAATGATATCGACGAAATCTCAAAGTCGTTCGCACTC
>JAYUKO010000019.1:0-6049 GCA_043764415.1 Bdellovibrionales bacterium | reverse complement strand
AGCACAGCGGCGGCCATTAAGTACAAAAAAAATCTCTACGAAATGTTTGGCTCTTGGTATTTGGTTTCGGCAAGCTACAACTGCGGTGAAAACAAAGTTACTGGTTTGATTAAAAAATACGGCACGAATAACTTTTGGGAGCTTGTGCAGTTGCAAGTTCTGCCAAAAGAGACCGCGGATTACGTTCCAAAGATTTTAGCGGCCACCATGATTGCTAAAGCTCCTGGGTTGTACGGATTTCGCGATATCGAATACCTAGTTCCCTATGAATTCGATATGGCGTCAGTTCCCGGCGGCACTGATCTCTATAATTTGGCGCAGTATTTGGGAGTGAATGCCAATTATTTGAAAGAACTCAATCCAGATCTGGTGCACGGCTTTATTCCACCCACGGTGGCATCGCATACAATCAAAGTGCCTAAGGGTTCCTCAAAGCTCGTCGCCCAGTTTGGTGAGCGCATCACACGCTAAGCTTTGGCTTTACGAAACATCAGGTAAGAGCCAAAAAGCAAACTCATGGAAAAGAAAAACAAAATAAGAAAATAGTGTAAATTAGCTAAAGCAAAATTTACCTTTTCCATGCGCTTTTCATTTCTTATTGTCCTAGCTATTTCTTCATCCAATACCGAATCGATGGATCCTGGGTCACTTGGCAAAGATTCGATCTTTAGAGATTCGTTTGGATTTTGCGAAGGTTTTTCGAGATAGTTCTTACTCGAAAGAAAGTGTAAGAGGGGGAAAATTTTTACGGTTGCCAATGAAAAGAGAGCAACTCCAAGGATACATAGCATCCAGGATATAAGAGTATATTTTTTTGCCTTAATAAGATCTGACATCATTACCTCCCCCCAAGCTCATCATACAGAGAAGGCAACTCAAAACAATATTTTTTCTTACAGAAGATTGACCGCTTTCATTTGGTTCGCTTAAATAAACCAAACTCATGGAGACTCCAATGAAACTATTATTTTTCACATTTGCTATTATTTGCCAAAACGCAGTCGCAGGTGATTTTAAGTTACAAGAAGGTGCAAGATTCAACCCGTATCGAGTCGCTTCCACACCAGTGTCGGTGGATTACTTTTGTAAAATAGAGCTGCATGAGTATGTAAATGGGTGGAAGCTTGTGCTTGATAGAGAGTTTGCCGGCAATGTTGGACAAACAACGAATTTTAAAGAGTTTAATATTGAAATCAAAGGAGAAAGTTACGCGTTTCTCTACGTATACAATAAGATGGGCACTTCGGCCTTTGCCAACGATCCTTTCGATGGAGAAAACTCTTGGATCCATCTTAGCAGAAACGTCAAAACAGGCTCGGAGCCGTTGATCCAAGCTTCCGTGTCTTCGCGCGGCTTTCAAGAATTACCGAGCCACTACGACTTACGAGAGGATTTTAAAGCCGAGGGCAGTCAGTTTATTATGCGAGTCAGTTGCCGAACAGTTAAAAACTTTTAGGTTTTACTACCGTAGCGGCAGTACGCCGGTGTCATTTCCAAGCAATGAGTGCCGACATAACGCTCAGCGCGTGTCGTAGCGGCAGTGGAAAATCCGTGAAAACGGATTGCGCACAGCATCCCCCCTATGTACTTGGTGCCTTTTTGGATATACCTGACGGCAACTCAAAGGGGGAGTTTCATGAAATCACTATCTATCGTTTTCGCTGCTATTCTGGTTTTCGCTCAAAGTTCAATGGCCTTATCTTTGCCTAAAACGGCAAAAGTCATATTGGCTCTCGATCAGCCGGCCGTGGTTGTGGAGCTACCTGCTGTTGATTTGTCTATGGCAGCCATCAAATATAATTCCATCGTTACGTTTCAGCAGACCGGTTCCATCACCGTGGGCGCTGTTACTTATAAAATGGACCCTGTGGCTTTCGTAACAACAACAGATGATTCTAAAGGCCTTACGGTAGAGAATCTAAAGATAATTCGTTACCGTCTGTTTTCTGATGAAATGAAATCAGTTGTCGGCGACATCGTTTTCGATTTGAAAACCGGTTCTGTGACCATGAACAAAAGCTCAAAAGGTTTAGTCGTAGAGTGGTACTAAGCCCTACTTCGGTAGAGCGAAGTAATTGAGATATTTATAAAAAGGAACAGGGGCTTGTACTTTAAACAGCCCCATTTTTGTATCCAGAGCATGCATCTGATAATTGCGATTTTTAAAGAAACGAAAGATCTCCTCGCCGCTTGTTCCGGTATCCAATAAACACGGCTCGTTGAGTTCGATGCAAATTCGTGGACGCTGAGCTTCGATCAGCTTTTGCGCTCCCTGCAACACTTTAAACTCGTAACCTTCCACATCGATCTTGATAAAATCCACCGCCGTCAGTTGGTTTTGCTCGCAAAATTCATCCAGCGTTACAACTTGCCGTTTGATTTTTTCTCCCGAGAACAGATCGCGATGGGCCATTCGGCCCCAACCGCTTTCTTCGGACGGTGGAATTAAAAACTCCGTGTCCCCCGCTTTGTCGGCAACACACAGCTCTTGCAAAAACATCAACGAAAAATTGTTTAACTCGCGGTTTTTTTGATAGGCAGAGATGTTTTGCGGAAGCGGCTCGAAGGAATACACATTAGACTGCGGCGACATTTGTTTTACTAAAAAACTAAAGTAGCCGATGTTGGCACCCACATCCAAAAACACTTTGCTGGATTTTGCCATTTCTTTAAAAACCATTTCGGTTTCGGGCTCGTGACAGCGTTTGATAAACATCACAGCTTGCATGCGATCTTGTAAATCCAATTGCAAACGAAACCCGGTAAGCATTTTTTGTATTTGTGAAGAGGACTTCTTAGGAAGAACTTTTAATAATTTTTGCCCGAGGTAATTTTTTCCGCGAAAATTTGGCAACAGCGTATAAGTTTTTAAAAAATCTATGGAACCCATTATCACGTCCTATGTACATCACGAATCGAAGCTTGATCCGTGGGATAAATGACTAGTTCTTGAATATTTACATGCGCTGGTCTTTGCAAACTCCAAACCACCGTCTCGGCAATGTCTTTTGCCGTCAACGGCTGCATATTTTTGTAAACCTGTTTGGCTTTTTCTTTATCTTGAAAGCGCACTTCCGAAAACTCTGTTTCCACCATGCCAGGTTCGATGTTGGTGACGCGGATGCCAGTTCCCAAAAGATCCATGCGCAGGCATTCCGAAATAGTCCGCACCGAAAATTTAGTGGCGCAGTAAACTGCACCTCCCGGATAACTCCAGCGCCCTGCCACCGAGCCGATGTTGACCACATGTCCTTGTTTTTGAGTGACCATAGTCGGCAAAATTTGACGGGTTATATATAGCAGACCGCGGATATTTGTATCGATCATTTCATCCCAGTCTTCGATTTTACCTTTGTGAAGTGGGTCTGTGCCTTTTGCTAAACCTGCATTGTTCAAAAGCACATTCACATTTCCGAGAATACTTTGATTTTGCGCAAACCACTCGTCCACTTGCTTTCGGGCGCTCACATCAAAACAGGCGATGTGCACTTGGCATTTGACGGAGAGTTCATCTTTCAGTTTTTCCAAGCGTTCTCGCCGGCGACCGTTGATAATTAAGGTTTTTGCATAGGGAGCAAGCTGCCTTGCGGTCTCTAAACCAATACCAGATGTGGCGCCGGTGATAAAAGCTGTAAATAGGCTCATATTTGAACTCCAAATGGTCGAACTCCAAAGTCGAGATGCTGCACAAGGCTCTCGACAACTTTTTGATAGAAAAGTTCATCCTGTTGATTAAAACGCGCCAGATTTGGCGAATCAATATCTAAAACAGCCACTAGCTGGCTTTTTTGCAAAATCGGAACAACCAGCTCCGAGCGCGAATTCGAATCACAAACAATATGTCCTGGAAATTCATCCACGTTATCGACACGAAGTGTTTTGCGTTCGAGCGCGGAAGTTCCGCAAACGCCTTTTCCAAGCTCAATTTGTGTGCAAGCGGGTTTCCCTTGGAATGGACCCAAAACCAGTCTGGCACCATCGTAAAGATAAAATCCCAACCAGTTTACGTTCTCCGTATGCGCCATTAAAAACGCACTCACGTTTGCAAGGCTGCCCATAAGGTTTTGTTTTTCGCAGTACGCGGGGATGTCAGACAGGGGATCTTGAGAGGCTATGAACATGGGGTTAAGTTACAACTTACTTGGTTCCTTTTCAAGAATAAGGTAGTTTGGAGGCCATGCAAGAGCGCTATAACGAAGTAGAAGATCGAATCAAAAGGGCCTGTGAGCGCAGCGGCCGCCGTCGCGCCGACGTTCAGCTATTGCTCGCCTCCAAAAAAGTGAGTGCGGAACGTCTCCAGTCACTTCCTAAAGACCACCTTCTTTTAGGAGAAAATACCGTTCAAGAGTTGGTTAGCAAACAAAAGGATCTGGAAAACTCGCCGTTTCGTTGGCATTTTATCGGTCACTTGCAAACCAATAAAGTTAAAGATCTTATCGGTCGCTGCGAACTCATTCACAGTGTAGATCGTCTCTCCCTGGCTCAGGAAATTTCTAAACGGGCCCAACAAAAGAATATAACCACAAATGTACTTATCGAAGTGAATACATCTGGGGAATCGCAAAAATCGGGCTGTGCTACCGATAAAGTTTTTGATCTTTGCCGGGCCATCTCGCAGATGAGTCATATCCAAGTTAAAGGCCTAATGACGGTGCCGCAAAATTCCCCCATCGAAGAAGATGTACGCAAAAACTTCCGTGTTTTAAAACAGCTTTTTTTAGAACTCAAAAAACAAAATATTCCCAACGTGGAAATGCGCGAACTTTCCATGGGTATGTCCAACGATTTTGAATGGGCCATAGAAGAAGGCTCCACAATGATCCGCATTGGATCGTTGATCTTTGGAGAAAGACCCGCTCGATGAATATTCATAAAATCTACGGCTTCCAGTTTTTTTGGATTTTCGCCGTGGTTCTTCCCATACTGTATCCGTACTACACTTCGCTTGGCATTAGCACCCACGAGTTTTTTCAACTGCAAGCTGTCTTCGGGCTCACCGCCGCTCTTTTCGAAATTCCCACGGGTTATTTGAGTGATCGTTTTGGGCGTAAAAAAAGTTTGTGCCTCGGTGCTTTGATCTCGGGACTTTCCTATTGGATACTTACACAAGCTACAGGCTTTTGGGGAATTTTAGCCCACGAGTTTTCTTTGGGCCTTGCTCTGAGTTTTATTTCCGGCACCGACGTTGCTATTCTTTTTGAATCTCTTCCCCTCAACTATTCCCGAGACCTCTCGTCGCGGATTCTCAGTCACAACCAGATGGCGTCAGCCCTTGGCGAATTTAGCGCGGCTCTCATTTGCTCCGCCCTTATCACTTTTATTTCGTACAAAGAACTGATCGCCATTCAAGCGGTTCTTGCGTGGCTTCCTCTCCTTGTGGCACTCACGTTGCGCGAACCTAAAAGGCATCAGCCAACACACCTGGATATTAAAAAAATAAAAAAACTGTGGCGGCAGCTATTACACGAACATTCGTTTCTTCGGTTGCTCAGTTTTAATTTTGTGGTGTGGCTACTCGCCACTTACATCGCCGTTTGGATTGTGCAGCGCTATTGGCAGGAACAGCAAATTCCACTGGTATGGTTTGGAGTTCTTTGGGCTTCGTGCAACCTAACGATAGGTGTTACTGGGCTTTTCTCAAGGTCTTTAGAAAAATCCCTTGGTATGGGAAAGTCTTTACTTTTGGTCGGAATCCTTTGCACAGGCGCTTACTTTTTTATGTCGCTCGTTGGTGGCGCCATCGGCGTACTCTGCGGCTTCCTTATTTATATCGCGCGCGGCCTCAACAACGTGATCTCGAGAGACCTACTCAACCAATCCATGGATCCAGCTTTGCGTGCCACCGCCAATTCTATTCTTAATTTTCTCTTTCGTTTTGCCTTCGCAATTTTAGGACCTGCCGTTGGCTTTTCCATCGATCAGTGGGGACTGAACTCAACACTTCTCGCCTTGAGTGGTTTCTTTTTATTATGTCTCATTTTTATCACAGCTCCACTTCTGCGACGTTTGACTTCCCCGCACGACTGGGAGAATGTTGTATCTAATGATT
>JAYUKO010000018.1:0-6055 GCA_043764415.1 Bdellovibrionales bacterium | reverse complement strand
ACTTTATTCAGGAAGCCGCCTTTGCAAAACTTTTTTCCTCGCGTGCAGCGGAAAAAATAACATCCCAAGCCATCGATCTTTTTGGCGGTAACGGTTTTACCTCCGAGTACCCTGTCGAAAAATTTTGGCGCGATGCTAAAATCGGTCAAATTTACGAGGGCACAACCAATATGCAGTTGCAGACCATTGCAAAAATGGAACTTTCTTAAAACGGAAACACTTGATAACGGAGAGGCTTACTCGTTGAGCCTTTTCCTTTTTTTGCTTCGCCCACAGTAAACACGCGAAGGGCGTTGGTCTTATTGCCTTTTTGCACAGGCAGACCCAAAGTAACAACAACGCGATCGCCTGTTTTCACGAGGCCGTTTGACAGAAGCAATCTCTCAAGTTCGCCCACCAATTCATCATTCATATCAGAGTGCTTGATGGGGAGTGTTTGCACACCCCAACATAACTCAAGGCCGCGCAATGTATGAGCCTGGTCAGTGGCGGCAACCAAACTTGCCTTAGGACGAAAGCGCGATATCAAACGTGCAGTTCTTCCTGTGGTGGAAAGACAAACAATGACGCTTGCTCCGAGAGTCAGAGCACACAGTGAGGCGCCCACAGAGATGGCTTCGGGAATGTGTTCAATTTTGCTGTCGAGATTGATCTTATGATAAATTTCGTTCTCTTCTTTTTCCACTTCCATGATGAGGTCGTGCATCGTACGAATGGACTCAGCCGGATATTTTCCGCTGGCGGATTCCGCCGATAACATCAAGGCATCTGAACCATCGAGCACGGCGTTCACGACGTCAGTGATCTCAGCGCGTGTAGGTCGTGGGTTATCTTTCATACTCTCTAACATTTGTGTGGCAGTAATAACCGGTCGACCCATTTCATTGCACATGGTGATGATCTTTTTTTGCAAACCAGCCAGACGCGTTTGCCCTACTTCCACAGCCAGATCTCCCCGCGCCACCATCACGGCGTCACTCACCTCGATGATTTTTTCCAGATGCTCGATGGCCTCGGCCATTTCGATTTTTGCAATCACACGAATCGGTGTGGACGATTTTTTTAAAAGTTTACGAAGCTCCACGATGTCGCGCGCTTGGCGCACAAAACTCAAAGCCACATAATCCACACCTTGCGTAAGACCAAACTTAAGATCGATTAAATCTTTTTCGGTCAAACTGCTCATGGGAAGCGAGGTGTGCGGCAGGTTCACGCCTTTTCGGGTACGCACAATTCCACCGTGAACCACTTCGCAGATCACTTGCGTTTTTTGGATTTTTTTAGCCCGCAGTTCGATCAAGCCATCGTCGATGAGAACCGAATCTCCCGCTTTGATATATTGATGTAAGTTTTGAATATCGATAGGAATTGTGTTTTTGCCAGAAGCTTCCAAATTACCAACAATCGAAACCTCATCGCCATCTTTCAAAATGATATCTTTGATTTTACCGACTCTCACTTTGGGCCCCTGGAGATCTTGCAAAAGCGCCACAGGAGCTTTTAAAGTCTCCGACAGCTTCAAGAGGTTTTTAATCACTTTTTGGTGCTGAGCGTGCTCACCATGACTAAAGTTAAGACGGGCCACATTCATCCCCGCCATAATACATTTTTTGAGCATCTCTTCGCTCTCAGAGGCCGGCCCAATCGTCGCTACAATTTTGGTTTTTCGTTTTGCAAGCATTGTAAAAGAATACGTCGTTCTGCATTTTTTAGGTACGCCGTACCCTATTGTTGAGGCTCGCGTCATTTATGACGCAGATCTCAACCAAAAGGTACGGCGTACCGCAAGCGGAACGGCGTACCTTTTTACAGGAGAGTTTGGTAGACCAGGGGGAATGAAAACAGCGCTTAAAATTCCGGCAATTGCGGGGAATGTTCATCTTGGATGCACTGCTCAGGAGCGGGCTCGCAAACAACCGGTTCAGTTGGAAATAAAGATTTATTTTTCGAAAACGCCGCGCATGCTGACATCGGACAACATCGAGGATGGGCCCTGTTATGCTGAGATGTCGGCCGTTGCGCAAAAGGCTTTTGCAAAAAAACACTACGCCACCATTGAGCATCTTTGTTTTGAATGTCATCAGGATTTAGAAAAATATCTTAAAAAGTGGAAGACGCTTAAAAAATCTCGACTTATCACAACGCTGCTTAAGCTTCGACCTCCGATCAAAGAAATTATCGCAGGCTCTGTATTTACCATCGAAACAAAATTATGAATCAGTATGTTCTGTCTTTGGGATCCAATCTCTCGCCCCGCAAAGATCATCTGCAAACGGCTTTAGTTAAGCTCTCCGAGTGCTCAACCCTGCGAAAAGTATCTCCACTGTTTGAAAATCCCCCTTTGCTACCGCCAGGGGCACCGGAGTCTTGGTATCAGTTTTTTTTAAATACGGCGGTTTGGATCGAAACCGAGCTTGCGCCCGAGGCTCTGCTTGATCAACTGCACGCCCTCGAACGCGCTGCCGGGCGCACCGCAGACCGCACAACGTGGTCTCCTCGCCCTCTGGATATTGATATTATTTTGCAGCTTTCAAAAAATGGCGACTCTCTCACTTATCAAAGTCCGCGTTTGCAAATTCCTCACCCCGCTTGGGAACAGCGCAACTTTGTTGTCACGCCAATGATGCATTTGTTAAAAGGCACCCCAGCGGGCGCCACACTTTCGATTGTAAAAAAACATCGCGAGCTGAAAAACCCGCTTTGTGTTTTTTCAGCTGTTCTCAACGCGACTCCGGATTCGTTTTCAGAAGACCCTCAGTCTCAAGAAGCGCTCCCGAATAAAATGCAGAGACTTTTAAATCTTCATCCTGCCCTTCTCGACTTGGGAGCAGAATCAACACGCCCCGGGGCTCAACTGCTCACTCCAGACGAAGAATGGACACGCCTTGAACCCCTCCTCAGCCAGTGGAAAGAGATCAAACCTTCCTACCCCTTCACCCAACTCAGTCTCGACACGCGTCACGCGCAAACCGCCGAGAGGGCACTCTCCTACAACGTGAGTGTTCTTAATGATGTTGGTGGCCTGGTATCACCGAAAATGCAAGAGGCGGCAGCGCATTTTGATTCAACTATTTTGATGCATTCCTTAAGCGTTCCTGCCGATCCCAAGACCGTTTTACCGACGACTCAAAATCCCACGACGGAACTCAAATCCTGGCTTGAAAAAAAAATGTCGACCCTGCCACAAAATCTTTTAGCAAAAATTATTTTTGACCCAGGTATTGGTTTTGGGAAAACACCCCTACAATCGTTATCGCTTTTGCAAGACCTGAACGAATTTAAATCCTACGATCTGCCACTTTTAATTGGTCACTCGCGAAAGTCTTTTATGAATCTTTGGTGTGGTGAGACGTTTTCGCAACGTGACTTTGAAACCCTTGGAGTTTCGGCGCAGTTGTTTTCGCAGGTGGAGTATTTGCGTATTCACAATCTTGAAGCCCATCAGCGACTGCAAAAATCGCAACTAGCTCTCGCAGGGGCTTTATGATTAAAACCTACTCTGAATGGGTGCACTGGCTTGAATCCCGCAATATCATGCCGCAAGTTCGCCCCGGCCTTGAGCACACTAAGAACGCTCTCAAAGAAGCAGGACTACTGGAGCGTGTTCAACCACAAAAAGTGATTCATATTGCCGGCACGAACGGCAAAGGCACCACGGCGAAAACCCTGGAACAACTTCTTTTATCGCAAAACAAAAAAGTCGGCCTTTACACATCCCCACATCTTATCGACACGACAGAACGAATTTGCGTCAACGGCGCGCCCATTTCGCACGCCCAGTTTGTAAGCCTGTGCGAGTCTTACTACTTCCTCATCGAAAAATGGAATCTTTCGCACTTCGAAAGTCTCACTCTATTTTCTGCTGCTGTCTTTTTTGCTTTGGAACCATTGGATTACGCTATTTACGAAATTGGACTCGGTGGAACCTGGGACGCAACGAACGCCATCCCGCATGCAACAAGTATTATTGTTACATTGGGTTTTGATCATCAGCACATTCTCGGAAACACCTTGCGCGAAATCGCCGACAATAAATTTGGTATTATTCAAAAGCAAAACCAGGTTTTTCACGTTCCCTACGGCGACGATACCACCGCGCAGCTGGAGCAAAAAATCATAGTTACCAACTCATCCCGCACCTGCGTGCTTTCGCCGGATGTTGAAATTCAAAAAACTGCCGGGCTTCCGCTCTATAAAATTCAGTATCAAAACAATCTTTACCCGCTTGCGCTTCCCGGCCTGCGAGCTGCACAAAACATGTGGCTGGCTGTAAATGTATTTTCATTTTTGGGTTTTTCGAAAATACAGGGTCTCAAAAAACTTTCGCAAATTTCGTGGCCCGCGCGCATGACGGCGCTTCCTGTCCCCACCCGTTGCCCTGTTTATCTTTCTGGTGATCACAACCTACAAGGACTGGAATCGCTGAAAGAGATTTTGCAAAATACAATTTATAAGCGCTTAAAAATTGTATTTGGACTTTCTAAAAACCGAATGCATCAGGATTTTTTAACTTCTCTCGAGCTGATTCCAAACATGGATCTGATTTTAACCAAACCTAAGTTCAATGGAATTGAACCACAGAACACAAAACACCCTTATTTCGAAAAACCTGTGGATGCATTAAACTTTGCCCTCAACAGCTCGGGACCGGAAGACGCGATTGTGGTTACAGGCTCACTGTATCTTTGTGGCGATATTTTGAAACAAGCCAATGAAGTGCGTACTGAAAACGTCGCTTGTATATCTCCGTAGATAAATAATGACTCTGTCCCCAAAACGGCCAGGTCACGCCAGGCTTTTGCAAATAGTCGGCAATGGTCACGTAGCCATCATGCGGACCCCAGTAATGCAGCTCTTGTTCGCGCTTTTTTTCGAAAAAGTGAAAATATCTTTGTGGTCGAATCCCCACCATATTGACCATTTCGATCTGTTGATTGGTTTTTAGAGGACCGTAACAAAACCCGTTACTTCGAGCCACTTCGGGAAGAACTGCATAGTCGTCGTTAAAGTATTTTTTGATTTTATAAAAAGTATCGCGGTCGGTGGCCGGCAAAGATGTTCCGTAGGTCATTCCAGATACATTCAACCAACCAATGATGTTGGCGTTGATTTGAATACTTTTTTCTAAAACCAATCGCATCTCAAGGCTGGCCAACCCTTGCGTGATTAAAATTACATCCCGCCCTGCCCAACGCTTCATGGTCTCTTGATAGGTGTAGGCATTTGGAAATACAGAGCGACGGTAAGAAATTTCGGGATAGGCACAATCAAAACCCATATCTGCCGCCACGTTTTTCAGGCGCCACTGATAATTCTCGTTGGTCTTGCGAGATTCCCACGGATTGTGCACAAACACGGCAGCGAGCACATCGCGATTGGCATTGTTGTAAAAAGAGCCCTTTGCGGACTGCGAATTTTCGGCGCCTTTCGCAAATTCAACGAACGCCGGTTGTTCTTTAAATGTTTTATATAAAATTCCACAGGCAATGTCGTAACCAAAGGACTGTTGAATGTGATAAACATCCGCTGCCGTCAGATTTTTTTCGCTGATTTGATTCCAGATTTTTTCAGCGCGGTAATTAACTTCGAGATCCGTCATAGGCCCCCACAGATTTTATTGTTACAAACCGTGGGGGATTTTTCAACTGAGCTGCTAATTCCAGACTAAAGACTAGCTTATATTTTGGATCTCTAATGATTTGTTTGAGAATGTAACGGAATAACAAAATCATCCGCTGTACTGATAGTGTTTTTGGTGAACGTTGCCTCAGTTTCCGTATAGATTAATGTATCATCTACTATCTGCAAAGGATTTGTTCCAACAATAATAAATTTAAGAGGAAGTGTTGGCAAATGTGAACTGTTAAAACTTATTGTTACGCCTTGATTAAAGGGCTCCACAGTATCGATCTTTACCTCGTTAGATAGTACATTTTGAGCATAAATATTGAATGTACTGCGGTTACCCCGAAATTTCGACCGGAGTACTCCTGAGTCTTCCCGCGTTAGTTAAATTTCAAAACTCTTTTCAAATTCCACTGGAGTCTTCATGTCA
>JAYUKO010000017.1:0-1822 GCA_043764415.1 Bdellovibrionales bacterium | reverse complement strand
ATAAAAAGATCGAAGACGAAGACGAATACCGTACCGCTCTAATTATCGAAAATCCTCCTCCTCCACCGAAGAACACAGTTGTTCCCGCCAAAATGGAAGAGCTGAAGATGGAAGAGAAGAAAATTGAAGAACCGCCTAAAAAGGTTCAACAGAAAGATAAGCCGACTGAAAAAGTGGCCGACGCTCCTAAGGTCGTAGAAAAACGCGAACCGGTGAAGCAAGCGTCAAAAGCTGGCGGCGGAAATGGTCAAGCGGCTCAGTCCATGAAACCAAATCCAAACAAGCCAAAGAGCAATCAAGTTGGATCTGTGCAGCAGGGTGGATCTGTAAAAACAGCGCCGAAAGATGGAGCTCAGGCCGAAAGCGTAACTAAGGATCCTAGTAAATCAGGAATCTTTAGTGTGTTTGGTGGCGGTGGAAAACAGAATAAAATTTCCAATACGTACTCAGGTAAAGGCGAACTTGCGGGGCTTGCCGACAGCGCTACGGGACAGAGTGGATTTGGTGAAGATCGTGCCGGCGAAGGACTTGGCAGCAAGTTCAAAGAGACCGGCGGCGGTAACGGAAAATCCAACATCGGTGTTCAGGGCGTTTCCAGTGGAAAAGGTCTTGGCATGGGATCCGGTGGCTTCGGTGGAGTGGGCCTTGGCGGCAAAGGCTCAGTCACAATTTTACCAGGCGGCGACGGGGAATCATACGGCGGTAATATCGATCGCAACGGAATTCGCCAGGTGTTCCTTAACAACCAAAGAACCTTGCAGTCATGTTATGAGTCTGCGCTCAGTACAGATCGCGGGTTAAGCGGTAAAGTGGTTTTAGATTTTGATATTGGTGAACAAGGACGAGTTTTGCGAGCGAGCGTGAGTGGGGATAAATCCACACTCAACAACGATCGTCTCTCAAATTGTATTGTGAATCGTATGAAAACCTGGAGGTTCCCAGAGCCTCCGCAAAACCAAACGGTCCAAGTGTTTTATCCCTTGGCGTTTTCTGGAAAGTAATTGGATTTAAAAAATTAAACTCTATTGGAGGAGGAAAAAGTGGAAGAGAACGTAATGCAAGCGGCAGCGCAAGAGGAATCACAAAATTTCATCTTGCATGCTTTCGAAGTTGGTGGCCCGGTCATGTTTGTGATTTTGGGACTTTTAATTCTTACGACGATTGTGATTATCAAGCAATTGATGATTCTCAAGGAATCGGGAGTGGACAAGTCTGATTTTAACGAACATATCTTTGGCATGATTTTAAGAGGCGATGTTCAGCAAGCAATTTCGTATTGCGATAGCCGTCCATCACCGCTCACAAATACCCTTAAAGCGGGATTGGTTCAGGTTCTGAATAAGCGACCTGATGAAGAAGTTCAGGTGGCAATGGATGCATCTGTGCTGCGTGAAACACCAAAAATTGAAGGTTGGGTCAGCTTCCTTGCTGTGTTCGGAAACCTTGCAACTCTTTTGGGTCTAACAGGAACAATTGCAGGGATGATCGCATCGTTTGCAGCTGTAACTAAAGCTGATGACGCAAAAAAAGCAGAATTGTTATCAAAAGGGATTGCCGAAGCTCTTAACTGTACAGCTTTTGGACTTATCGTTGCGATCATTGCGATCCTCACTTATGGATATTTTCAATTCAAAGTGGGTCATTTAATCAACGACATGGTTGAAAGCAGCATGAGCCTTTTGAACCTAGTGTCTTCGAATCGCGATAAAATTAAATAATTTATTTGAGGAAGTTCTATGGCACAAATTGAACAGAGCGGTGGTAAAAGAAATTCAAACTTTGAAGTGAACCTTGTTCCCTTCATCGATTTGATGAGCGTGTT
>JAYUKO010000016.1:0-6065 GCA_043764415.1 Bdellovibrionales bacterium | reverse complement strand
ATATACGGGCGTAAATCTTTCGGACCCGCATCAATGCAAAGAACGGTCGCCACGGCCAATGCACCTAAAACAGGAAGCATCACGCGCACGTATCTATCTGTAACTCTGTCTGCAAAAATAAAGCTAAATAAAGAGGCAAACCCCACAGCCATTGGCAATCGATCCCAGAGCAATGTTTGCGGTGAGGGACTCAAATGGAAGTAAGAGGAACCCCAGCAGGTCACAAAAATACTGATGTTTAGCAGTAAAAAGCTTTCCCAAAGTCCTAAATCGTAGGCGTGGTAGTTTTTTATAAAAAGAAAAAATCCGAAGAGACTCACATACAAAAAAACGACATTAGAAAAAACATTCCAAAAATGCGGCAGGCCCCACACTCGCTCCTGATCCGAAAACAAAAAATAGTCACTCGGATCTACGGCGGGCAGATGGTCCCAAAGTCCGTAAGCAACAATACTTATAAGCGCAATAATTATGCTAAGGGTTTTGATGGTTAAAATGACGGATGTGTGTGCTTTTGCCAAGGACCAATACTTAACTCTCGACGGTGTTTTAGGCAATAAAAAAGGGCGCAGCGATTGCGCCCTTTAGAGGGGATGGGGGGCGGGCTCAACAAGCAGCTACTGCTGACTCACCGAACCCAAAAGACGGTCAAGGAATGTGTCCTTGCCTAACCTGGCTTTTTAAGTTTTTGCTTCCTTTATTTTTCTTCACTCGTCTTGACATCTTTTTTCGCGACTTAAGATTATTATTTTCGTCTTAATTTGAGACATTGATTAAATCAAAAAATCAGAGTTTGAAGTTTTCTTGAAGTGCTATTCAGCCACCCGGTTTTTTCAGTCACCATTTTGAAACACTCAGTTTTTTTCTCTCTAAACTCATGTCCAGTTTTGCTAGAATAAAACTTGCCACTCTCCAAAACGAACTTATATTTGCTGCAGGAGAGGAACAAAACTGTACGTAAATCAAGGAGGCTAAATGAAAGAACCAGTTCACTATGAGTTTCATGGTATGGATCCGTCTGACTGGACGGAAAATTTTCTCGACGAGGAAATCAAACCACTTCTCGCGTGGGCCCCACGTCGAAGCACACTTCGTCTTAAAGTTGAGCGGCACCACTCCGGGGCTTTCGAGGGCAAGTTAATTATATATTCGCAGGGCTCGGCTTTTGTCGTTGAAGCTCAGGAAGAGGAAGATATTCTCACCCTCTGCATGTCGCTGAAGAAGCGCATGAAGGCGAAGCTGAGTAAATGGAAAAGCACCCATCACCATCACCCCATAAGCCGGGCTGGTTGAGGCCGAGAAGATATTGGTGCCATGCGTTAATGTCGGTTTTTCGTCCCTGGAGGGGCGTATTTGGAGTATCAGAAAGAGAGCTTAAAAAGCTCTCTTTTTTAATTGAGGTAATCCATATGAACGAAAAACTTTACGGCGAAGTCGCCATCGAAAACAACCAACTAGAACGCTTCGAAAATCGCACACAACATCGCGATTACGTTGTGGATTTTACGTGTCCAGAGTTCACTTGCATCTGCCCGCGCAGCGGCTTTCCCGATTTCGCAACAATTTATATTTCGTACACGCCAGATAAATTTTGTGTCGAACTTAAATCGCTCAAACTTTACATCAACAAATTTCGCAGCGAAAAAGTCTTTCACGAGGATGTCACCAATCGCATTCTCGATGATCTCGTAGGACTTCTGCAGCCCAAAAAAATCGTGGTCAAAGCGGACTTTAGTGTCCGTGGAAACATTCACACGGTTGTAACCGCCACGCACGAGAAGGAACTTGGCCACTAATCCCATGGAAATGAAGTTTCGCTACCGTTTCGAAGCGGCCCATCGATTTGTTAACTCTTCTAGTCCCGCTTGCATGACTCCGCACGGGCACACGTGGCACGCGACGTTGCATCTGCAAAGTCTCAAAAATCTCAATGCAGAAAACATGGTCGTGGAGTTTTCAAAGGTGAAGTCTTTTTGGAAAACACTTTTAACGGAAGTCTTTGATCACTCGTATCTGTGCAATAGTCTCGACCCATTGATCGAGACGATCCTGCATACCAATGCCGAAGCACGCCTGATTAAATTTCCCGGCGATCCTACGACGGAAATGATCGCGCTTTTATTATTTCACAAATGCGAGCTGGCGCTGACCCAATCGCCGATTTCGGAGTTTGTAAAAGTGAGTGGCATCACCGTCGAAGAAACCCCCACAAATTCTATTTTGTGCTCGCGCGAGTTTTACACAGAAAATATTCAAAACGTTAAGACACCCAACTGCTGGTGGACAACGACAGACGTGACAAGTCGCATCTTCTCCCCCCCCACAGAGTAGCCATGTCCGAGCTCAATGCGAGTTTTCCTCAGGCCCAGGCGACCTCAGATCAAAGCCTTTCAACCACTCCTCTCACAGCGGCCTTACAAATTAATGATCTATTCTGGACTCTCCAAGGAGAAGGACGCTGGTCAGGCCGGCGCGCTCTCTTTGTTCGAATGCCTTTTTGCAACTACGACTGCCCGTGGTGCGACACCGAATACAATAGTTTTAAAAAAATCTCCGAAGACGAGTTTTTGCAATTTACCAAGCAAGAGCCCGCCCGCTTCGCCGTCATCACCGGCGGCGAACCCATGGCCCACAAGGATCTTTCAAGAATTATTATGTTACTAAAAAACGAAGGTTTCGAAATCGCCTGCGAAACCAATGGCAGTTTGCCCATTCCCGCAGAAATCGATTTCCCAACGGTTTCGCCAAAACGCTTTACGCAAAAAAAATATCCAGAATTTTTTATTCACGAAGATGCTTTAGCAAAAGCCAAAGAGCTTAAATATGTGGTGGACACCGAATTCGATTTCAAAATCCTCGACCGCCACAATATATCGACAAACCACCAATCTCTGGTTTCGGCGGATTTTAAAAACTCGAATATTCGGTACTCCCTCACTCCAGAGTACTCGACAATGAAACAACAGCTGCCGCGGATTCTGTCTTATATTAAAAACCACCCTCAGTGGCAGCTAAATCTGCAAACCCACAAGTGGATAGATATTCCTTAGGTTCAAATTTTTTAGCCGTTCGGATTTCCGTGGAACATATTGATGTTCTTGATATTGCCTACGAACCACGCGTAGAAATAAACGCGCCGATAAATGTGACCACAGTTCCAACGATGCGAATTGTGCCCACTTGTTGTCCACCAACGAACACATCCCACAGCAGACTGCAAATGATCTGGGCGGCGATACAAATCACAATGGCTTGAACAGCACCCACCTGCGAAAACGCAACGGCAAGACCCATAACGAGCACAAAACCGCAGATACCAGGGACGATCCACCATACCTTAAAATTGCTTATTTGCCCTTGCAGTCTAAACTCCGCAGGAAATATCCCGGGTTGAAAATAAACTGCGGAAAACAACAAAAGATTAAAAACTAAAAACACAGTTCCGTTCAGAAGTAGCGCTGACGAAAATCCCCAATCGTCAGAAATAATCTTGTTAAGTCCCGACTGAACCACCGCAAACATCCCGGCCATCACCGAAAACAAAATCGCCATGTTAAACCTCCCAATTCGTCGTCCTGAGCGAAGCGAAGGATCTCGCTTCATAGATCCTTCGCATTGTTCAGGATGACGTATTTACTTGTAAGCCGCAAAAAAAAAGGCGTTCCGAAGAACGCCTTTTCATAGATCCAATTTCCGGAGAAATTAGAAGCGATACATAAAGCCTAAGCCGTATGCCATCATTGCATCGTCAGCGACACCTTCGTCATCAACGAATACTTGCTCGTCAGCAGATGTAGACGCAATTTCTAGTTTCAATACAGCGTTTTGGTCAACGTTGTACCAACCAGTTGCAGTGATTACTGATACGTCATTAGAACCCGCAGCTGTTGGACCAAAAACAAGCCCATCATCATCAGAAACCATTTCGTAACGAAGACCTGCGCCCCACATTTCCATTTTGTAACCAGCATAAAGCGCCATTGAAGTAGCTTCTACATCTGTAAGAGCAGCTGTATCATCAGCGCCTTCTTTAGAAAGATCAGTGTAGTTGAAAGCTAAGTCAATCATGCTGTTAAGCGTGTAAGCGACAGTCGCGTTAATACGTGTTGTATCATAGTAGTCTTGATTTGCAGGAGTAGCAGCAGCACTTGCTTGATCCCCACCATCACGGCCAGTCAGGTAGTTCAACTTGATTGATAAACCTTCAATTGGCTTGATCATACCGTAAACACCCATGTGTTTGCTTTCGTTATCATCATAGTCGGAATTTCCAGCTTGGTTTGAAACAAGCGCGCCCACGCTGATCATCTCGTTGATTGTGTAATCAGCGTTCAGACCAGTGAAGAAGAACGGATTCAAGTCTGTGAAAGCGTATGAACGAGTGTAGTTTAAATTGTTCATATAGCTGTAAGACTCATGTCCCATATTCGCCGCGAATTTTCCAAGTTTAAATGTAAGACCAGTGTCTCCCACTTTATGATGGAAATAAGCATTAGTAAGGTTCAATGTTGATTTAGGAGCGCCACCGAAAGTTGTGTTGTTGATAGTGTCAAATAGACGACCGTATCCGATACCAACTACAATTCCACTGTTGCCCATTGCTTTTTCAAGTTGGATCTCCATTTGATCAACTGAAAAATCGCCGCTGTTTTCGCCGTTGAATGGCGCTAGTGTTGGTGCACCAGTTCCGTTTCCGTTAGCGTTCGCGCCTTTTCCGCTCTCCAAAAATACTGAAGTAGCGATATCGCCCGAAATCTTAAATCCATCTTCGCCCGCTGTAGCAACGCTTGCGAATGCAAGGGTAGCCAACGTCATAACTATTTTGTTTTTCATATGAATGCCTCCTACGGTTGTTTCATTTGTTGCTTACTACCAAGCTTGCTCCTTCTTTTTGTAATTTCAACAAAAAAAATATGCCACTCAGTCAGTGTGATGTTGAAAGTCCTTGGAATTGCTTAAAAAACATCAAACACTGATGCATTTTTGCATCTATATTGTGCATTTCGCCTTTTTTGCCACAAAATATAGTGCTGTAGCGACAGTCTCGTGACCAAAATACGACAGGTCCTAACGTTATGCGTTGCTGGCAAAAAAGTCGCTATTTTTAGCAGTTTGAAGCGCGCACACTATGTTTAATGAAGTTTATTATCGGTTTTGTTCTCATCGCTTTTGCATCGGCCCTGGTCGCCTACGATCAGCTCAACATCTCCTATTGGCAAAAGGCCCCCGAGACTCGCGCCAGTGAAAAGTGGAAACGAGAGGTTGGAAGAGTCTCCGCCCAAAATAACAAGCTTAAAACGGCACTCTTGCTACTCTCAAAAATCGATCAAACCACGACCGATCAACAGTTCAAAGAAATGATCGATCGTACGGTCTCGCCTTTTAAAATTGTGCAAAAAGGAAAGTACTCTCTAAAACTACAGTTCATGCCGTGGATTGAAGAGATGAAGTATGGATACTTGATCCAACACGAACTCTTTGATGCTAGCGGAAATAAAGTTTCTGAATTTAACGTCAACGTCGACATCGGCAAACTCTGGTAGGTTTATGAAGATCTGTAGTCTGTTTTTTTTGCTGTCTATAGTCAGTGCTTGCGCCGCATTCCGCGTTACAAATCACACCCCACCTGTCAGCTGTCACAATCCGAAGTCAGGTATGTGCAATTCAAACTATCTAGGCATCCCACCCGAAAAAGTTTGCCAGATGCAAAATGGCGAATGCAAATGCTGGTGTGAATCAAGATAGCTAAGAGATTACGTACAAATGTAACCAGGCTCGCCGAGCGACTACGTGCAGACGTCGAGCGAAAATCGAAACTCGAAATTATCGTTCTCTCGGTAATGGCCTTTGTCTTCAGTAAAGGGCGTTCGACCTCGATAGTCGGACGCCTTCTTATAAATTTCGGGGTCGTCGATAAACTCAAAATTCGTAGAAGACATTTTTAAAACCAGATAGGGACTCTCCGATTTGACACCCGGGTAATCAGCATATTCTTTATATTTGCCAGCAACACGCGTAAACATTACATACACTGTCGCGTTTTTAGGGTCGTTGTGAATTACAAA
>JAYUKO010000015.1:0-1825 GCA_043764415.1 Bdellovibrionales bacterium | reverse complement strand
CGCCGTCGTCCTTTT
Source organism: Bdellovibrionales bacterium (assembly GCA_043764415.1). GTDB lineage: Bacteria > Bdellovibrionota > Bdellovibrionia > Bdellovibrionales > JAGQZY01 > JANPLN01. Next base: position 1,810 of record JAYUKO010000015.1, on the reverse strand, counting down.
TAGGAGCTTCGGCAATCATGGTCTCTGTCGTCAACATGAGTGACGCCACAGATGCTGCATTTTCAAGGGCACAACGAACCACTTTTACTGGATCGATAACACCAGCTTTAACAAGATCTTCGTATTCTTCTTTGTAAGCGTTAAATCCGTAAGCCGCTGTTTTGTTGCTGATCACGCGGTCTACAACGATCGCGCCGTCAAGACCTGCATTGATTGCAATCTGACGAATTGGCGATTCACACGCTTTTTTGATGATCAATGCACCAAAACGCTCTTCTTCTGTGTATTGATCTTTATCAATTTTAGCTGAGGCGCGAAGAAGACCTGTACCGCCACCGGCGATAATTCCTTCTTCCACAGCAGCTCGAGTTGCGTTCAAAGCATCTTCTACGCGGGCTTTCTTCTCTTTCATTTCAACTTCTGAAGGAGCACCAACGTGAATAACCGCTACACCACCTGCTAATTTAGCAAGGCGCTCGCGTAGTTTCTCTTTATCGTAATCACTCGTTGTTTCTTCGATTTGCGCCTTGATTGTGCCGATGCGAGCTTCGATTTCTTTTTTCTCGCCATTACCATCAATAATTGTTGTGTTGTCTTTATCAACAACAATACGTTTTGCCACTCCAAGATCTTCAATCGTCGCTTGCTCAAGTTTACGACCGACATCTTCACTGATAAGAGTCGCACCAGTTAAAGTTGCGATGTCTTCAAGCATTGCTTTACGACGATCGCCAAAACCAGGAGCTTTTACAGCCACAACATTCAATACACCACGAAGTTTATTTACAACAAGAGTCGCCAGGGCTTCACCCTCAACTTCTTCGGCGATGATCAAAAGAGGACGGTGTGCATTAGCAACAGCCTCAAGAACACCAACTAGGTCTTTCATGGAACCAATTTTTTTGTCGTAGACGAGAACAAAAGCGTTTTCGAGAGTCGCTTCCATACGCTCAGAGTTTGTTACAAAGTAAGGAGACAAATAACCGCGGTCAAATTGCATCCCTTCAACAACTTCAAGCTCTGTCTGTGCAGTTTTGCTTTCTTCAACAGTAATAACACCTTCGCGACCTACTCTGTCCATGGCTTCGGAGATCATTTTTCCGATTTCAGGATCGTTGTTAGCAGAGATCGTTCCAACTTGTGAAATCTCTTCGCTGCTATTGACTGGCTTAGAAAGTTTTTTAAGCTCTTCGATGACAGTTTGAACTGCTTTATCGATTCCACGCTTTACAGCAGTGGGGTTGTTTCCCGCAGATACGATTTTAACACCTTCTCTGTAGATGGCTTGCGCAAGAACCGTCGCCGTTGTTGTTCCGTCACCAGCATCTTCATTTGTTTTGCTAGCAACTTCTTTAACCATCTGTGCGCCCATGTTTTCGAACTTGTTTTCAAGATCGATTTCTTTGGCCACAGTCACGCCATCTTTTGTGATCAAAGGTGATCCAAAAGATTTTTCGATAACCACGTTACGTCCCTTAGGACCAAGTGTTACTTTTACCGCATCAGCAAGAGTATTCACTCCCTTTAAAATCGCTTTGCGAGCTTCTTCACTAAAACGTATTTCTTTACTCATTGTTCAATCCTCCAAAATTAATTTAAAATGCCGAGAACATCGTTCTCAGTAATCATTAGATAGTCTTCACTTCCAAACTTAAGATCTGTGCCCGCATATTTGCTGAAAAGCACTTTGTCGCCAGCTTTTACTTCGAGAGGAAAAACTTTTCCGTCTTCGTTAACGCGACCTTTTCCTGTGGCGATCACTTCGCCTTTTTGTGGTTTTTCTTTAGCGGTGTCTGGAATATAAAGTCCA
>JAYUKO010000014.1:0-6111 GCA_043764415.1 Bdellovibrionales bacterium | reverse complement strand
ATTGAAAAGCGCTGCACGGAAGATAAAGACCTTCGGCGCCAGTGTTGCCACCACGTAAATGAAACAAGGGAGAGCAATGTAGGACCAGCGCGCCGACCAGCTAGGATCCCACCCATAAACGGGAAATAGATTCCATTCAAAAGCGAGCCATTGTTGCGCCACCAAGATAAAAACCACAAAGCTAAAACTCATTAAGAGAGTGCAAAACAAATAAATTGTTTGATCCCAATAGGATTTTTTATAGGCGGCAATAAATGCAAAACCGAGAGCGAGAAGAACGGAAATCACAAACGCCGGTATAGTTAAACTTAACGAGGCGCCAATGCTCGAAAACATCATGGTACTGACTTTTTGTTTTGTAGCCCAACTGAATCCCCAATCCAGCGTCACAGAATTTTTTAAAAAGTCGGCTAATTGAAGCGGCAGTGATTGATCCAGGCCCAATTCGTGACGAGTTTGAGCGAGGGCTTCGGCACTTGCATTTTTACCTGCTAAAATCGCTGCTGGATCTCCGCCAACCACATAAAACAAACAGAAGATCATTAATATCACGCTTAAAAACGTGATGAGGGCGCTGATGATGCTTCGAAAGAAAAATGGCGACATCCCCTGAGAGTAGCGAAAAAAATCAGCCGTGGACAGCGCTATTTACGGAGTCTATAGTGTTCCTCATGCGTAGCTCCAATGATCTCATTGCAAATTATATTCAGTCACTCAAAGGCGAGTTGTCCCCTGAGCTTAAAAAAATTGGTAAGCAGTTGGTGCAGGACAAAAAATGGGGAATCAATATTGGCTCAGGCGAGGGGCATATTTTACAGTTTTTGATTCGCAGCTTTAAGGTCAAAAACATCCTCGAGATCGGCACGCAATATGGTTACTCCACACAATGGATGCTCGAAGCGCTTCCACCCGAAGGCTCCGTTTGTACGCTTGAAAAAGACGAAGCTCATCACGCCATGGCGAAGTCCTTGGTGTGCGACCCGCGTGTGACGTTTTTGGTGGGCGATGCGGTGGAGATGTTACAATCTCTCAATGACAAAACTTTCGATCTTATTTTTATCGACGCCAACAAAAAGGCCTATCCAGCTTATCTGGACTGGGCCCTCGAGCACGTTTCATCGGGAGGCCTTATTGTCGGTGACAATACATTTCTGTTTGGTCAAGTTTACGCCGAAGAACCCGATCAGCAGAAAAACGAACTGCGAAAGGCCATGCACGACTTTAACCAGCGACTGCTGAGCGACCCGCGGTTTTACAGCTGTTTACTCCCTACATCCGAAGGACTGACCATTGCCATCAAAAAATAACTATGCTTAAGTAAAGAGATGTCGTCGGTGCTATCCATTCAAAAGCTCAATATTCAATTTCAAAACCAAACGGGTTTGAACTCCGCCGTGCAAAATTTGGATCTCGAGATCCCCAAGGGCAAAGTTGTAGCCTTGGTTGGAGAGTCAGGTTCTGGCAAGAGTGTGACGAGCTTAAGTATTATGCGTTTGCTTTCGGGGTCGCATGTTCAGATTAGCGGCAAGATTGTTTATGCAGGACAAAATCTTTTAGATCTCCCCGAAAAAGAAATGCGCACCATTCGCGGGCAAAAAATATCTATGATTTTCCAGGAACCCATGACCAGCCTCAATCCCGTTTTTCGCGTAGGTTTTCAGCTGATGGAAGGTTTGCGGCTGCATAAAAAAATGTCGGCGCGCGAAGCCCAGGAAAAGGCTGTGGAGCTGCTCAATCAGGTGGGGTTGCCAAACCCAACGCTCAAAATGAACTCCTACCCTCACGAACTCAGCGGGGGCCAAAGGCAGCGGGTGATGATCGCCATGGCCATTGCCTGCGAACCGCAATTGCTCATCGCCGACGAGCCCACCACAGCGCTGGATGTGACCATACAAAAGCAGATTCTGGATCTATTGCAAAAGCTCCAGTCTGATTTGGGAATGTCCATGCTATTTATCACTCACGATCTGTCCATCGTTCGCAAAATGGCGGACGAGGTGAGTATTTTGCGCAAAGGTGTGTGTGTTGAGAAGGCAAAAACCGAAGAGATTTTTTCGTCGCCAAAGCATCCCTATACCAAAGGTCTCCTGAACTGCCGACCGCAAATGCATCCAAAGGCACGAAGACTTCCCACCGTGAGTGATTTTGTGGATCCTGAGGGAAAAGAAAAATCTTTTGATATGAGCAGCCTCGGTTTAAAGACAGCGAGTCCCATACCCGGAGATGCACAAACGGCACTTTTAAAAGTGAAGCATTTGAGCAAACACTTTCCAGTGAAAACCTCTTTTTTTAAACGCAGCAAAGACTGGGTGAAAGCTGTCGATGACGTGAGCTTTACTTTACATAAGGGGCGCATTTTAGGTCTTGTGGGAGAATCGGGTTGTGGAAAAACCACCTTGGGTCGATCCCTTTTGCGCCTCATAGAACCCACCCATGGTGAGATCCTGTATCGCGATCAAGATCTACGCAAACTCGAAGGCGAGACTCTTCGCAAGATCCGACAAAAAATCCAAATTGTTTTTCAAGATCCCTACTCATCGCTAAATCCGCGAATGACTATCGGCAAGGCCATCACCGAGCCCATGCGCGTGCATCAAATTTATTCGACAGATAAAGAGTGCTGGGCACAAGCAGAAATTCTCATGCAAAAAGTAGGATTGCTACCAGAGCACCTCAAGCGCTACCCCCATGAGTTTTCGGGGGGGCAGCGCCAGCGGATTTGCATCGCCCGCGCCTTAGCAGTAAAGCCGGAATTTATCGTTTGTGATGAATCGGTGTCTGCGTTGGATGTGTCGGTGCAAGCTCAAATTTTAAATTTATTGCTTGATCTCAAAGACGAGTTTGGCTTGACCTATATTTTTATTTCGCACGATCTTTCTGTAATTCGCTTTGTAGCCGACGAAGTCATCGTAATGAACCAAGGCAAGATCGTCGAACAGGGAACCGTCGAAGAAGTTTACAACAGCCCCAAAGACAACTACACAAAAAAACTTCTGAGCTCAGTTCTCTAAAAGTGTACCCGTACCTTTAGATGCAAACAGCCTGTTTTACGTTGCCTGCGCGGCACGAAGTGAGAACCCAATTAGTTCCATTCCAGTATTTGGTGCGGGCATTGCTATAGTTACACCATTCTGCGTGGGTATAAAACTGCCGAGCATCACCAAAAGAATAGCCAAGCTCGACACACACGTGCTTTTTAGATTTGCTGTATGTATTGTTACGTAGGTGTCTCGATCAGGTCGGCTGTGTTCGTGAATCATACCCAAATTATGTCCAAACTCATGCATAATAATTCCAGGAATCATGCATGTTCCTTGAGGAAGCGAGTAAGACACAGCTTCGCTTGTAGAAAGGTTTAAATAACCCGGACCTGAATTGGGTTTACCAAAAGAGCCATAACAACCGTCCCCTGTTTTCGTTACGTTGAGATAGTTTGACCCATGGATCGAAGAATTATAATAGACGCAATCCACGTCAGCCACTTTGCTCCACTTGGCGCAAGCACTAAACACCATATTTTTTTCGGTTTGTGTATTGCCGCTTTCAAATTTTAGTGGGATGAGTCCGTTTTTCCAGTAGTTTGCTGCGACATCCGTGAGATCACGTCCCGCTTTGCTTGCGACAACTTGGCCGTCAACGTCAAGAGCTTCTTGATTACTTGCTGTCATTTCATCAAAATCAATCAGCATATCATCGTCGATGAGTTTTAGATTGCGGGTATCACCTTCTTCAAAAGCGATAAGGTTGGAGTTGTCAGAGTGTTGTGAGGGAGCGCAATTACTGAAGATAAGAGTCGTCGCAAAAAAGCATCCTATTATAGGTGCTGCTATCCAATACTTTATTTTTTTCATGTTTTTACCCAGGTATTATCGATATTAAACCATCGGTAAAAAATAAATTAACTCAAATTGTTTCTCGTTATGAGTCAAGGAATAGAAATTTTAGTGGTTGGCAACTTGTAGGAGGCGGATGTCGAAGTCGAACGTTTGTGTAATGTTTTGCACGAGTCTTTGCATAAAATTAAAGTTTTCGGCAATTGTTTGATTGGACACGTTCGAGACTTCCTGATTTGTATCAAGTCGGCCCAACATATTTTTGGCTTTTTCTTTTTGCGCGAGAATTTTTTGCGGAGATAGCATAAGGATTTCGTTGAGTTCGATATTGAGTTTAGAAAGAGATTTAAAAATATCGGTGTAGGGTGATAGGATAAGATTACAGGCATCAGCTTCGGCCTTGAGAGACGTAAGAGTGGCGAGAGGAACCACGTGATCCTCTTTGATCAACCGAGCAGACTCCTTTGCTTTGTTGAGTAAAACTTCCAGTTGTTCCAGGTGGGCAACTGTTTTTTTCAATATCACTGCGGCTTCTTTGGATTTCAGATTGTCTTCAGACACTAAGTGATTTGCCAAAACATCGATCTGCGCTTGCAGTCCACGAAAGTCTAAAAAGATAAGAGATTTATTTTTTTCGCTCAAAGTTTTATCGAGTTTTGTGCGCAGGTCTTCGTAGGTAATATCCGAAAATAACTCCGATGAGGGGCAGGCACTTGTTTGAGGAGGTAATGGTTCAAGAGCCTCACTAGAAGAGCCGTTGGTCAGAATGATTAAAATCATGAGGAATGTGAGAACTTTCATCTTTGCGCTCCTGCAACGGTCCGTTTGAATCTCAACAAAGTGTTATCAAGATTTGTACCAAGATTCGCCCCTCTAAGAGTCACTTAACCCACTGTAATTCCGATGGTTTTTTAAGGCCTATGGAAAGGGGCATGACAATTTTTGTCTTTATCCCAAAAGCGATGACGTTTTGAGCGGAGTGCGGGTGTTTCTGATTGAATTATTTGGTTCGAATTGCTAAGGCATACGATATGGGGAAGCGTTTTCTTGGGGTTTTAGAAAAGATTACCGTCGCGGGGTGTTTGTTGAGTGTCTTTGCTCACAGAGCATCAGCGGATACAGATTCGTGGAAGTTTTTACCAATGGCAATGGTGATTGAATCAAACTCGTCCTGGACAACCGAGGATACGAGCTCCATGGTTGAACGGGTCAATGTGATCCTTTCGCAATGCCAGATATCATTGATTGAGAGCCCCCAGCCCGTGATTTATTTTGGAAGCCTAGCCATGGACTATGACTCCATTGGAATTGCCAACGAGTTTTACAAGCAATTTAAAAGGCCTGTACTTTTTTTAATTGAAGCCACACAGTACAACGGCAGTGCCGGTTGGACTCCGGGCAGTCAGTATTTGTTCATCTCTAGTTACAGCCGCAGTGATGACTACAAAAAAATACGCAATCCTGACTATGAAATCTTGGCTCACGAGCTGGGCCACATGCTGGGGGGCTTAAAGCATCTTTCCGATGGGCAAAATCTCATGGCAGGCTACATTGCCAATCAAACGGCGCAACTCACAAAAGAGCAATGCGGCAGCATGCGGGCCTCTGTGCATCTGAATGATGGCAACCTTTTTTAATTGATCCGATAGAATGACGTATTTTTGTATTCCGCGAGAAGCTTTTTAAGTAAAAGTTTTGTAATCGCGCCAACAGGAATTGCCAGAAATAAACCTAAAAAGCCCAGTAAGTTTCCAAAGACGATCAACGCAATAATCGCCTCGAACGACGACAGCCCAACGCTGTTGCCGACAATGCGGGGAGTGATAACGAAGCTTTCAAGTATTTGTACAATACCATAGGCGATCAAAATACCTACAAGCGGGGAGAGACCATCAAAGTCTGCGAGCGCCGTCACGAGAGCGCCGACAAGGCCAATGCTAAAGCCCACATAAGGAATAATGCTTAAAAAGCCGGTGATGACTCCAAGAATGATGGCAAACTTCACTCCCACGATAAGTAACGCCACACTGTAGAGCACGCTGAGGATGGCGCAAACCACAAGTTGACCGCGAATATAACCACTTAAAATTCGATTGGACTCAACGATAAAGAGATCAAGTTTTGGGCGCCACGAAAGGGGAACGAGGCTTTCAATAGAGTCGATGAGTCTTTCGTAATCGTTAATAACGTAAACAAAAAACAGTGGAACTAAAAACACATTCAGCCAAATCACAATCACTGAGGCGGCATTGACTAAAGAATTTTTTAAAAACTCGCC
>JAYUKO010000013.1:0-6114 GCA_043764415.1 Bdellovibrionales bacterium | reverse complement strand
GTGGTGTAGCTTGCTCCAAACAGCGTATTTACTTTGGCTTGAGTCACATCGGTGTTCGTTTGCACAAAATTAGAAGGCACCATGCCTTGCAATGTTTCTGCAACCAACGACTGCGGAACCGAATCAATTTGCATGTCAGGCGACAGCGTACTGGTTACACCCAAAGTGCTAGGTGTAACGACAAAACGAAAGTATCTCGTATCGCCAGCTGCCGGAATGTACCCGCAACCCGCACCACCCGAAGTTTTTCCTGCGATGGAGGCGTTTTGGTTTTGGAAAATCTGCATCATGGAATTTCCAACGTCGATGGTGGCAGTCGTGCGCTTTAAAGACTCAGCGCCAGAGGTTGGCGAGCCTACTCGCACGTTGAAGTATCCATTCGAAGATAATGTACTCACCGTTTGTTCTTCTTCGTACAAAATACAAGTTTTTGCGGGATTGAGAATTTGGATTTTCATCAACACAGAATTATCTAAGAGCGGATCTTCGGGAGTTGTGGAATCGTAAAGCCGCCCGTCCACAGTCATAAACTGCGGGGGCTCGGTTTGCGCGTGCGCGAAACCAGCGAATAAACAAGATAGAGTTATTAAATTTACAAAGACGAAACCTTTTAACATCACCTAACTTATCGGTTTTTAATACAAATCCTGTAGGTTTTGTAAAGAAACAATCCTGTAGCAAAATAAATATTTTTTAGATACAGTTTTTGTCTCAAAAAGAGAAAATCCTGCATTTTTGAAAGCGTCATCGACTTCAAATGAGACATAATGATCAAAAAGGCACTGGACTCACGGTGCGAGCAGGCACTCCGTCCACTGAACCTTTGACCGACCAGCCGAAGGCCCGGCAGATTGCGGAACAAACAAACGTCGAGTATGCAAGCGGAACTCTCCCTCTTGCCAAAATTCGAAGCGAGTTGGTTTAAGACCAAAACCGCCCCAGTATTCGGGACGTGGAATGTCGCGTCCTGCGAATTGTTTTTCAAAATCCTGCACGCGAGCTTCTAACTCTGATCGACTTTCAATCTTTTGACTTTGCGGTGACGACCACGCACCGATTTGGCTTCCGCGAGGCCGGGTTCTAAAATAATCATCCGAAATTTTTGCCGACGCACGGACGATGTCTCCTTCGATTCTCACCTGCCTATGCAGAGGGCTTCGCCAATGAAAATTAAAGCTTGCAAAGGGATTTGCCAAAAGCGCTTTCGCTTTGTTGCTATTATAATTGGTAAAAAAATAAAACGTTTCGTCTTCGGTGTGTTTGAGCAGTACCAGACGCGATGTGGGCCGTCCGTTTTCCTGCACGCTGGAAAGAACAAGTGCATTGGGCTCCACTTGACCGCCCTGTTCGGCGGCTTGGTACCATTCGGTAAACAGTGCAAAAGGTGTCATCATTGCATCTCCTTGTTCATTAACGTCTGAATCACGTGAATGGGCGCACTACCAAAGCTTAAGAACTTTTCGTGAAAGGTTTTTAAATCAAAACGCTCGCCCATTTTCTTCTTGAGCTCCTCGCGATATTCATAAATTTCGGTAAAGCCCGTAAAGTAACTCGCAAGTTGCACCTGCGAATAAGTGGCGCGATTCCATTTTTCCTCGGCCTCCGCTTTTTCTTGAAAAGCTTCATCCCTTAGAAGTTTTAATGCGTCTGATCTAGCCATATCCAAATTGTGCAAACTGTAATCCAGAATGGTGTTACTAACCACTCGTAAACGCCATTTGTAGTACATCAGCCATAGTTCAGGCTCGTTATTTCCGTAGCCCTCTTCCAGCATCATGCGCTCAGTGTAAACAGCCCAGCCTTCTACCATTGTGCCGTTACCAAAAACTTTTTTTATCAAACTGGGCGATTTTAAACTGTACACCAATTGCGTGTAGTGGCCGGGCACGGCTTCGTGGATATTTAGAATTTGCAGGGTGTAATGATTGTATTCGCGCAAGTAGCTCTGCTGTTTTTCAGCAGGCATTCCATCCAGCGGAGTGACTTCGTAAAACGTTTCGCGTTTATCGTCGTAAGGACCGGGCGCATTGACACCAGCCCCTGCAAAGCCGCGGTTAAAAACCGGTGTCTCACGCACCACCAAGGGTTTTTTAGAGTCCATGGTTAAAAGTTTTTTCGTCTCAACAAATTTCCAGAGTTCCGGAATTTGCTCGCGTACGGTTTTTACAAAGTCTTCCGGAGTTGTATGCTTTTGCGAAACTTTTTCCAATAACTTGCCAACCATCAGTAAATTACTTTTAGGCGGCTTTTGCTGGGCAAAGTATTTGGGCCACAGTTGCTGCGCAATTTTAATCATCTCCTGATGGGTGTCTTTTTTAGCGGTGAGAGCTTTTTGGTAAATCTGCTCGGCCGTGGATTGGGAATCTAAATCAAACTTAAATTTTTGCGCGTAGAGTTTGCGACCGATGCGAAAATTGCGGAACTCTTTTTTCTGAGCCAAATTTTTATCGAGACTTTTTAAAGACGACACGTACAATCGCACGGCGGCCGACGCGCTTTGCACCAGTTCGCGCATTTCTTTTTTCTGAGCAAGTTGAGTGGTTAAATCCAAAGCCTGATCTAAGAATTGTTTATCCAAATAATCAGCTAAGGCTTGGTTTTGTCGAACCGCCAGGCTTATATGTTCCTGAGTCGGCTTTTGCAAAAGCTCAAAAGCGGCTTTGTAATAGGCCGGCACCAGTTTTAACTTTTGCACCACCGCGGCTAACTTTTCAGACCCCGAAAGCTTTTTCGTCTCCAAAACTTCTGTTAATGTGCTGCCAAGATTGTACTGCGACGGATCCCAGCTGTAGGACTTAAAAGTGTCCAATTCCCACTGCGACGACTCGATAAAATTTTTGACGAGCTCGTAATCGGCTTGCTCTTGCATGGTGAGCTCCGAGTATTTTAAGGCTCCGAGTTTTTGCTGATGTTTTACTAAAAATTCTTTTTGTTCCAACAAATACGCGCGAGTGGGAATTTTTAGCTGACCCGCAAAATCTTTGTGGCCTAATCCGAAGGCCCATTTAGGATAAAGGTTCCATAGGTCGGCAAAAAACGAGGTCTCAAACTTCTCCCACGCTTCAGTTTTGGAAGTTTTCGAAAAATTTGCACAACCGGTTATTAAAACGAAAAATAAAATGCGCACCCATAAGTTCATAAAACCTCGCTTTCAAGATCCTTCGCTCCGCGCAGGACGACGTGTTGCTGAGGATTAACAGAAAATGCGAAACCATGCTACAAGGGACGCTATGAAAGAACGAGATTTGTTAAAAATCGTACAGGGCATCAGTCAACGCACAGGAGCAAAAAACCTGGACGAGGACGCTGCCATCTTTAACGACCTGATTATTTCCACAGACCAGTTTGTGGAAAACACCCACTTTCGCTGGGATTATCATAAAAATGCTGAAGAAATTGGCTACAAGGGGGTGGTTCAGGCCTTAAGCGACATGGCGGCCATGGCCACAGCACCCAGCGGGCTTTTGCTCTCGGCCGCTTTGTGTAAATATCATAAAAATAGCTGGACCGAAATATTTAAGGGTGTGGAGCAAGCGTGCCTTGAATACAAAGTTCCCCTGATTGGCGGCGATCTCACTCAGTCTTCGTCCCTCACCTATTTGGACTTTGTGGTTTTTGGCTACAACACCCAGCCCGCCCTTAAAAAAGGAGCGCGACCCGGGGATCTCCTCGCCGTCACGGGGCCCCTCGGCAGTGCTGCGGCCGGGCTTCTCGCTTGCGAAAACCAGTGGAAGTACCCCGAACTTATAAACGCTTTTATTAAACCGAAAGCACAAATTCAAAAAGCGCTGGCGCTCGCCCACAGCAAATCCCTCACGTCCCTCACCGATATCAGTGACAGTTTGGCCCGTAGTGTTCAAGATATAAGTCGCCATTCACAGTGCGCTTTCGAAATTGATTTTGCAAAAATTCCCTTTCACTCTGAACTGCAAAAGCTTTGTAGTGAAAAAAACAAAAGTTTTAAAAACATGATTCTTTTTGGCGGCGAAGACTATCAGCTTTTGCTAACCCTTTCGGCGCAGTCATCAGAAAAAGTGATCTCCGACCTTGGTCTGCATGTGATCGGCAAAGCCGTGCCGGGAGCTGAAAACTTTTATATTTCTGATGGCGAAAAAACTGCAATGACCGAAGTCGGTTGGGACCCTTTTGACTTGTAAAACAAGCGAAAGTTTTGTCCACTAGAAATAGTGAGCACTCAACCTTCCGAAAAACTTCACAATCGATCGCCCCGCTACGTTCTGCAAATGAAAGATAAAAAGATCATGCGCTACGCTCCCTATCCCAAGGGGCATCGGGCGTTTTTTACCGAAGTGGTGAATCTTTCTGAAACTGGCATGGCGTTTACCGTGCCGTTTTTAGATTCGCCGCAAATGAATGAGACTATCATGGTGGAATTTTCTGTGCCCAGTGGCGAGCCCATCGCCTGTTATGCAAAAGTTCAACGCGTGCAAAAATATACTTTGATCGAGTCGGACTTTTTTCAAAAAGATTGCAAGCTTGTCGCTGTGGAGTTTCAAAAGCTACCAGCGGCTCAACATCAGTCTCTGAAACTATGTTTACAATCTGAGTTCAAAAAGATGAACATGCACTTTCGCCGTCAACAACTCTGGCTCAAGCTGCAATGGCACTGGAAATTTAAACGCAGTCTGTGCATTGGTTTAGGAGCTGCCGCAACGGGAGTTCTTGGCACTGTTTATTTATTTCTTTCTCACTTGCTCGAGATCTTGGCCTGAAACCTTAGCTCCTTGTTTTAGCAAAGTGACCTGTTGGATAAGAGCTTCAACAGTGTTTTGGCATTCCTGCGTAAACTTTTTATCTTTTTCCAAAGCTGAATGGCTCAAAGCGTAGGGTTCATAATAGCCAATATAACCATCCAATGCACTCCGAGGGCCGGCTGCAAATAAGCCCAAATCGGTCATCCAGTCACAAAGATTTCTTCTAACGGCTTCGGCTCCCACGCTATCTCCGTGAACGATCACTGCGAACGTTCGATCTCGCAAATGAAGTGGGAAATCCCAGCCGGCCAATTCTATGTCTTTAGCACGCCGAGCGTCTTTTCCGTGAGTTGACGTGGGATCTTCATTCCCTCCATCGGCACAAACCATTCTGTCCATCATCAGCTTTAGCACACTCGGAGTTTGATACCAGTGCACGGGTGTAATGATTAACACTCCGTGAGCTTTCACCCACGAAAGATAAATTTCGGCCATCCAGTCATTGACCTGCCCCAAGGAATTATTGGGATAGCAGCTGCAGGGCCAGTGACACAATGGCATCGCCGTTGAAACGCAGCCCTTGCAAGGATAAATATTTTTACCAAACTCAGCTGTGGCACGGCTTAAATCCAACAACTCTACATCTATGGAGTTGAGCGTAATTAAATCCATTGCCATTTGCGATAACAAATAAGATTTGGACACTTCGCCGGGGCAGGTATGCTCGTTGCGCGGAGATCCATTAATAACTAGAATTCTTGGCCGCGAACCACTCCAGCCTTTTTGCGCAATTTGAACTTGCTCTTGAGTTTTTTTCCATTCCACGGACAGCGGATAGTGTGGATCGTTAAACCCCTCGCCTGCAGGTTCGGTGACAGGTGCTTTGCGACCATCGGAATAATTTTTCCAAGCCTGGTCGCAAACCTTATCAAGAGCGTCGCTGAGTTCTTTAAAACGAGGATCAAAAAAGGATTGCAGAAATTTTTTTCGAAAATCCTCATGACTAAGTCTTGTTTCGGGCTGACCTTTTACGAGATTCACTTAATGAACCATTTTGATCACAACTTTGATACACTCATTTTTTTGATCGCTAAATGTTTTATAAGCGGTGGGTCCCTGTTCGATCTGAACGCGATGAGTGATCACTGTCGATGGATCCACCTCGCCTGACACTATTTTTTTAAGTAAAGGCTGCATATATTTTTGCGTATGGGTTTGACCCATTTTTAAGGTGAGGCCTTTTCCAAAGGCTGCGCCGAACGGAACATTATCCAACATCCCGCCATACACACCTGGGATAGAAACTGTGCCACCTTTTTTGCAAGATTGAATGGCCTGCCGTAAAGCATCGATTCTGTCCGTTGCTAAAAAAGTAGCGGCCTTGACACGATCTAAAATA
>JAYUKO010000012.1:0-6115 GCA_043764415.1 Bdellovibrionales bacterium | reverse complement strand
GCATGGCAATTCCTACCACGATCACAAGCATAAGAATGTACTCGGTTGCACCCTGCGCTGATTCATCTGTCCAAAGAGATTTAATATTGTTTTTCATTCGTGGCCTCCTTAAAACGGCTATGTGTTTATGTTATCGGACGGTCCGGCAAAACCATAAGGACTTTGTTTGAGACATCTGAAAATAGCGAGAAATTGTCTCAGAATGAGACAGTTATGGAGTGAGCATTTTTTCGAATTCGGCCCAGTCTAAAATTTTAACACCGAGCTCTTGGGCTTTATCGAGCTTGGAGCCAGCGGCTTCTCCAGCCAATAGGTAGCTGGTTTTTTTGCTCACCGACGATGACGTTGAGCCACCGTGGTCTTCGACCATGGCTTTGATCAGGTCGCGCGATATGGCGAAACTGCCGGTGATCACAATAGTTAAGCCTGCTAGTTGTGTGCCCTTCTTTTTTTGCGAGGGGGCTTCGATATTTACGCCAAGGTCGACGAGCTTTTCAATTTCTTTTAAAAAGGTTTTATTGCTCAAAGTTTGTCGAATGGCCTGCGCCACCCGCGGGCCCACGTCGCGAATGGCGGTGAGTTCTTCTTCGCTGGCGGCCAAAAAAGTGTCTAGCGCGCGAAAATGATTGGCTAGGGATTTTGCGGTCTGTTCGCCCACATGGCGAATACCCAGGGCGTAAATAAATTTGGCCAAAGTGGTCTCGCGGCTTCCATCGATACTTTTGATAATATTGTCGGCGGATTTTTCGCCCTGTCGTTCGAGCTCTAAAATTTGCGATTTTTTTAATTTATAAAAGTCAGAAAAAGTTTTAACCAAATTGTTTTCGAAAAACACATCGATGAGACGATCTCCCAATTTTTCGATGTTCATCGCATTTCGCGAGGCGAAGTGTTTGAGGCTTTCTTTCATAATGGCCGGGCACAGAGGGTTCACGCAGCGGCGCACGGCTTCGTCTTCCAACAGCACCGAGGCAGTCCCACAAGCAGGGCAATCTTGCGGAAGAGTAAATTTTTTGGACTTTGCGGGTCGCTTTTCTAAAACCACCTTCACGATTTCGGGGATCACATCACCAGCGCGGTGAACCATCACGGTGTCACCGATACGAACATCCTTGCGGTCGATTTCGTCCTGATTGTGGAGTGTGGCATTGGTGATCGTCACTCCGCCCACAGACACAGGCTGCATCACAGCCACGGGTGTGAGGGCGCCCGTGCGCCCCACCTGAATGATAATGTCTTCGATCACCGTGGTTGCTTGCTCGGGTTCGAATTTGCCAGCAAAGGCCCACCGCGGGCTGCGCGCCACGAATCCCAACTCCTGTTGCAGCTGAAAGGAATTTGCTTTTACAACGATGCCATCAATCTCGAAAGGTAAAAGATGGCGAAGGGACTGAATAAAGTGGTAGTAGCCGATCACTTCGTCGGCTCCGGTACAGAGCTGGCTGAGCGGAGGGCGACGTGGGTTTATTTTTCGATCTTTAAAAGCAGCAAATGTTTTTTTGTAAGCGTCAGAATTTTCAATCAACTCCGTGGTGGGGAATCCGCAGTTTTGCGCAAGCGTCTCAAATTCGACGAGCTCTTTTAAAACAACACCCTCCATTACACCTGGGGCATAACAGAAAAACTCCAGAGGTCTCGAGGCAACGATCGCCGAATCGAGTTGGCGCAAAGTGCCGGCGGAGGCATTTCGAGGATTGGCAAAGGGCATTTCGCCTTCCAAAGTTTGCTGCTCGTTGAGTTTTTTAAACTCGTCTTTCAGCATCAACACTTCGCCACGCACTTCAAAATAAAGAGGTGGCTTGTCTAAGTGCAAGCGTAGCGGAACGGATTTTAAAGTTTTCACATTGCTCACGACGTTTTCGCCGATAAAGCCATCACCCCGCGTGATAGCCCGCGTAAGCAAACCGTTTTCATAGACCAGCTCCATGGCAACACCGTCAAATTTTGGGCTGCAATAGAACTCGATTTTTTTATCTTTCAAGCCGAGTTGTCGGAGAATTTTTACTTCAAACTCGCGAATCTCGTCTTCGTTGTAGGTGTTTTGCAATGAGAGCATGGGCGTGCGGTGGGCGACTTTTTCGAAAGCGTCTAAAACGGCGCCGCCAACCTTGAGAGTTGGTGAATCTGGAAGCGCCAGGTCTGGGAATTGGCTCTCAAGATTTTGCAGTTCGGTGAAAAGCGCATCGTACTCTCGGTCGGTAATTTCGGGGCGATCCAGGGTGTGATAAAGGTGATCGTGACGTTGTACGATTTGGGTGAGCTCAGAGATTCGTTTTTTTGCAGCGCTTTTGTCCATAAGGTCATAAAAGGTAACGTTTTTACGTTTGTGGGTAAAGAAATTTATGTTATGTACACCAACTAAGCCAAGGAGTCCTATGCTTAACAAAGAGACGGTGTTGAAAGTGGCAAAGCTCGCCCGCTTAAATATTTCCGAGCAAGAGGCTGAGGAGTACCAAATCCAACTGGCCAAGGTCCTCGAAAATTTTCAAAAATTAACCCAAGTGAATACCGATGGTATCGAACCCTTAGTGACTCCCAGCCCCATTGATTTTTACATGCGTGCCGACGAAGTTTCGCAAACTGTGACGGCGGAAGAAATTATCAAATGCGCTCCAGATGCCAAGGGGAACTTGTACAAAGTTCCACCCGTGGTGTGAGGTTGTATGGATTTAGGTAACGCCTCCCTCCGAGACATCTCCACCGCCGTAAAAGGCAAAGCCATCAGCGCCAAAGAAGTCACAAATTTTTTTCAACAACGAATCGAAAAGCTCAATAAAAAATTCAACGCGTTTGTTACGCTGAATGAGTCTGCACAAAAAGAGGCCGAAGCGGTGGATTTAAAAATCCAAAAAGGACAAGATCCAGGTTTCCTTGCGGGGGTTCCCGTGGGGATTAAGGATCTTTTTTGCACCAAAGGCCTTCGCACCACAGCAGCCTCTAAAATTTTAGCTAACTTTGTACCTCCCTACACCGCAACTTGTGTGCAGCGTCTCCAGGATCAGGGCGCCATCGTACTTGGTAAAACCAACATGGATGAGTTTGCCATGGGTTCCTCTAATGAAACCTCAAATTTTGGCACCTGTCATAACCCTTGGAACACCGACTATGTGGCGGGAGGGTCGAGCGGTGGCTCGGCAGCCGCAGTGGCTGCGGGACTTGTTCCGGCCACTCTGGGATCTGACACCGGCGGTTCCATTCGGCAGCCCGCAGCCTTTTGCGGTTTGGCTGGGGTCAAGCCCACCTACGGTCGGATTAGCCGCTATGGAATGATTGCCTTTGCGTCGTCGTTAGACCAAGCGGGCCCCATGGCGCGCACGGTGGACGATTGTGCATTTTTACTCGACGCCATGTGCGGCCACGACGCGAAAGATTCCACCACCAGCGCGCGACCGTGGGAAAAATTAGCCGCGCAGAAAAATTTAAAGAGTTACAAATTTAAAGTGGGTTTGCCCAAGGAGTATTTTGAACACAACATCGAAGAGTCGGTAAAAAAAGCGTTTTGGGACACCATCGAAAATTTAAAAAAACAAGGCGTTGAATTTGTAGATATTCAGTTGCCGCACACGCCCTATGCAGTGCCAGTGTATTACATGGTGGCTACGAGCGAAGCCTCGAGCAACCTTTCGCGCTACGACGGCATTCGCTATGGAATTCGCGCGGAACCTCCAGCAAAAGATTGGGCCAGCCTCGACGAATTGTACTCTGTAACGCGGGCCCAGGGTTTTGGCGACGAAGTGAAACGTCGAATCATTCTTGGTACTTTCGCCCTCTCAACGGGTTACTACGATGCCTACTACTCAAAAGCGAGCAAAGTGCGTCGCCTGATACAAAATGATTTTATCGAAGCTTTTAAAACCTGCGATTTAATTATGGGTCCGGTGACTACGTCTCCAGCCTTCAAAACAAGCTCGCGCATCAACGATCCAATTCAAATGTATCTCAACGATATTTTCACAACGTCCATCAACTTAGCGGGATTGCCGGCCATGACTGTGCCTGTGGGGTTAAATGCGCAAGGCTTGCCAGTGGGAGTGCAAATCATGGCTCCGCACTTTGCCGAGGCCGCGATGCTTTCTCTTGCCCAAGGCATCGAAGACGTGAGCGACATGAAAGGGCAGGTGCCGCATGGCGTATAGCGATTATGAAGCGGTGATCGGTTTAGAAATTCACGCGCAGTTATTTACAAAATCAAAAATCTTTTCCACTGCATCCACAGCGTTTGGCGAGGGCAATAACTCGCAAGTCACTCCGGTGTGTGCTGGCATGCCCGGAACGCTTCCAGTGTTGAACAAAGGCGCGGTGGAGTTGGCAGTTAAAACCGGCCTCGCACTTCATTGTGAGATCAATAAAAAATCGGTATTCTCGCGCAAGCAGTATTTTTATCCCGATCTGCCAAAGGGTTATCAAATTTCGCAGTACGATCTGCCCATCTGTTCTGGTGGCTACGTAGAATTTTACCTGAATGGAAAATTGCGAAAAGTAAATCTCGAGCGCGCACACATGGAGGAAGACGCAGGTAAGTCCACCCACCATGGTGACTATACGCTGGTAAATTTAAATCGCGCGGGAGTTCCTCTTTTAGAAATCGTTTCGGGCCCCGAGATGCGCTCCCCCGAAGAAGCCGCCGAGTACTCGCGCGCCGTTCGCCAGATCTTGCGCTACATCGGCGTGTGCGATGGCAACCTCGAAGAGGGAAGCATGCGCTGTGATTGCAACGTGAGCGTTCGCAAAAAAGGCGTGGAAAAATTAGGAACAAAAGTTGAATTAAAAAACATCAACTCTTTTAAATTTATCGAAAAAGCCATCGAGTACGAGATTCAACGCCAGATTGACACCATTGAAGGCGGAGAAATGATCGTGCAAGAAACACGTCTCTATGATTCCACAAAAAATAAAACCTTTTCGATGCGCTCCAAAGAAGAGGCGCAAGATTATCGGTATTTTCCAGATCCTGATCTTTTACCCATCACCTTGGACACCGCCTGGATTGAGTCCATCAAGGAAAGCCTCCCTGAATTGCCTCTGGCTAAGAGCCAACGTTTTCAAAATAACTACGGGCTGGCCGAGCTCGATGCCAACGTGCTCACTCAAGAAAAAGAAATGTCCGACTATTATGAAGAAGTGGCTAAGAAGAGCGGCAATCCAAAAATTGCTGCCAACTGGATGATGGCCGAGTTGATGCGAGAATTAAAAGACAACAAGGTCGACGTGGAAAATTCTCCAGTGACCGCCTCGGCCTTGGCCGAGCTGGTACAACTTATCGACAAAGGTACGATCTCGGGAAAAATGGCCAAGCAGGTGTTTGCAGAAATGTGGACAAGCAAAGACAAACCGTCCAACCTGATTCAAAAGCTCGGGCTGGAACAGATCACAGACGAGACTGCGATTGCAAAAATTGTGGACGATGTGATTGCTCAAAACGCCGACCAAGTGGCGCAGTACCGCTCTGGCAAAGATAAAGTTTTTGGATTTTTTGTGGGTCAAGTGATGAAGCTTTCTAAGGGCCAGGCCAATCCAGATTCGGTAAATAAACTTTTGAAGGAGAAACTCAAATAGTGTTAGCGCTTCTATTCAGCTTTGCGCTTTGCACAGCGCAAGCACTGACATTTCCTAAAAAAACCATAACGTTTGATAACGGTGTTTCTCTGAAAGTAGAGATGGCCACGACTCCGCAGCAAAAGCAGCAAGGACTGATGGGGCGCACGTCACTAAAGACGGACCAGGGAATGCTTTTTGTTTTTCAACCCGAACAACCACTTTCGTTTTGGATGAAAAATACGCTCATACAATTGAGTATTGGTTTTTTTCGCGAAAATAAAACGCTCTTCGAAATTAAAGACATGGAGCCCATCCATGGTCCAGTGCGCGAGGAATCACTCCCACGTTATGAGAGTTCAGAGCCAGCCATGTACGCCCTCGAGGTGCCAAAGGGCTGGTTTTCTAAGTCCAAAATCAAGCCAGGTATGAAGTTCCGGCTCAAATGAAAGTCTGGGTTCTAGACCTTCTCTGCAGAACTTGTTTTCTTTTTCAGCAATAGTATTAATATAAGAAATGTCAGGAAGACGTATAACACCAGAGGACGGCACTATGTTCAAAAATTTTCTTCTGATTTTAA
>JAYUKO010000011.1:0-1839 GCA_043764415.1 Bdellovibrionales bacterium | reverse complement strand
TTCCAGTGTTGAACAAAGGCGCGGTGGAGTTGGCAGTTAAGACCGGTCTTGCACTTCATTGTGATATTAATAAAAAATCTGTTTTTTCTCGCAAGCAGTATTTTTATCCCGACCTGCCAAAGGGCTACCAAATTTCGCAGTACGATCTTCCGATTTGCTCAAACGGCTATGTAGAGTTTTACCTTGACGGAAAACTTCGCAAGGTAAATCTCGAGCGCGCACACATGGAGGAAGACGCAGGTAAGTCCACCCACCATGGTGACTATACTCTGGTAAATTTAAATCGCGCAGGAGTTCCCCTTTTAGAAATCGTTTCGGGTCCCGAGATGCGCTCTCCCGAAGAGGCCGCAGAGTACTCGCGTGCGGTACGCCAGATATTGCGCTACATCGGTGTGTGTGATGGCAACCTCGAAGAGGGAAGCATGCGCTGTGACTGCAACGTGAGTGTTCGTAAAAAGGGCGTGGAAAAATTAGGAACTAAAGTCGAACTAAAAAACATTAACTCTTTTAAGTTTATTGAAAAAGCCATCGAATACGAAATTCAACGCCAGATCGACACCATTGAGGGCGGGGAGAAGATCGTTCAAGAGACTCGCCTGTATGATTCAACAAAAAATAAAACCTTTTCGATGCGCTCCAAAGAAGAAGCACAAGATTATCGGTATTTTCCAGATCCTGATCTTTTACCAATCACTTTGGACGCGGCTTGGATTGAGTCCATAAAAGAAAGCCTCCCTGAGTTGCCACTTGCCAAAAGCCAACGTTTTCAGAATGACTACGGTTTGGCAGAGCTCGATGCCAACGTGCTCACTCAAGAAAAAGAAATGTCAGACTATTATGAGGAGGTCGCAAAAAATAGCGGCAACCCCAAAATAGCCGCCAACTGGATGATGGCCGAGTTGATGCGGGAATTAAAAGACAACAAAGTCGAAGTGCAGAATTCTCCAGTGACGGCCACGGCTTTGGCCGAGCTGATACAGCTGATCGACAAAGGCACAATCTCTGGAAAAATGGCCAAGCAGGTGTTTGCCGAAATGTGGACAACTAAAGACAAACCGTCCAATCTGATTAAGAAGCTAGGGCTAGAACAGATTACGGACGAGAGCGCCATTGCAAAAATCGTAGATGATGTGATTGCTCAAAACGCCGAGCAAGTGGTGCAGTATCGTTCTGGTAAAGAGAAAGTTTTTGGCTTTTTTGTAGGCCAAGTGATGAAGCTTTCTAAGGGACAGGCCAATCCAGATTCGGTAAATAAACTTTTGATGGAGAAACTCAAAGAGTGATAGTGCTTTTAATCAGCTTTGCGCTTTGCACAGCGCAAGCAATGACATTTCCTAAAAAAACTATCACGTTTGATAACGCGGTCACTCTGAAAGTAGAGATGGCCACGACGCCGCAGCAAAAAGAGCATGGACTGATGGGACGCACATCATTAAATAGGAATGAGGGAATGCTTTTTGTTTTTCAGCCCGAACAACCGCTCTCGTTTTGGATGAAAAACACTCTTATACAATTGAGTATTGGTTTTTTTCGCGAAAATAAAACACTCTTCGAAATTAAAGACATGGAGCCCATCCATGGTCCAGTGCGAGAGGAGTTACTCCCGCGCTACGTAAGTTCAGAGCCAGCCATGTATGCCCTCGAGGTGCCAAAAGGCTGGTTTTCTAAGTACAAAATCAAGCCAGGTATGAAGTTCCGACTCAAATGAAAGTCTGGGTTCTAGACCATCTCTGCAGAATCTGTTTTCTTTTTCAGCAATAGTATTAATATAAGAAATGTCAGGAAGACGTATAACACCAGAGGACGGCACTATGTTCAAAAATTTTCTTCTGATTTTAA
>JAYUKO010000010.1:0-6122 GCA_043764415.1 Bdellovibrionales bacterium | reverse complement strand
CCCAGGCCAAGGCCTAGTCCTGTTGTGAGTCTAGCGAATCGCGCATAACATAATAAGTGATGACCATATTAGGTATAGTGCAGGTCGCATTTAATATTTTGTTTTTCGCGGGAATCGCTCTTTGCTTCATTAAGTTGAAGGGGCGTCGTGAGGAAGATCCTCGTCTCAGTTATGGTCTTAAGCTTTTGCAAAACAAAATCGCGGTGCTGGAAGATCTTTCTGATAAGACGGAGATGCAGGTTAAGCAATTGGTCATTCTGCTGGAATCCAAAATGCGCGATCTGCAACACAAAGTCACCGCCGCCGACACGCAGATGGCGCGCATTGATCACTCGATGAACAAAACCATGGAAGTGGCGCACATCTTTCAAGACCAAGTTCCCCACGAACAAATCATGGAACGCAAAACCACCAATAAATATATCAATGCGGCCCGCATGGCTCATCAGGGTTTGTCGTTTCAGGATATTCAACAACAAGTAGATCTTCCCCATGCCGAGCTCGATTTGATCGTAAAGCTGAACCGCGAACAACTGATGTTTTCCGAAGATCATTTACCTGCTTGGGTCGACAAGAACACAACAGACAAGAACACAACCGACAAGCATCTGGTGGAGGCTAATCAGAATATTTTTGTTCCTCCACATGTGGACATCGCGTCCCTTGAAAAACTGGGTCAGGAATTTAAACAAGCCTGTAAAGACTTTGAACAAAAAATCAAACCTGCAGCAAAAGCCGAACCCGAAGTTGTTCCTTATCAGTTTAAGAAGATGAACGAGCACTACTAGAGATCACAGGCATGCGAATGCACTCCAGCCAAAAACTAAAAATGCATTACAAGATCGGCGATCACCTGCAGGTGAAGGTCATCGAACGTGTGGATAAAGATGCTTGGATTGTGAGTTTACAAGGCTTGTTGATTCAAGTGCGCAACTCATCCGCGCAACCCCTCAAAGAGGGCGACATTATTTTAATGCGATTGGTGTCGTTAGATCCACCAAAAATGAGCTGGATCGAGAAATAACGTCTTACTTCGCGCTTTCTTTGATAAAGCGAGACATGTAATAGCGAACCAAGAAGTCGATTTTTAATGATTGGTCATTGTAGGTCCACACGAGATCACCAAAAGGTCCCCACTTGGCCACCAATTGATCTTCGGATGGATCCACTTCTTTGTCGTTTGCCGGAGCGCCAGGTACAAAGGTGGCTCCCACATACAAAAAACGAATGGAAATTTGACCGGGTCTTTTAAGAGCAAAAATTAATTTGAAGCCATTACGGAACAACATAAAGTCAGCTTCGGTGTTGGAAATTCCGTAAACTTTGATGCGTCCGAGGGGTGAGCTCTTCAGCTGATTGAACGTGGTCACTGTATCTACAAAGCAAATTTTGAGATCATTTAAAAACTGCAACGACTCTTCGGCCAGTAGTTTTTGTGGATCAAACCCAGCATTGAAGTCGATCATGCCAGACTCTTCCATGTCCTGCTCTGCACGAACTAAATCTTTAATCCAAGTAATTTTATCCATCGAAACTCCCCAAGCCCTGTTGGCACAGAGCACTATTTCTATAGTATCCAAGGGATAATTCTTGTCAAGAGAGCTGAAAGGGGAGGCGCCCCCTTTCAGGGGTTTTTAGTTAAAAACTGCAGTGTTTTCTTGTTCCCAGGAGGTCTCCTCGCTTTCGGTATCTTTTTCGGTGTCCTTTTCGGTTTCCTCAGAATCCGCATTTACGGCCACTTCCGCCGTTCGAACTCCCAAGAAATGCACATCCATGGCCACAACCAGGGTTTTGTCGTCTTTGCCGTTTTCCAGAAAACCCTCCACAGCGAGGGGCGTACCTTTATCTAAAAACCGTTCGCAAAGTTCCGCTTTTCGACCCCACACAAGAATTGAGTGCCAATCTGTTTTTTTATCCCAGTTGCCTTCGTTGTACGAGTACCGGTTTGTGGCAATTTTTAAAAACGAAAACACCTTTCCGTTTTTGTTGGTATGTAATTTGGGCTTTCGCACCAGATTACCTGCTAAAAAAATCTTGTTTATTCCATTCATCCTATCTCCTTTTGCGCGATTGTTAAGGGCGCACACAGGCGATAGTGCAAGGTCAGGCCGAGCACCTCGCCGACTAATGAGCAGTTGAAGGGGCTTCGTTTGATTTTCGAATTCGGCGATCCTGAAATTCCTATGTTTTGTAGGACACCTTTTTAGTAAAAAAATTCATCCCATACATTTTTCTATCATTTTGGGCTTAATAAGGTGGTACGGCTTAAAGTGTTTTGGGGGGAATTATGTTGAGCTTATTGTTATTCGTTCAGATCATTATGGCACAGGCCTTGTCTGTGGACGTTGCAGAAAACGCCGCCTACACAGTTACTGCGGAGTCTGTGTTCTTTTTCGGCCACTCCACTTCCATCTGGGACTCCGGCTTAAAAACCCAGGCCGCCCATGCCAAACTTCTCGAGCTTCGGAAAAAATATCAGATGTACACTGTGGCAACAGTTTACCCCTATTTTCTCAAAGATCCGAAGGAAGCTTCGTCTCACTACTTTACCAATCAAGACGTGGACCTCGTTGTGTCTTCGGTGGCAGGTCAACATTCTGGGGAATTCCCGCAGCTTAAAAAAATCTTTGTGACTGGTGGGAATATCGGAAAGTGTTTGTGCGAAGGCGTACGAGACATCGTGCGAGCTGTGGCTCACAAAGACTCCATCGACATTTATTTAGTAAGAGATGGAATCTACGACATTTATCCATTATTTTCTCCGATGCGGAAAGAGGAAGCCGTTAACTTTGTGCAAAGATTTTATGTGTCGTCGTTCAATTGTTTGCAGAATTGGTATCTAAAACCGCGTCTTAAATTGCCAGATACTAAGATCGCAATTTATTTTGACGAGGAAAAGCTCGCCGAGCTCAGCGCCGAGGCGCAGAGCAAAGTGCCGTTCGAGAGCCTCACAAAAACCATCAACTTGCGTTTTATCGAAAGCCAAGACGTTGAAAAGTATTTACCCTAAAGCTTAAATACAAAAAAGTAGCTGAGATCATCGGTGGCGAGATCGCGGTTATTTCCGCGGTAAACGCCAAAACTCAAAGTCACGGGAACATAATATCCCACTGTGCACTCCATATTGAGTTCGGCGCCGTAACCCAAATACCAGTCATCGCCAAAGCGATCGACAAGGTATCCGTTTAAGCGGTTGGAATACCGAAGTCCGTCCAAGCTGACCACATCCGACACCACCGCCCCGTGCAAGCGTTTTACAAAGAACGGAATTGTATCTGAACCGCGATACACGCGTGTGATGGGAAAGCGATACTCCAGATTGGCAGCTAGCATATTATAACCAAGAATCGTTCCTGAGTTGTAACCGCGAACTAAAAACGGCGGAATTAACAAGTTGTTAAAAAAGTTACCGTTAAGAGTGCTGGTATAAAAATCGATGGGGCGAATCGTGCCAACTCTTTCGAGTTCGGGCGCATAGGTTCCATTGAGTTGGAAAAATAAAACATTGCGATCCGGAAGCCATTTTGAAAAATAGGTTTTAAAACTAAAGTTTGTTTTGTCGTAGCCAATGTTTCCCAAGCTCTCAATATAAGATTGATGGCTTAGCGTGGTAGTCACTCCCGTTTCTGGAGAGATTTCGTAGCCGCGTTGAATGGCGTTGTTAAAACCCAAGGTCACAAGGGGACCATTTCGGCGAAAGATTCCGTAGCTCAACTCGGTTTCGCTGCTGCGCCAACTGAGCGCTAAATTCCAGGTGCGAAACATAAATGGAATGTTGTACGAACCGGTGACCATGCCCGAGGTGTCGCGCAGGGCGGATTCGGTGGTGTAATTGTAGCGATACACTTGGCTGGCACTCAACCCAAAGGTGATGGGCGTGGAATTGTTAATATAGCCCGCAGTGACACCAGTCTTTTTAGTGAGTGTATCCCATTCGGCCATGAGGCTATAGGCGTTTTTTCCAAGGGGATCGGCAGAGCCAGTGCTGGCGGTAAAACTCATACCACCATCAAGCACGTTGGCAAAAGGCATCCAGTAGCGTGGCCAAAGATAGGGCCACGGAGAAAAGTCTTCTTCCTTTTCACCAAACGTTACAGGTTCGCTGGTTGTTGCCAGTGTTTGGGCCTTGAGCTCTGGAATCGTCACCAGTGGCGTGACTTTGGGAGCTTGTTTGATCTGTTGCCAGTCTTCCAATCTTTGCGAAAAAACAAAGTGGCCGTTTGACTTTTGCTCCGAAAAGTAAAGCGCTCCATCTTTGGGGTCTATATCGCCATCCAAAATTCGCGTGAGCGAGTTTGTAATGGGGCGGGAGAGTTGAACTTTTTCTGGCGAATTTAAAGAATCCACCAAATACAAATTGTCTACGCCCGACTGAGATGAGGTCACTAAATAACCACGGGCTGACTTATGCAACGACGAAATCAAAATGTTTTCCTGCACGGTGGCGACGATTTTTGATTGAGGATTTAAAGATTTCAAAGATCTTTTTTCTGCATGTTGTTCGACAAAAAACAATTGCTCCCCTTCAAAAACCAAACTGTAAAGATTGGTGCCTATTTTTTCGGGAGTGTAAACCGTCGAGATTGTTTTTTGTGCCAGGTTTAAACGCGCCAAGCGTTTGGAGCCCGGTGTGTTTTGCACAAAATAAATCATATCGCCAGCGGGGGAGAAAGTCAGATTTCCTACACGAGCACCGGCCGTCAGTTTTGTGGTTTTTTTGCTTTGTAAATCATAAACACGGATATCACTGTACTCATAAAAGCGCTTAAAATTTTCCACGCTGTTGTAGGCAATTTTTTTGGAGTCTGGCGACCACGCTAAATCGCTGATGTCGACGCCAAACGCGATTTGCAAAGGTTCACTTTGCAGAAAGGAATTTTGTGATCCGCGCGCGCGCAAATGGATGGCCGTGGGAACATTGTGGTCGCGCACAATCATAGCGAGATAGGATCCATCGGGTGAAAACGCCGGACGAGAGTTAAAAAAGCCCTGCTCGTTGAGCAAAGACCCCTTGCTCACGGTGGACGTCGAAAGTATTTGAACTTGTTCATCCGTGCGGCTTTGTAGCTTTTTGTAGGTGCTAGCCAGCAGACCTGCGTAATCTTTTTGCGTTTTATCGTCGACAGGGGCGTTAATAAAGTAGGGAACGCGGCGAGAGTAGGTTTGATTGAGTTCGTCGATGGTCTGAGTGCCGTAAGACGTTGCCAATTCATGTAAAAGCGCGCCGCCGAGTAAATAGGCTCTTCGGCCGCCAAGCCAGTCGGGCTCAAAATCATTCAGGGTGTCGATGGGGTATTTGTTCCATTGTTTATCAATGCTGATGGCGCGAACCATGCCCTCAAAGTTTTGCGAGCGCAGGCGCCCTCCGCGCGGCGTGAAATAGGACTCGGTAAACACAGCAAGACCCTCTGTATACCAGCGAGGCAGGTATCCATTGGGGCGGACGATGGAGCCAAACACCCAGCTGAGGGCACGCATGCCGCCGTGCACAGGATGTAAATTTAAAATATGTGTGTATTCGTGGGCCAGGATTTCGTAGAGGGAATCGTCGGTTTCGCCGATGGGCGAATTGGGCAGCGGAATCACCGGATAGATGGTTATAAGCGGGTAGGGAAACACCGTTGCAGATCCGTTGGGACGATCGGTGTAATCAGAAATCACGAATGTAGTTTTCTCGGGCAGCTCGTGAAACACGCTCTGGATCTCAGGAAGAAGGCGGCGAAAGTTTTTAGCGTACTGTTCCACGAGGGCGCGGTGGCGTGAGTCGTAAATCCAAATCGCTCGGTCGTCCTCCTGCACTTTCCAGTCAATGGCGGGATCGACTTGTGCAAAAGAGGTTGATAAAATGAGCACAGAAAAAAGTTGTTGCAGTAAAAAAGATGATAAATTCATAAATTAATTAGACGCATATTTACGAGCGAAATCAAACTCTCTTGACAAGAAAGAGAAAAATTCAGGACAATACAAATTGAATTATCTAATACGAGGAGGAAATCATGATTCGTAATACTCTAATGTTCGCCTGCGCACTTTTACTTGTGATCGGTTGTTCGAGCAAAAAGAAGGCCGAAGAAACTACAGACACAACAGGTGCAGCAACTGACGGCGCAACACTAAACGAG
>JAYUKO010000009.1:0-22643 GCA_043764415.1 Bdellovibrionales bacterium | reverse complement strand
AATCTTAATAAGTCTTTTACTACCGACACTGCAGGCAAAAGCCGATTGCAAAACTCAACTTGAGAAAATTATTGCAGGTGCAGAACCGTTGATTCTTGGCAGTGACCTCGATCCCCGCTGCAAAGCACTGGGCCTGAAGGGCGGCAAACAAAATTGCATTCAGGCCACCGACGGAACAATTTGGGAGCTAAAAGCTTTGATGGAGCCCGTTCTCAACCGAGCACGAAATCACTGCAAGCAAAATATTTGTACAAGCCAAAAACAAATTTGCGCAAGTCTCCTCAGCAACGACACCCACCTCGTCGCGGTGGGAGTGTATGGACTGCTGGACGATATCGAAGACGCCAACTGGTAATTACGCTTTTTGCCCACTGATCACTTGAAATCGTTTCGCAAGCGATGCTTCGAGCTCCTGCGTCTTCAGAACCGTCAAAAGATCGATACACTTAAATTCTTTGTCGTAAGCCGGCTGGCAAACAATTTTAGCTCCCATCTTGAGGTACATCTTCACTAACGACGGAATTAACTTTTCAGCCTCGAGCTGCTCGGTATCGGTTAAACCCATTGAAAATATATGAATCCAAGATTCCATCTGCGGCATATGAAACTCCGAGGTTGGAGCCACCGAGTTTTGTGAAAGCACATGACCTTGCTGACGGAGATACTCAAAAACCAGTGCCGCTTCACGAGCTTGATGAACTTTCACGCTGGAGCAGCCAAACAAAGTTTTGGCTTGCGATTGATTCATATATTCTGCGATTCCGCGAAACAGCAGCGCCATCACCGCGCCTTTGCGATGCTCTTTATGGATACACGCGCGCCCCAACTCCAAGTAAGGTCCTTGAAAATCTTTGAGGTCACTCATATTGAACTCTTGTGCGGTGTAGGCCTGGCTCAAGCCGTCGGATGAACGAAGGCGATAGGTACCAACCACGGTTTGCGTGGCTTTATGAACAATTAAAAGATGATCAAAAGAACGGTCGTGTTTATCGATATCCAGGCCGCAGCGCATGATTTCGCGAAATTCTCGGTGAAAAACTTCGTGACGCAGGCGGAAGGTTTTTAGCAGTTCATCCACAGTGTCTGCTGTTTTTATCAGGTAAGGGCCCAATTCCAGGTTTAAAGAAATCATGGGCTTAAATTTACCTAATCCATTCCAGCGCACTTGAGTTGTTTCTTTGATGTGAGTAATCAATTTGAGCATACGAACCTCCGCTTTTAAGTAAGTTTAAGACAACAAACTGCTTCGTTGTGTTTACTTTTGGTTAATAGATGCTGACACAATCTTGATGTGACCTTTTGCCAAGGACGCATCAGGCTAGAGCCACGAGGTGATCGTGTCCATTGCACTCACTACTGATTTTATAACCCGATTGGGCTTCACGATCTTAAAAAGCTACTTGCCCACGTCGTCTGTCGAAGATTTACAGTGGGCCTGGGCGCAAAAGACTCTCGCTAAACTTAAAGTTTCTCTTGAGGTCAAGGGTCAGATTTATCACCAACGACCCATGATTTTTGTTGGCAACCACATTAGTTATTTTGATATTGTGCTTTTGATGTCGACCGTACCCGCCGTTTCTTTTGTTGCAAAAAAAGAATTGGCAAGCTGGCCCATCTTCGGCCATGCCGCTCGAAAAACAAAAACGATTTTTGTACAAAGAGAAAAAGACCAGTCGCGCAAAGAGGCGCGAACATCCATTTTACAGGCACTCACAGATCAACAACGAATTGCCGTATTTCCGTCGGGCACCACTGGCTTGAATGAAAACAAAATATGGAGACGCGGAATTTTTGAAGTAGCACAACAGGCCGATGCACTGGTTCAGCCGTTTCGAATCTCTTACGAACCTCTGCGCGACGTTGCCTATATCGACGATGATTTTTTTCCACTGCATCTGTTCCGTTTGATGCGACTAAAAAAGATTCACGCAAAAATTGAATTTCACAAACCTGTGCGTATTTCCAATCCCGAGGTGGATTGTGAAACCTGGAGACAGTGGTCTCAGGACTCAGCTTTTCACAAATCAAACCACGAGTAGAGATTGTTCTGAATCAGACTGTTGTTGTAGTACTGGATATACAACTTCATGCGATCTTCCATGGAATGTCGCACGCTCTCTTGGTTGGTGATGGGATGCAATTGCTGGGCATCGGAAATGGCGTAGAGAGTTCCCTTGTGATCTTGATCCGAAAAGTGTAAAAAATAATTTTCGCGGACCAACCAGTATCCACCAAAAGTGTAAAACACAGCTTCGCCCTCTTGTATGGGATCAAAAACCGATCGACCAAATAACAGATACGGTTCATTCTCAATGTCCCAGAAATCGAGGATTGTTGGCAAAATATCGGAGTGATGAGTGACTCTGAGAGTGTTCATCGCCGTTAAATCTTTTGCCGGATGAAACAGCAACAGCGGCACTTGGTGCCGACCGACTTGCGTCTCGTTGGTTTCCGATTCCGACATTTGCGAATGGTCTCCGGTGATAATAAAAAGCGTGTTCTGATACCACGGCTGTTTTTGGGCCTCTTCGAAAAACCGTTTTAGCGAATAGTCTACATAACCGATGCTCTGGTGAATCTGCATTCGACCGCGCGGGAAAACGCCTTCGTATTGTGGCGGCACATGATAGGGCTGGTGGGAGCTGATGGTGAAGACTGTGGATAAAAACGGCTGGGGGTGCTCGTTGAGCTTGGTCACCATAAACTGCAGAAAAGGTTCGTCGTAAATTCCCCAGTGCCCGTCAAACTCGGCCTTTTGCGGATAACTCTCCATGGGAAAGTAATTATCAAAGCCCGCCATGGCCGCAATGGCATCAAAGTACATGGTTCCTTTCGGTGCCCCATGAAAAAAACTGCCATACACTCTCGCGCGCTTTGCAATATGGCCCAGGCCATTCCATCGGTTGCCGTAGTAATTGGTTTTGACAATGGGAGTGGGCACAAATGAGGGCACGCCAAAAAAAATGGCTGGGAGTGCATCGATGGAGCGGCGCCCGTTGGCGTAGTTGTTTTTAAACAAAGCCCCTTGTTTTGCCAAAGTATCTAAAAATGGCGTAAAGCCCCGGCCCTCGTTGACGCTTCCCCAAAATTCCGCGCCAAAACTTTCTAAAATAATGATGACGACATTTTGTTTTTTGTCTGTGCTCTGAACGGCAGAAGGACTTCGCAATGATTTATTTTGTGGCTTTAACTGCGCGAACACATCCTGGGTGGAGGCGAAAAAGTTCACAGGCTTCAGCGTGACTCCTCGGCGCGTTTTTAAAAGCGTAAACGACGAATTTAGCGTCAAAACTCCAAGCTCTGGCGAGGCTCCGGATGAGTAAGCATGAATCGGCTGCAGAGGTTTCGGTTGAAACCCTCCACGCACACCAAACAAAAAGATAAAAATACTCACAAAGGATAGCGCACCAACGCGCAGGGCCCGAGGCCACGAAAGTGGTGCGAGTGACTGGCTCTGCTGCGCTGGTTTTGGAAAAAAACGATACAGCGCAAAGAGCGCCACCAGCGCGAGTGCGAAAAGGTGCCAGTAATGGATTAAAAATTGATCGAGCTGATGAGCAGCTTCACTGTGAAAAAATAAAATATCTAAATTCATTCGATGCCCTGTGAACTTGTAATATTCGGCGTCCGCCAAGTTCGCCAGCACAAAGGGGAAATTGAATACTAAAAAAACTCCGCGCAAGAAATTCTGATACCTGCTCTGAAGAAACACTTTTTGTGAAACAAGAACAATACATAAAAACAAAAATAAATTCAGCATTAACAGAGTTGAAAGGTCGAAGC
Organism: Bdellovibrionales bacterium; assembly: GCA_043764415.1. GTDB lineage: Bacteria > Bdellovibrionota > Bdellovibrionia > Bdellovibrionales > JAGQZY01 > JANPLN01. Next base: position 18,860 of record JAYUKO010000009.1, on the reverse strand, counting down.
GAATTCCATGCAGAAAACTTTTTGCTAGCAACACAGGCCCGTGACGGGCATACACTTTAAAATTGAGATACAGAAATGCAACCCGCAAAAGGCTGTACACACTCAAAATCAAGATTAAAATTTGCCCTAAGTATCGTAAACGCATCAACAAACTTAGCGGTGAGGTACAAGTTGTTTTTTAATGGATCCTGCCAGGAAAACTTTTTTTCCGATGGTTGGCTCCTGCCCCGAAAACCAACTCTGTCGGCTCATCACCCATTTTTGTTTTTTATCCACAGATTGTAAAATAATTCGCGACGAATCATAGCTGTACACAGTGTAGGACGAGAGATCGGTTTTGATCGACAGTCCTGCAAAGGCTGATACGGCAATAAATATAATATTTAAAATGAACATCATCTTTGCTCCTTATTGACCGATGGGTGTGGTTGGCGAACGTGCTGGAGCCGAAGACGGTGCTGCGGACGACGGCATAGAGACCCCGCAACCGGCAAAATCAACTGCTTGCGGCTGCGACGATGAAAAATCAACAACTGGGGTGCTGGCCTGCGGCTGGTCTAACCCCAAGGAGCGAGTGCCTACCATTTTAGCGGCTCGCACAGTGGCGATGGTTCGGCCGTTGTTGTCGCGCAGGCCAACGTTCATTGTCATAATATTTCCCACCACATTGCAGGTGAGCTGCATGGCGTACTGCCCGGTCTGCTTTGAAAACAGCGCCGTGGCGCCGGCGGGACTATCGCCAAAAACCAAAGGCGTTGGGTTGGTCTTTTCGTTGCTGTCAGCCATGATAGTTCCGGCACTGCGAATGTCGTTGTAGCCGTACTCGGTAACAGTTCCATTCAGAGTGGTCGCGATTCCCCATGAGTAACCACCCTCCTGCTGTTGGCAGCGCAGAGTGTTTACCATTCCATCGGGTGTGATGTACTCGAAGCTTTCCGATGTTAAACTGAATGAGTTAAACGGAAACGGTGAATTGAGTAAGTTTATTTTTTTAGGAATTTCTAAACAGGCCTCGGCCGTGGAAAATCCGCAGAGCAAAAGTAATATAGCGGTGATTCGCATATTCGCCTCCCCTTTTTGCTGATTCTTGCGTTCATCACCGAAGGGGTCAAGTCTTGACTCCTCCCCTTATTTTTTTAATATGAGCACCGTGAATAATCTTCTGCCTCGCAACGGCTCTGTACATCTGTATGAAAATTTTTTTACCACCCAGGTGGCAGACAACCTCTTCTCTCAGCTTCTCGTTAACACACCTTGGCGCCACGACTCCATCACCCTTTTTGGCAAACGGGTTCTGCAGCCCCGACACACCTCGTGGCATGGTGATGCCCAAAAAAAATACACCTACTCTGGATTAACACTGGAGCCCCAGCCGTGGACTCAAGAGTTGCTTTTTTTACGCGACGAACTTTTCAACCGTACAGGGCACGCATTCAACTCGGCACTTCTAAACTTGTACCGAGACCAAAAGGACAGCATGGGCTGGCACCGCGACAACGAAAAAGAGCTGGGGCCAGAGCCGGTCATTGCCTCTTTAAGTTTTGGGCAAAGTCGAACGTTTTTTCTGCGCCACATAAACGACAAATCCCTTAAAGTCGGTTTGGAACTGCACCATGGCAGTCTTTTGTTGATGTCTAAAACCACGCAGACTTTCTGGGAACACGCACTTCCCAAGCGAACCCGTCCCCTCAACCCCCGTATTAATATTACATTTCGATCAATTTTGTGACACCCCCTTGCGCCCGCTGAAAAAGCTAGATATAGAACTTTATCTTTATTGGGGGGCTTATGAAGTATTCGTCTTTATTCACATTAGGTATCATCAGTGCTTTTTTAACAGCTTGTGGCGGAGGCGGTGGCGGTGGTTCCGCGCCCAAAGGCGGCGAACTGTTTAAGAAAGACATGGAGTGGCTTTCGCGTTCGACATTGATGTCAGCAAAGTCCGTTGATGGCCAAATGAATGGCGCCTTAAGCAAAGCTTTCGGCGGCACTGCCAATTCAGATGTAAGCCTGTTTATCGAAGAACGGGTTAAATACGTTTACAACGTATCAGAAGCCTTAAACTTTAAAGTTCTGTTTTATAACTACGGCTCCTTGCTGGGAACAGCGACAATGCGCGATCTTATTGGCGGCGAAACTGATCCTGCAAAGGATTTCACGGCTGGAATGAATATCGGCGCAGGCTTAGCCATGGAAGAGTATAACAACGGCTACGACATCAAAGTTCAACTGCCAGAGGGTCTCGTTGAAGCAGGTTCATATCGCATGGGCTTAGTTTTCATCACTAAACATTATTCCGTTCAGTTTGGAGATAAGGGTAAACAGTACACGCGCCCCACAGAGGGACGCGTGAGTATTCTTGTGCACGAAGCTCGCCACTCCGATTGCCCCAATGGACAAGGGAAAGCCGATTGTGGCTTTGGCCATCGCGAATGCACTTCGGGTGATATGGCTGGACTCCCTGCCTGCGATAATAGTTTTTGGGGCCCCTACGCCATGGGTGCTCTCTATTTGAAAGCGACTCAGAACAATCATCCTTATGACTCCACAGAGTATCGCATCATCGAGTTTATGGCTGACGATGCGCTGTCGCGATTGGATTCCGCGCAAAAAAATGCTCTCTACAATTCAGATCCAGAATTAGATTCAATTTAGGATGCAGCGGAAAATCTTTTTTTCTGCTGTCGTTCTCATCATGCTTGGAGGTGCCTACTACTGGAACACCTCCGATGGTATTAAAAATGGACATCCTCAGGTTACAAAAACATCGCTTCCCTTCTTTACTTCCACCGAAGCTGTGGAAGCACCAACGGCCGCGGTCGCAGAGTCTCCCGACGACACGCCGAATGAGCCTCTGAAAAGTAAGATCAAAAACTACAAAGTCGGGAAAGGTGCGCAATTTCGCGCCGAGCTCGAAAAAAATCCCCATCAAACGCCAGACACTGCGGTTGTATCGGCGCTAGAGCTGGGCGAGATTTTTGATGGCGTTAAAAACGACGCCGACGCTGACCAAGCCTTTCATTTTTTTGCAAACTGCGTGAGCAACGAGACGGTGGTCTCCCTGCAAACATCCTGCTTGCGCTACGCCAAAAGGCTGAGCGAAAACTATCCCTCTCTCCGCGCACTTTGGTCCAACCTAGAAGCCTCGGCTAGCCGCGAGGTCAAAGACGTTCTCAAGTTTGATAATCGTTAAGATGTACATCCTCAATTAAAACTCGACTTCATTTGAAGCACTGTCTGTCCGATAGTGAGACGGTTTAACTTTTAAAAATAGTCACCGATAAGACTTAGATCGAGTTCCATGGAGGACATAGAAGTGGTAAGGCTGCTGACGTTAGGCATTCTTTTTGGCGCATTGAGCAGTGCCTGCACCCGTGCAGGTCAAGAGAGCTCAAGCTCCACCCTACGAATACAAACTCCCACCCGCGATCAACTCTTCAAATCCGGTTTGAATTCCTTTGCCACACTCCCTACAGACCGACGTCTTTGTTATGGCGTCAGCATTAGCGGCCCCGGCATTACAGGCTTTGCGGGCACAAAGTGCGCTCCTGCCACCGGCACAGTCAGTGGCTTTGTTGACGCTGGCGAGGCCTTAGAAATTTTTGTCGCTCGCGGCGAAAACCGCAACATCGAACTCTATATGTACACTATGCCCGTGGGCAGCACAGCTCGTTGCCCGGCCATGGGCGCTAACATGGAAGGTGTTGGATTAAAATCCACCTACTTGGTTGGTTCAAAAACCGGCGTGGCACTTTTAAACGACATTGAAACTGTGGAAATCACCTTGGCGTTTCCAGGACTCAGTACTTCTTTGGCCGCGCTGCTACCTATCACTTGTGCATCAGGCCCTGCCCCCGCACTCTTTAGCGGCTTTCATGTATCTTCCGGCGCAGGAACCGTCACCGGAACTGGTTTAAATCTCACCGGCCGGATTGGTCAACCCCATTCCGGTACAACAGCGACAGGCACAGGCATTATTTTACATGGAAAGATTAAATAAGAGGAAATAACAATGACAAAAAGAAGTTTTTTATTTGCGACCACAGCTTTGATTCCACTGCACCTCTTTGCCCAAGCCGTTCCCCTTCCTCAACTGCTGAACTTTGATGGGCAACTGATCAACAGTGCAACAAATTCTCCCATCAACACCCCGGTCACCGTCGACTTTAAAATTTTCGATGGCAGCGGGACCACCTATTGTCTGTTGTACGAGGAAACTCAAAGCGTAACTCCCAACTCTGATGGCGAGTTCAGTGTAAAAATTGGTCCTGATACAGGAAACGCAAGTCCTAGCACCGACGGCGACGTACCTTGGGCCACGATTTTTACCAATAACGGTCAAGTTCGCAGCGCGGATGCAACTTATTGCCCCCTCGGTTACACTCCCGGCTCTGGGCACGCCCGCAGGTTGCGTGTGATTGTGGGCGGAGTTACGCTCACTCCCGACTACACCATCGCGCCAGTACCCATGGCAACCGTGGCGCAAACGCTACAAGGAAAAGTGGCCAGTGATTTTTTGCTGGCGTCTCCTCCCGCCACGGCCTCTAACACCTCGGTGATCAGTGGAAATTTGCGCTTGAATAACAATTTTGGCCTGCAACTTACAAATACTGGATCGACCAATTTTGTAACACTGCAAGCGCCGGCAGCGTTAGCTGCAAGTTACGCACTTCTTCTCCCGATAAACGATGGCAGCAGCGGTGAAGTTTTATCCACCGATGGCAATGGAGTTCTGAGTTGGATCGCGCCCAGCGGTGGTGGAGCTATCACCTCTATTTTTGGTCGCACCGGTACTGTAGTTTCAGTCAGCGGCGACTACACCGCCGGGCAAATCACCAGCACGGCGGTGGGCAGCCTAACGGCCGTCAATGTGCAAGCTGCCATCGCCGAGTTGGAGAGCAATAAAATTTCCACTGGAAGTAGCGTTATTTCAAGCTCCATGATTGCATCGAGTGCAGTGACTTCTTCTCACATCAACGATGGAACCATCACGGGTAGTGATCTCGCCGCTAACACAGTTTTGGATGGAAATCTGACGAATGTGAGCATTAACAAATTAGTTTCCGGAGCAGGTCAATATCTCACCTACGCGCCCGGTGGCACCGCCTGCGCGGCCAGCCAAACTCTTCGCTGGGTCTCTCCGAATTGGGTTTGTCATACGATACCGGATGCTCTTCCGTCGCAAACCTCCAATGGCGGCCGATTTCTTACAACAAATGGAACAACTCCGGCGTGGTCTCCCAATCTAGTAGAATCTGGTAGCAACATCGGAATTGGTTTGTCAGCACCGGGCACCACGTTAGACGTTGCAGGTTCCGTCACTTCGCGTCCAAGCGGAACAGGCTCTGGTCAAACTGGTCAGATTTTTTTGCGCGAACTCGCAGCCTCTCCCGTTGGTACCGACACAGTAGCGATCCGCGCACCGGATTCTATTGGAACAAGCTATTCATTAACGTTACCACCAAGTGCTGGAAACAACGGCCAAGTGCTCACCTCTGATGGTACTGGCAATTTAAATTGGATCACACCCTCAAATACACTTACATCGTTATCTGGTCTCACCGCTGCGACAGCCACGAACACACTCGCAAACACCAACTATGCTCAAGCGTGGAATTGGGACACCCTAACAACACAAATAGCGTTGAGCCTGGGAACAACCTCCGGAACGACAGGAACGCTTTTAAATTTAACGAACTCATTTAACAGCGCCACTTCGACAGGAAACGTTCTAAAAGTTGCAGCCAGCGGTGCAAGTAACGCGGCAGTCCCGCTGATGCTCACGAACGCGGGAACGGGAAATTCACTCCGCGTTAACGACGACGGCACCGATACCGACACCACGCCATTTGTGATTGATGCTTTCGGAAATGTCGGTATCGGGACTACAGCACCTGGCACTACGCTACATCTGCAAGCCTCGACGGCACAACAAAAGATCGACAGCACAAGCCTTTCTTTTCCTGGAAGATTAGTTCTTTCGAGCCCAAAGAACTCCGTTGATATGCCTGTTGGAGATATTATTTTTCGCAACAACTCTAACGCATCTTCGTTTGCGGAAATCAAAGGCGTCACAGATATTTCTGGCATAGCAAACGGAGCCCTTGTTTTTACCACCGGCGGTGCTTCGCCCACCGAAAGAATGCGAATCAACTCTGGAGGACAGGTTGGGATAGGGACTTCCACTCCTTCTGCGAATCTTCATTCGTTTGGAGGTACCTCCGCGGGGCCCCTTCTCTATCTAGAAAGTACAAGTTCCGGTTCAAACCCCCTACTCTTTGCTGAAACTGTGGGGACTCAGCCACTTGTTGACCTTCGCTATACAACTTTTCCCCCGTCTCTTTTGGTCAACCCAAACGGAGTAGGGATAAATACTGCGACACCAACGGCCAGTTTAGACGTCGTAGGCACTGTGAAGCTGGGAACCAATGGAAGTGTTTTTTCTGCAAGCGGGGTGTGCACCGTCGGCTCCGCCACTTATGCGGCAAACACGGCTTCGCCTCAAGGCTGCAACGGCATTCCAGCTTCAACAAATGTGGCTGTTCACTGCAGTCCATCGCAAACTGTCTTAGGATACATTTCGGCGCGCGCTAGCGGACTCAACCAAATTGAAATTACGCTGGGGGTCCCAGCGACTTCAGTAACGATGACGTGCATGTGGATGGTACCGTAAAACTTTAAACTACGGTGCAACCGCAGTGATCCAATCGGAAATAATTTGCAACTCCGAGGCGTCCAGTGCTGGCTGAAACTTTGGCATATTTTTAGAACCGCAAGAGCCTGTGCTGCCTTGCTGGCGGCAGTAGATCGACGAATTGTCGGGATCACCGGCAATAATTAATCCTTCGGACTTAAACTGTGCCTCGGTTTTAGAGGAGTAATCACCATGGCAGCCCCCACCCGAGCAACTTCCGGCAAACAAAGTTTTCGCTGCGATAAACTCGACGGAGTCACCAGAGACCACGGTTAAACCGCCGCCAACGTCGGTGCTTGAATCTTGGTTTTTGTAACAACCGGTCGCTAAAAATATTAACATTAAAGAAATGAGATGTTTCATTTGATTACCCCTTGGTCGGGAGCTCAATGGAAACTGTCACCTCGTCTTTGGCTCCTACACCCATGTAACGAACATCGTTGATTCCTAAATCAGACATTTTCATTTTAAATTGCGCCTTCAGCCGACCGTCTTTCACTTCATAGGTGCCGCTCACGTTGTGCTTTTGGCCTTTGATTTCTAAAATGGCTGTTCCCTTACCACCTTTGCCTTCAGCCTTGATCAATTTCGCCATGGGAAACTTTTCTACATTGAGGCGTTCTTTTAAGTGCTTGTCGCGCAAACCGATGCCCGTGGTGAGAGATTTTAAATCGATCAGCACACCTTCAGCAGTGGCTTGACCGCCAGAAACTTGCGCCGCACCTTTGATTTTTTTTGTGGTCGCTTGAAAACTTCCCGCTGGACTTAATTTGATGTCGATCTCTAAACTCTGGGCAAAAACTGGATGTGCGCAAAAAAACATGGCCATCAACATGAATCTCATAAATCTCTCCTCGTTTATAGCGAGCAAGCCGTTATCTGACATTTGCTTGCTTCATCTATTTATACTAGCTACAATCTTTTGAAATGACACGTATTTGTCTCATCTTAGGACTAGTCATCGCGATCTTCGCTGTTCACCCTCTGGCGAACGCGTATCCGCAGTTTATTGGCTATAAATATAGCTCGTGCCTCACCTGTCATTACAATGGAAATGGTGGAGGAGCTCTTAACGACTATGGTCGAGCTTTATGGTCTGCTGAAATCGCCGGCAAACTATTCAATAGTAAAACCTCCGATGAAAAATTGGCGGAGGCTTCGGGATTTTTGGGGAGCACCAAACTGCCGTGGTGGATTCGTCCGGGAATTAAAGCCAGACAATTATATTACATTTCTGGTATGCGTTCAGCGACTGAACAGTCCGATAGCATTACGATGCAAGCCGAGGCGAACGTCGCTCTCTTTTTTGATCGCGATCAAAAATACGCCTTTGTAGGCTCCATCGGCTACGTGCCCGAACCTCTCCGCCCCTCCGCCAATACCGAGTTTGATACGATGATCACGCGGGACCATTACATCCGCTTGCAAACCACGGAATCACTTTGGTTGTACATCGGCAAAACAGACAAAGTTTACGGCATTCGTCATGTCAATCACACGGCATACAGTCGCAAGTTAGTGGGCCTTGCACAAAACGATCAAGCCCATGGAGTGATCGCCCACTACGTGAAGCCCGACTGGGAATGGAGCGTGCATGCCTTCGCCGGGAACATGTCGCAGGATTCCGATCGTCGACAAGTGGGCGCATCGACAATGTATGAGTACGAACTCAAGCCCGCCTGGCGCCTTGGGGTGTCGGCGCTCAACTCCACCAACGATTATGTTGGCAACCAACGTTTTGCTGTGCACTCCCGTTACGGATTTGGCTACGGCTCCGCTATTCTTTTTGAGCTCGGCAATATTAAAAATATTCCCGAGCGCGGCTCCGCCACGAACGGCTACTATCTTTACTCCGAAGCCATTCAAAAAATGGCGCGCGGCTATCATGTGTTTGTTTCGGGGCAAGCTTACAAGGAAGACATGGTGGCCGCGGAAACCGACAACTTTAAACTGGCCGTAGGCATGTTGATCTTTCCCATGGCGCGCACAGAATTTCGCTTTGATTTGGAAAACCTAAGGTATGTTAGGCCCGGCGCCGTTGTGCCAAACGACTCCTGGAACTTAATGTTACAGGCTCATATTTCTCTTTAGAGGTTCGAATGAAAAATGCGTTAGTACTTATTATTTTATTGCTCTCCAGCGGATCGGTCTGGGCCCAAGCCACTCAAAGTAAATCGAATCAAGTTAAAACTAAACAATCCAAATCCAAAAGTAGCAAATCAAAAAATCTCCTTAAAAAAAGCTATTACGATGTGTCGGTTCAATACCTGGTGTGGAACGAACTTATCGAAGCCTCCGGACCGGGCATCACTGGCGACGGCCGCTTTCAATTTGCAGGCTATCAGTTTGGGTTAACGCACAACAAACCCTTTAGCGGCATTCGCTGGGTACGCCAATACGCCACTCACCTCACCATTGGAACAGCAAAGGGCTCTGGCATTTCGGGAACCTTTAGCGATGAGTTTAAAAATCAGCTTTGGGCGGCCCTTTCGGTCTCTGCCGGCCTCACCTATCGAACCACTGCCGTTTCGGAATTGAGTCTATTTGCTCCCATCTCTGCAAGATTTATTAGCTGGGAGCTGGCGAGCAACGCCGCCATCGAGCTCGACAAAGAAACTTCGTTTTCGGCGGGCCTTGGATTTCAATTTACGCATAGGTTTTCCACGCGCTCCGCGATGATGGTCTCTGTGGCCCATCAATTTTTGTGGGAAGCCACGCAGTGGTCCATCGGCTACCAGTATTCCCTGCGCTAGGTTTGCCACTCCGCTTCAGTGCCCTTTGAACTTCGCTTGCTAGGTCCCCTTTTCATGCTATGCTCAGGCCGTCCATTTTCTAAGGGGGTTTTATGAAATGGTTCTTCGCAACAATCGCAACATTCTGTTTATTTTCCGCAAACGCACAGGGGCCCACACCCCACGGTTTTTCTGACGAGCAACTGGAGTCTATGGCTCTGCAAAATTTGGCGCTCTCGCAGCAAGAGCGCTCTCTCGGCGTCACACGCGCGGCAGGTTCGGTGTTACCGTTTGCCGAGTATCAAACAACTGGCTTTGTCGTCTTCAGCGACGACGATTATTACGGAATGGCCGAAGAGATCAAATCCACCATTGCCAAAAATTTACCCGCAAACACCATGCTTCTGATCTACACAGACTCTTCGAGCAAAAGTTATCACACACAGTTGTTTAACCAGTATTCTAAATATATCGCTGGCGATCGATTAAAGATTCTGCAAGTTCCCGCCACAGGTTCTAATAACTTTTGGACCCGCGACAATTTGCCGCTGCCGGTTTGGGACAACAATCAGTTTGCCCTGGTGGATGCACGTTACTATTACAACTTCGAGCCCGATGCGTTTTTTAAAAATTTTTTCGGTGTCAACATGACGGCCCATAAATATCTTTACGAAGGTGGAAACTTTATCACCAACTCCCTGGGAAATTGCATTGTTGTAAATCGTAAAAAATCCTATCCGGGTGGGGTTTCGGACACAGCGGCCATTCCCGACGATATTTTTAAATCGCTTTATGGCTGTAAATCTTTAACACGCCTTAAGCATCTCAAAGGGATAGGGCATGCCGATGAGGTCGTAAAATTTATGTCGGACACTCTTATCATCACCGACACTCCCGAATACGCCACGCAGCTTAAGAATGCAGGCTTTGAAGTGGTGATGTTGCCAGAGCCAGAACTTGACTACGAAACCTATATCAATTCTTTGCAAGTGAACGATACGATTTTTGTTCCCACTTTTGGCGAATCCGGCGATCAAACGGCCATCGCCGCCTACGAACAGCTCGGTCTTAAAGTGATTCCAATCCCCACCCGCGAACTCGCGACCGGTGGACAAGGTGGAATTCATTGCATCACCATGAACTACCCGCCGTCGGCTCTTGCATCCATTGTTAGCCGCATGGGAGCGCAGATCGTAAAATAATAATGCGCAAATTGCTTCTTGCTCCGCTCAAAGCGGAATTTTCCATTCTCTCTCATGCTTTTCAAAAAAAATGGAAGCATGAGAGTTTACAAATCCAATCACACACAGCTTTGTACTTTCCCGAAGTGGACCTCTACTTAGCTGTGGGGGGCCTGGGTAAAGTGGATATGGCTTTAAAAACTCAGTTTTGGCTTTCGCACATCTCGGGTTGCAAACTGATGGCCTGCGTGGGATCTGCTGGCAGCTTAGATGGGTCACTAAAACTTGGCGACATCATCGTTGCCAGTAAAACGGTGGAGCATGATTTTAAACAGATCTTTTTTAAAAAACCTCTTCCCGAATTTCCCATGGGCGGAGCGTGGAATGATGTTCTACAATTGTCTCAAAATCCGCACATTCATCATGCCCCCATCGCCAGCGGCGACGAGGATATTTTGAGCGCCGAACGCCGCCGAGAGCTTTTTAAACTCACTGGAGCGCAGGCTGTGGCATGGGAAGGCGCCGGAGCGGCCCGCGCCTGCGCTTTTTTAAAGATTCCGTATTGTGAAATTCGCGGGATCACCGACGATTTGTCTTGGGATCTCACCAGCAACCTCAAACAAGATTTTACTAAAAATTTAAACCACGCCATGCTTAAGGTCGCCGATTGGCTGCTCCTCGTGTGCGTAAATTAATATGTTTGTAGCCTTAGTTTTTTCTTTGCTCCATGCTCAAACAACGTACTCACCATCGATGTACTTGGAACAAACTAAAGAATGTGTTTTTCCAAAAAAATCTCCCACTTACAATGACAGCGAGGTGCTACAACTCGACGTTCTTACCATGCGTCGCCTCTTTCCCCTATCGAGTCCGCTGATTTCACAAACAACGTTCTTACAAAAACTCAGCGAAGCGCTTTATAAAAACGAAGCCGATTGCAAAAATCACAACCTAACGCATTGGGGGAAAAACGAGGAATTTCCATCCTTAGGGCTCATGCACGCCATTTGGTACGGAAAAAGTTCTTCCAAAAAATATGCAGAGCAGTTTCCTGAGCTGATTCGTTATCTGCGAAAAAATCTCAAAGTGTCCGACCAGCAAATTTCGTGGCCCGAACTTTTGCAAAAAAATCCGTTGGCACCCGCCCCTTGGGCTTCGCAAGCAGAGTTTGCCAAAATTAAAAAAGTGTCGCTGGCCATCGAAGGTGTCAAAGAGTCTGCGCAGTTGGCTCTTATTCAAAAAAATCAAGCAGCGCTTTACAAAGACGCGTACACCTTGTTTGAAATTCGCCATTTTCTGTCCAATCCAAAAATTCTTCAGCTACAGGCGCAGTTTGTGATCGAAAAAACATTTTTATCACTGCACCGAATTTTAGCCGCCAGCCATCGTGAGTCGCCGACTGAGACGCAACTTTTGTATCGAAAAATTCAACTCCTTTTGAGTTCTTCAGAGGGAGTTTTGTCCATCGTGGATTATTTAAATTTTAAAGGCGAAGGACTTAAACCCTCCGAACGCACGCCACTTGAAAAATATCCTTGGGGTCTTAAAACCGTGCTCGAAATCATGCCCGCAATGGACCCTGCAGATGCCAGTCAACAACCCAACGTGCAATTCACGCAGGCAGCTCTCTGCTCGCTGCAGCGAATGGCCTACCATTCGGGCACCGCAGATTCTAAAGACCAACTGCAACGTTATGCGTGGCTCAACGGCGGTTGGAAAACCCGCATCGAAAGTAATTATTTGCCCAACACGTTTTCCACTGTTCGTTGCGCGCAAACTGTGACACCATTGGAAGCACAATGACAGTGCCATTTATCAAAGATCTTTTTTTTGAATTCGAATTTATCAGCCAGCGAAGCCGCGGTCCTGGCGGCCAAAATGTGAATAAAACAAACTCCTCGATTCAATTGCGCTGGAGCTTTTTAGATTCACAAATCCTCAGCGAAGAACAAAAATCGATGATTGCCCGAAAACTCAGTGCCATCATCAGCACCGAAGACGTATTATACATTCGCAGCGACGTCCATCGCGATCAAGACATGAACAAAAAAGAAGTTTTACAAAGACTCCAGCAAGCTCTCATCAAAGCTTTTCACAGACCAAAAACCCGCCGCCCCACAAAACCCACAAAGAGCTCGCAACGCAAGCGCGTAGAAACCAAACGCCATAAATCCGAAATCAAAAAATCCCGCCAAGGAAAATGGGATTAGGCACCTAATTAGGTAGAGATCGTTCGCGGATGACGAGGTAGGATAGCATCAAGGCCGTAAAGGAAACAATCACTGCAAGCACTCCCACCCAACCGTAGTTATGTAAAAGTCCATCTGAGCCTCTCGTTACGATGGCTCCTGCGATCACTGCACCCAGACCTGCCATAAGTTGTTGAATGCAGCCGACGAAGCTCATAAATGAACCGCGGTATTCAGGACTTGGCACACTGGAGATTAGTGCCAGTGCGGGAACCCAGCGGGCATTCACACAAATAAAAAATAATCCGACGATGGTGAGCGTGAGATAGATGGATTGCACTGACAAATGCGTAATCCACAAAGTTACAAAAATGGAAGAGATCAAACCGTACTTAAAAACCTTATGTTTGCCAACTTGATCCGACAAGCGCCCCACAAATGGTCCCGTGATAAATGTAAGCGTGCCGCCAACCAGGTAGATAAATGGCAGTTGAGATTCTTTAAGCCCCGCATTTGCCACGAGCGACGGACTCAAAAAAGGAATGATCATAAATTGTCCCAAAACAAGAAAGCCACCAAAGGCCAAGGCCCAAAGCTGTCCTGGCGTCTTGAATATATGTAGGAGTGGATCTAAAACCGGTTTGCGCACTCTGTTTTCAACAAGATGGGAAGATTGTTTCGGTATCCACAAAATTATCATTGGAAATATTAAAAACGAAACTCCGGCTAAAAATAAAAAACTACTATGCCATCCCCACAGATTAGCTAGAAATAAAGCAAAAGGAACGCCGGCTATGGAAGCTAGCGAAAACGCCGTAGAAATCACACCCATGGCTGTTCCGCGTTTTTCATAGGGGATGACGTCGCTCACGATGGAAAGAACCACCGAGTTTAAGACCCCGCCAAATACGCCCGTTAATGCACGGGATAGTAAAAGAAGCTCGTAGGTAGGGGCAAAAGCACACGCAAGGGTGCCCACGCAAAAGCCGATAAAAAAGAAAATTAACAATTTCTTGCGATCGTATTGATCCATAATAAACGATGCTAAAAATCCCGAGATTCCAGCGCAAAAAGTGTAGCTGGAAACCAACCAACTAAACTGCGTCGTAGTGATCGAAAACAAACGCATGAGTTGAGGCCCCAGAGGCATCAAAATCATAAAATCAACAATGTGATTGAATTGAATGGCAGCAAGAATAAACAGCAGGATCTTCTCCTGCCGACTGAAGGAGATTTTCACAAACCTAGGATAGAGTTGCCGTTCAACTCAGTCAATACTAGAATCAAAACATGACGCTGGTTTTTTTGCTTTTCGCAATTTTACAAACGCACGCCGCTGACTTTGAGTGGTCTGGCGAACTTCGCGGCGAAGGTCATGCGTATGCAGACGAATTGACCTCCCCCACTCGTCAGTATGACGGCATCTTACAGAGCATCATGGATTTTGATGTCAAATTTAATCGCCGCAGTCGTTTGCACTTTAAACCCAATTTACGCAGTAATTTATCCACCCAGCAACATCCCGAAAATCTTTTTTTAAACCTGCAAGAGGCCTACTGGGAAATTAAACTCGAAGCTTTAAAAATAAAAATGGGCTCAAACACCCATCACTGGGGCGTGCTCGACGGCTACAGCACCATGGACGTAACCAATGGGCGCGTTCTCTTCAATCCACTCTCATCGGAAAAACGCGGGGCCCCCGGCGTGCAGCTCTCCTCGGAGTTCGGTTCTCTGCAAGTACAGGCATTGTATATTCCATGGCAAGCACGAACCATTTTTCCCTCCACCGACAGTCGCTGGCTTCCACGGGAGGTTTTGGTCAATGCTTCGACGACCGATCAAACCATTTTACTCCCTTCGTCGTTTCGTTACTACTATCCGGGATACCAGGAATTGCAAAAGGCCCTCGAAAACAACTTCGGTCTTAAATTGGATTATCGCTACAACGACTTTGACACCTCGGTGATGTTTTTTGAAGGCACCTCTATCACACCACAGACCCGCATTTTATTTGCTGCCGATGTGGTCTCCATCAATCCCGATGTACTGCAGGCCCGCTCGGACATAGGAATTATCCCCGTTTATTTTAAGCAAAGAACTGTGGGCTCAAGCCTCACGTGGACGCAGGACAGTTTTGTTTTGAAACTCGAATCTACCTACGCCGATAGCATCTCCGACGATCCCATTATCCCCCCGTGGTCCTGGCAAAACGGTATTGGCCTTGAGATTCCCTGGACGCTCACAGACACTACCAGTGCTACGATTTTACTCCAAACGTACTACGGGGAGAATGAAGATGCGCTGGACAACATGATGAGCTCCTCAACGCGTCTTTTCGATCGCAGTGTGCTGTTGGGACTGCGTGTTTCTTTTTCCACAGAAACCAATTGTACAGCGTCTTTTCTTTATAATTATCGCGACGAGAGTTCCTACGCTCGCTTGCAAGCGGAAACCAAATGGAGCCAAAACTGGAAGTCGTCACTCACCTTGGACGCCCTTCAGGGCGATGGCAGTACGCTGCTGGGAACTTACAACAAAAACGACCGCGCCATCATCTCGCTCGCGTACTTATGGTAAAGGCCTTGCGGAGCAAGGTCTATGGAGCATACTCCAGGACAAGCCAGTTTTCGTTGCCAGAAAGAGCCTGGGGACGAAGCAAAGCTTGGCCCTCCACTTCGATGGAGGGCAACTGCGTGGCCCAACGAAAATCCTTCAGCGACGACGCCATCTGTTTGCCAAAAAAGCTCGCACTCAAAAACTGAAAGGGCCTAAACGTCTTTAAGTACAAATCACTCCACTTAAACTTGAGATTCATTTTCGGTTGATGAAATCCTAACGCTAATTTGCCCTCATAAACGCGCAGCCAAGCTTGCGACTGAAACGGCGACGAAAAATTGCCGTACTCATGGGCTCCAACATTCTCTGGTGTTTTGGTCAGCACAGAAAGTTCTGTATCGAGAGAAAACCAAGCACTGCCTTTGTGTATAGTACTTAGCTTTACCTCCGGTTTTTTCTTTGCGCCGAGCTCGAACGAAAAAGCAGCGTTTTTTCTAAAGTTGAGCAAATCAGGCCACAAGAAGAACTGAAAGAGGCGACTGCGAAACAAGCTGGATAACCCAGGGATCTGTTGCGCGAGGTAGCTCTTGTAAAAAAAGCCACTCTCGTGCAGTGACTCCACTAAAGCGGTTATATATTTTTGCGAAATAAAAAAGCCGTTTTGTGAAAGCTGCGAAAACTCTTCTTTGCTCAGACTGGCTTCGATATGCGTCTGCTCGTCCTTAGAATTTTTGTCAGAATTTTTGTCCGAAGTTTTAATAGTGGCTTTTACAATGCCTGCCAAAAGGAGTTGTCCGGTAACCTCATCCAGCTCCAGTGCTTTAGGAGATAGCACCACATCGATGTCAGAATTGAGAGCCAATTGTTTCTCAGCAAACAACTGAGAACTAATACTTGCCACTTTCTTATCAATCTGCGATTGAAAAGGCTGCATTAAAATGTCCTGCATCTTTTGCTTGTTGGAAATAAAATTGCGCAGCTGTTCTTCGAGCGCTTGCTGATAGCCCTTGGGTCCCTCACAAGCCTCCACACTCATCGTCCAGCGTTGCTCGTTTTGCGATTCAAGGCCCTGCAAAAATGCTCCAAGAGCCTGATTCTTAACACCCAAACGAACGCTTCCATTCAGTTCTAAGGCGTCCTCTGTGGTGATCGCAAGATTGCGGCATTCCCCTTTAAAGTAAACAGTGGCTTGCACGCCACCCACATTTTTTTTGATCACTGCGTCGGTTTTAATTTTTCCTATTTTTAAAGATCCCTTTTCTAAACGCAGCACATAGCTGTACTTGGTGGGCTCAGCGGTCGGCTGCAAGGTGAGCGCATAGGCGAAATCCATCTGGATGTTTTCGGCAGAAGATTGGTATTCGCCACCGATGTTCCAGGATGGGACAGTAAAACTCTCTGTCCCCATTAAAGGTTCTTTGAGCAGCGACGCCGTGTAGCTCTGTGGCCCCACCGCAAAATAGAAATCTGATGCTATTTGTACATCCGCTCGACATACACTCCAAAACAACCAACAACTGATGAAGAATAATATTTTAAACATGCGCAGTTATCGGCAGGAAACTTCTGGACTAAAGTATCCGCCGAAGATTCCGTTAAGAACCTGACTCTAATACAAAAGGACAGTGTTCTGAAAACTATATGCACAAAAATTATTAAAAGAATCGGTAAAAGCAAGGTGTCGGCTGCTGCTGTCTTCTTTTTGTTCATTATTCTGAACGTTTTCTTTTTTCAAAAAGTATTAAATATCAAAACTCACTATTCTTTGGATCAGTTTCAGCCTAAGGAGCACCCGCTCCTCACAATGGATCACAACGTCCGTGAGCGTTTTAAGATTTCTAATTCCTTGCCTTACTTGGTCCTTTTACGCTCAACAACCGACAAAAGCTGGATTCATGGTCAATATATGGACGAACTCTCTCGTTTAACAAAAGAAATCAAAAAAATCCCCCAAGTAAAAAGTATTTTAAGCCTGGCAAATATCGAAACCGCGCTCACCGACGAAAGCAGCTTTAATGTAGGACGTATCAAAGACATCACGCAAAATGCCCAGCAACGGCAACAATTTTTAAAAGACCCACTTCTGGCACCGCATTTGATTTCCAATGATGGAAAGCACACAGCTCTGGTGATCGAAACTAAAACCCTCTCGTTTAAAGAACAAATCGTTTTCATGGATAGAATGAAATCAATCACATCCAGCAAACCGTCATTTTATAACTCCGAAATCGGCGGTCCTCCCGCCATCAGTGCGCAAATGGCCAATTTGTTAGGTAGCGAGATCACACTCTATTCCGCTCTCTCTTTGTTTATCTCTCTGACCATTCTTTTTGCGATTTTTAGAAATCCCAGTGTGTTAGTCATTAGCTTTGTGATCATCGTGACTTCAAATATCGTTGCAGTGGGTCTCCTTTCCTATCTCGGCATTTCGTTAACGGTCCTTTCGAGCACGGTACCCATTATCGTCACCCTCACGGCATTGTCTATGACCACGCAAACGTTGTCTCGACTCTCTGATTTTAAAGACAAGGTGCTAGAAAAACATCGCCGTCTTGTGGTTTTTAAGGTGATGAAATCACTTTTTGGCTCCCACGTCATAGCCACAATTACCACAATTATGGGTTTTGCCACTCTCATCAGTTCAAAGATACCGATCATTTCTGATTATGGAATCAGTGTAACGATTTCTATTTTGGCCACGGCCATTGTTTGTTTATCATTACTCACCTTCTGTACACTGATGTTTCCAATTCCCATTAAACGCAAAGCTCGTTTTTCTACCGACAGTATTGTCGAAGCAATGCTTGTTTACAGAAAGCCTTTATTTTGGGGAATCGCCTCGCTGTCCGTCTGCGGTGGCATTCTTGGCGCCTATCTCAACTGGGCAACGCTTCTCTTTGACGATCTCCCAAAGCAGCATCCTGTGAAGATGGCAACACTGTCGGCTGAAAAAAAATTAGGCGGCGTGATCCCCCTCGAAATATCCGTGGGCAGCGCCACTTTAAAAGAACCCTGGAAGCGCGCCGACAACATTCATAAACTCGATAGACTGATCAAACAATGGAGACAACTTCCTGGTGTGGGTGGAGTGATTTCCTATTCGGATTTTATTAAAGCCACTAACCACAAACGTCAGATTGCTTCAAAAAACGAATCCATCGCGCAGACGTTATTTATTTACTCCATGTCGAACAACAATCCCCTCGAACATTTTACAACTTTAAACAATCAGTTCGTGCGCGTCTCTTTGCGGATCAAAGATATTCCGTCGGATCAAGTGCAGCTGATGATTCAAGGTATTGTAAGCCAGTTGAACGAGTCCTTTCCACAAATGGATGTAGAGACTTCGGGGCTCGCTGCCACTGTGCACCCTATTAACCAAAGCCTTTCCATGGATCTTATTTACGGTTTTTACACCGCCATGCTTTGGATTATTTTGATGTTAATCTTCGTCTTTAGATCCGTTCGCTGGGCTCTGGTGTCGGCCATTCCAAATCTCGTTCCACCA
>JAYUKO010000008.1:0-1841 GCA_043764415.1 Bdellovibrionales bacterium | reverse complement strand
GGGGGGGGGGGGGGGCCCCCCCCCGAGCCTGGTCCATGGTTTTATGGCCACTGCCTGAGAACCGCATCGAGCGAAGCCAGTTGATGTTTCACGAAGCTTTCCACTCGATTCAGGACGGACTCGGGTTTCCGATGAACGGCGCCATGAATACTCACCTGGATCAAGAGCAGGCTCGGGTTCTGATTCGCCTCGAGTGGAATGTGTTGCTACAGGCTTTGACAGACGAAAAGCAAAGAATGCTTCACCTTGCGACGGCGCTGCAATTGCGGAGCGAGAGATTTTCTAAATTTCCAGGGGCAAAACAAAACGAAGAGGCTCTCGAAATCAACGAGGCGCTGGCCGAATACACGGGCGTAAAGCTTCGTGGTTCCTCCCACGATGAAACCTTGGCTTATCTGAAAAAGAGACTTGAAAATATACCCAAGATTTTTAGTCTGACACGATCCTCTGCGTATTATTCGGGTCCACTCTACGGGCTATTATTTGACACTCAATCAAAGGATTGGAAGTCGATTTTAAATAAACACCGTACATTTATGACAACAGCAGAAAAGGTGTTCAATATAAAAATACCAAAAATTGCAAAACCGCTGCAGGCTTCGCAGTTAGAACTTTACGGTAATGCAGAAATCGTTAAGTTTGAACATCAGCGGGCCGTAGAAACAAATACAAAAATCGCCAAGTACTTAAAACAGATTCATCAACCAAAAAAAGTGGAAATGTTTTTTCAAAATCCACAAATGATCTACAATCCCTACGGAATGTTGTCGGTGAGTGGCGACGAAACTATATATACGACTTATGAGCTGCGCGATGTTTGGGGAGAGTTGATCGTAACCGACGGAGCGTATTTGAAAAAAAATAAAAAAAGCGCAACCATCACGGTGAGTCCGCCACTCGAAATGACCGACGATACAGCCAAAGGAAACGAGTGGACGCTCAAATTAAATCCAGGATGGAAACTGGTTAAGAAAAAAGACTCTTATATCCCCAAGAAGATGTAACAGATTTAAAAATATC
Source organism: Bdellovibrionales bacterium (assembly GCA_043764415.1). Lineage (GTDB taxonomy): Bacteria > Bdellovibrionota > Bdellovibrionia > Bdellovibrionales > JAGQZY01 > JANPLN01. The sequence continues at coordinate 821 of JAYUKO010000008.1, read as the reverse complement.
AGGACTTTTTAAGAACAGCAGCGTAGAAGCCGTCGAAGTCGTGCAGATGTGGCCAAATGCGGTGTTCGGAAAGTAGTGACCATTTTTTTCCTGTTGTCGAATTTAAAAACCATTTTATTTGTTCTTCATTTTCGCTTTTTAAAATGCTACAGGTTGCATAAACCATAACACCTCCAGATTTACACAGGGAGGAGTACTTGGAGAGAATGTCTTTTTGCGTTTTCATCACAGCTTCAGTCTGTTCTAAATTTAACTTCCATTTGGAATCTGGGTTGCGGCGTAAAACTCCCAGGCCAGAGCAGGGTGAATCAATCAAAACTCGATCGAAAGTATTTTCGAGGCGCTGAATCACCTTTGGGGAATCAATCAGTTTGGTTTCAACAATCGTCGCTCCAGCGCGAGTGGCGCGCAGTTTAAGGTCTTGCAGCTTCTGGTCAACGATGTCCATAGCCACAATCTTGCCCTTATTTTGCATGAGAGCTGCCAAGTGCAGAGTCTTTCCACCGGAGCCTGCGCAGGTATCTGCAACCGTTTGGCCGGGTTCAACTTGAAGTAACGGTGCAATGGCTTGCGAGCCCGCGTCCTGCATTTCGAAAAAACCGTTTTTAAAAGCTTGCGTAGAAAAAACATTTTTTCGTTCGCTCAGGCAAAGGCCTGTGGGAATTTCTATGGGGCCTTTAATTTTCTGCGCTTCTATTTTTTCGGTCTTTAGAGTTTGAATGAGTTTTTCAATCGTCGTTTTTAGGGTATTGGCCCGCAAGTAGATCGATGGATCTTTGTTAAGGCTTTGCATGATCTTAGGCCATTCGGCAGAAAATTCT
>JAYUKO010000007.1:0-6174 GCA_043764415.1 Bdellovibrionales bacterium | reverse complement strand
AAAAAGCCCGCTAACCCCAGCGATTGGAGTTGCAGACCTTTTGTGCATTTGGTCGCAAAAAGGATCGGCGTACCTATTAGGCTTTAGCCCAAGACATGCACCAGCCGTTTTTAGAAACGACTTTGGCTGCGAAAATCGAACATGGCGCATACGGCGCATTTTTGTCCACAGGCTTGCACGTTGGATCTAATTCTTTAGCCGCACACTGGTTCCACTTCGCGCAAGTATGACAAATAGCTTTTTTATCAGCTCTCTCTGGACCCGCCTTGCTGGCGTCGGCTACATATCTCATTGCCTTAGAAAGAGGCTCTGCTTCGCCTAAGGCGTTGGCTGGAGCTCCGGCAGCGAATGAAATTCGCGGAAGAGCAAGAACAACAGGTGAAAGGGCAAGGGCTTGTAGTACGGAACGTCTTTTGATCATTTTGTCTCCTGGTTGATCGTAATTGAAAACATAATGAAATATAAAAGACTGCCAATTGAATGTCCAGCTTGTTTTTGAAAAAGTTTACGATTTGTTAAACTTTTTTGCATTCGAAAAGGTACCAAGTACCTTTTGTGGCGGCGGGGCGTTATTTTGCCGCTTTCTTCTTTTTGATGCCAGTGGATAAATCGTTGATTTGACGGCAGAGAGCACAGCATCAGTCAGACGGACCTTTCTTAGAACTTCGAATGGCATAAGGCACAATGCCGCTAACCTCGCAGTCGTTCAACAAAACGTAATCCAGCACTGCAAAAAATTCTCGCCCCCAAGACACCACCCGCGAATAAGGAACCAATGCCCAGATTCTTTTTCCAAGATTTTGCGAAATCACTCCTGTCAGCGCACGAATAAACCCTCGATAAAGCGCGCGATTGGTGATTTTTATGCAAAAATGAAAATGATCTTTCTGTACACTTTCTTTATAAACTTTGATCCCAAATCTTTTCGCATAAAAATAAAGAAGTTTACGAAGAAGTATTCGATGGGAATAAAGATTTGTGCTTTTTTTAGATTTCAAAACAAAGTGCAATGGTTTACGACTATCCAAAATTCGCTCTGTTTTACGTTTCCCCTTAAGAGCAAGACATCCACCAAATTCTTTGATTGCTGGTTTAAAAAAACTCATTTGTTTAGCCATCTTTTTTCTCCTGGAAAAAGAATATACACCAGTTTTTAAAACTCAAATTTCCACGAAATTAAAATTTCATTCTCTTTAGAGCAGGCCTCGTAAAAGCTGATTTTAAGCTCCCTACAGCTTCGCCCCGATGCGAAGTCACAGCTATCGAAATCGCATGGTTTGGAATCTTGGAAATCCTTATTAAGGATAAATTAAACACTCAAAATCCTCGTCAAGGTCTGATGGGGAACGTCACAAAATAAATACCCACCATTGAAAATGCTATCCCCATTACTAATGATTTGAATCTCGAACAGTAATGATTTGATTCTCGAGAAGTGACGAACTGACTCTCGAACAGTAATGGATTGAACCTCGAAAACTAATGACTCGAAGCAAAGCTCGGCTGATCAGGAGGATCAGACGAAACGGGTTTAAAAGGGCAGCGGCCCTTTTCGTTCAGGATGAACTTATTCACAAATCGGCTAACTTATTTAGAAAGTTCCCGTTTTTTTAGCTGGGGTTAATTATTGAGGGCGCCGTTGGCGATCCATTGAGAAATGGCCGTCAGTTCGTTGGTCACAAGACTTGGCGCACTCCGTGGCATGTTGCCACTTTGGACTTCAGTGTAAAAAGCGCTCCCCGCGGGATTGCCCGCCGTCACTGTTTGCAAGGTCGCAGCGTAGCTATCGTACCGTACACCAGCTCGCGCCACAGCGGCACCATGGCACGAGATACATTTGGGCTCGAGGATAAGTTTGCGAATAGAATTATAGGTGGGCTCCAAAATCACCACTGGCGCTGGGGCAGGTGCTGGATCCGGTACTGGCGTTGGTGTTGGCGCAGGCACAGGAACGGGCGCTGGAGTCACTTCCTCCAAAGCTGCCAGCTGGTTGGACCATTCGGTGATGGCCGCTAAAACCTCCATCGCCACAGACGGTGGAAACCCCTGGTGGCCAGAATTTATTTTAAGATAAAACAGCGACGACGCGGGCGTTTTTAAATCGACCAGCGAGTTACTGAGCACGGTCGTGTGGGAGGCATTCACATCAGCCACCGAGTGAAGAGGTGCCTGATTCGTACCGTGGCAGGCGGCACAGTTGGTTCGCAACACTGGAAACAAAGTTGGTTCGTAGATGGCTATGGAAGCACTTTCTAACGGGCCTCCGAGGATATCGGAATTGTTCTGCTCGGCGCTGAGAGCATCATTGAGTCCTGTCATCTCAGTAGCGCTGCAGTTGACAAGGACCATGCTTAGGAGTGGTAAAACAATCAGGTAAATTTTAACTTTTAAAGTCATATTGAATCCCCTTACGCCTAGTTTAAGGGGTCAAACTTACAAAATCATAATTTTACTTTCAATGTTCCCAGATTGATTCGTCACTGACCTGCGAACATCTTCTTAATTTTGTAGAACAAGTTGAACCCCAAGCCTTTTTCGGCTTTTACGTCGAAAGCTTGGTCAATCAAGACCTGGGCCTCGGGCTTTTCGTGCACGATCCCATTGACCACAGCGACTGGTGGTTTGTGGAAGCCCAAGGTTTTTGTTCCCTCGAGGTGCGCATCCACGGTGGTTTTGAACTCGCGCGCGAGGAAACACGATCTAAATTTTTCAAAATCAGCGCCCGAGTTGCGAGCGGCGTTATTAATGGACTCCTCAATCGGTGTTTCGCCTTTTGTAAAGAGCGATGGAAATTGCCAAAAGAAAGCCTCGTTTTGTTTGCGAAGACACAAACTCGCTTCTGCCAACATGCGCTCATCGCTATTGCTGTCTGGGAAATTAAAAATGTACTTCACGACAAAATACTTTGCGTTTTCTTGTGCGAAAGCGCTCATGGATTGCAACAAACCTTGGCAGGATTCACACTGGGTGTTTGCAAATAATAGAATTTCGATGGGCCCGTTTCCTATGCTCGGAACCATCTCTGGATTGATCTGGGTTCCGTCCATGCGCAGTTGGGCTTTTTTAAAGCCGACCTTAATTGGAGTTTTAATTAGGTTTTTAGCCACATACTGAGCCATCAGCTGATCTCTTTGTCGCGCCTTAAGGGTGTCGAGCACCTGCAACTTCATCTCTGGAGTGAGTTCTGACTCGTAGATGTTATTGTTTTTAGCAAAGGTCGCCAAATCGGTTTCTGTGGGCTCCGGAACACCTTTCATGACTGAATTTTGGATGTAATCTTCCATGGTGGAATTGGCCTCTTTCGACGCCTGCAAAATTTTTCTGCGACTGATGACACCTTCGAGTATTTTAACTTTTTGCTGAAAGCTATCAGACAACAAACGGGACAGGAGCATGTCTTGCCCGGCCAGCTCTTCGCGAGTCCACGTTTTATCACCCAGCACCGCACCTAAACCTTTGACAGCGGTTTCATCAAAAGTGACTGTGATGTTCTTGTTCAGCTTTGCTCCGAGTATTGTTTTTAGCTCCTCTTTGGGAGCCGCAAAACCGTAAGTGATCTGCACGTCTCCCTTTTCGACATCTGCCAAGGCTTTGTCATACACTAATACGAGAACAATTTTGTTCATGCGCTCTTCGAGCTCTTGCAAAGCTGGCGATGGTCCAAATAATTGCGACACCGCAATCTCTTCTCCGTCGACTTTAGCAATGATTTCGCCCGTGCTTAAGCTTTGATCATATGAAAAGAGCAGAGGGCTATCCACGGAAATGGCATTCCGATCTTTTTTAGTACACGAAACACTGAACACAATTAAAAACACAAACGCTGCAAAAAGTCGCATGACCTACCTCCGGTGCTTAACATTCTGATGATAACAACTTCCGCTTTGAGCACCAAACACTTTGCGATTTTTTATTCGAAAAAAAAGCCTTCGACTGCGACCAAGGTCCGGCTCCGCAGGATCACGTTTGTGCTACACGACCGACAACAGCCAACGCAGAAAACTCTGCAGTCCATCGTCGACATTTTGAGAGCATAACAAAAAGCATTTTCGATTTTCTAAGATGGCGATAAAGTCTTTTTGCATGGAGATCTGCTGCTCTCCGGTATTGAACACATCGCCCTCGGATGAGGATTGAGAGCGCCAGTCCTCATGGGTCCACCCGAACTGGTTATCGTCGATCCAAAAAATGTCAGTCCAAAAAGTATCAGTTCCGAAAGTATCCGTCCCAAAAGTACTAACCCCAAAAGAGCTAATAGTCCCCTGAGGATCGGATTGCAGAAAGAACGACAGAGGAAAATGGTCGTACAATTCGCCGACCTGTTCTTCGGTGCTCAGGTGAAAACGCAAAGGAGTTTGCTGAATTACGATGTCAACGACATGTGTATTTATACGCGTGAGTGTTTGCTCACTCAAATTAGCTCTTAAAAGCAATTCTTTTTTGTCTTTTGAGCGCCGAGGTAGGACTTCCATGGTTCTGAGTCTATTCTGCTTTCCGCAGCGCGTACAACTGCCTGACGTGGAGGTCTAGGGTATGTCTTCTACGTAAGTCGAGGTGTTCGTTTCCTAACGAAGAATTGCCCAGTACAATAACAAGCATGTATAAAAAATTACTCCTCGCCGTCTTCGCCAGCCTGATCAGCACCTTCATCATGCTGATCGCCTACCGAACTTGGAACAAGCAAACTGCTCCAACGTCTGTGTCCACCTACTTTCGCTACCAGGAATTGCCAAACCTACTTGTTGCCCAGTACGGCGATTTTGAAATCAAAAATGAAGATGTTGCAGATCCAGATTTAAAATCCTTAGAAGAAGAGCTGGCGAGCTCTCAGGATAAAAAAATGGAACTTTTGGAATTGAACATTTTGTCTTCGAAAATTTTTAGAAAAAAGCTAGAAATTATTAGAAAAAAAATCTCCGACTTTTTAATCCTACAAACTGCGAAACAACAAAACAAAACAACCCAGGAATACTTGGGGGATATCCTCGAACAAAAGGACTGGAAGCTCACTGCTGAGGAGTTAAAAAAAGAACTTCAACAGCTGGGTCTCTCCGAAAAAGATTCGGCCTTTGAAAAAATCAAAGACATTGCGCAGAACAAAAAACGGCAAAAAGTACTCGATGAAGAAATTAATAAAAACTTTCTTAAAAATCCCATTCTCACCATTTTAAAACCACCCACCTTCGAAATGCCTCTCTCCAAAGAATGGACTCCGCATTGGGGCTTAGAAACCGCCCCGTACACGCTTGTGGTGTTTTCGGATTTTGTCACTCAATCGAGTCAGATTTTGAATAAGTCGTTGTTAACTCTTTCGCAACGACGACCGGACATTCAGATTTACTGGCGCCCGTATTTTGAAAATCCGCAAGATTCTGTGCAAAACCTCATGGCGCAGGCAAGTATTTGTTTGTGGCAACAAAAGCAAAATGCTTTTTTTTATATCCTCTACACTTTAGAGTACATAAAGCATGATACGGCCGAAACGGATCTTTACAGCTTAGCCGGGAAGAATAATTTTAACGTGGAAGAGCTTAAAAAATGTGTCGTTCAGCAAAAGTACCGAAACGTTATTGATTACCACCTTAAGTACGGAAATTATTTGCAAATTAAAACACTGCCGACGCTGTTTATCAACGGTGAAGCCATTGTGGGGGAATTTAGAGAAGAGGTTTTAGAAAATCTCTTACAAAGCTACAGATAGTGCAAATCTACAGATAGTGCAAAGCTGAGCTTAAATATTTTCGTTTTTGTAAAAATCCACATCCAAGAGTTTTTCGGTTTGAATGTCTTGCTCTTGTGGATTTTTTTTCTCGTTTTGATCCTCTTCGAACTGCAAAGAAATTCGGATTTTCAGAACGCGATCTACTTTTTTAAAGCCGGCGCTATAACTTTTAACTGGCGAAACTTTGGCCGAAAATTCTTTGACCAAATCGATCACTTTTATTGACTGTCTTGCCAGGGCCTCCCGATCGCGCAGGAGATTTTGTATGCTCCGATCGGCTTTACGATCTCGTCGTTTGACAAGGTAAACAATATCATCGCGAATATCGTAGGCTAAATAAACCTCGCATTGCTTTTTTTCTGCGATATTTTTTGTACAGGGAATGGTGGCTGAATCGATGAGCGTCACACCTGGATCCTGCACCGGAGCTTCCTGTGAAAAAGCCGACAAAA
>JAYUKO010000006.1:0-6185 GCA_043764415.1 Bdellovibrionales bacterium | reverse complement strand
AAGACTGCCCTTGGGTAATCGTTAAATTCCAAACGAGAAAAAGCTTCGACGGCTTAAGGCCTTCTACGCTTTTGAGAATATGTTTTTACGAAAATATTTTCAAAGCTCGGGAATTGCTTACTCTAAAATGACACACAAATGTGTCATTAACAAAGACGCCATCGGGGGAGGGCACAACATGGAGACATTAGAAACAACAATGGATACTACAGAGAATTTTACATCAGAGAATTTACAAAACGAATCGCAAGAGCCCGTATTAATGCGCGTAAAAAAACGCGACGGCACTCTTCAACCTGTGGACGTCACTAAGATCGTTCGCCGCGTGACGCAAAACTCCGAAGACCTACGCTTCGTAGACCCCTATCGCGTGGCCATTAAATCCATCAGCGGTCTTTACGACGGCGCTTCCACCAAGGAACTCGATAATCTTTCCATTCAAACAGCGGCTATGCTTATTGGCGAAGAGCCACAGTACTCCCGGCTTGCCGCCCGTTTATTGAGTTTGTACATCGACGAGGAAGTTCAAAACCTGGGAATTACTTCTTTTTATGAGAGTATTGCTCACGGCTTTAAAAGCGGTTTGATTTCCGAAAAAACCAAAGTGTTTGTCGAGGAAAACCGCGCCGTTTTAGAAGCTGCGATTCAACCGCATAAAAATAATGCCTTTGAATATTTCGGCTTGCGCACGGTTTATGATCGCTATCTTTTAAAAGATCCACAAAAGCGCGATGTGCTCGAAACTCCGCAGTACTTTTTTATGCGCGTGGCGTGCGGCCTTGCCCACAACGCCGAAGAAGCCATGGAGCTATATAAACTTGTTTGTACTTTGGATTATTTACCAAGCACCCCGACACTTTTTAACTCCGCCACGCTTCACCCGCAAATGTCGTCGTGCTATCTTTTGGATTCTCCAAAAGATGATCTCAATTCGATCTACGACAAATACAAAGACATCGCTTTGCTTTCAAAATTTGCTGGTGGCATTGGTGTGGCCTTCCATCGCGTCCGCGCCCGCGGCTCGTTGATCAAAGGCACAAACGGTCACTCAAACGGCGTCGTTCCGTGGTTAAAAACTTTGGACTCCTCTGTGGCCGCTGTAAATCAAGGTGGCAAACGCAAAGGCGCTTGCTGCGTATATCTTGAAACTTGGCACGCGGATCTCGAAGACTTCCTCGAACTGCGCGACAACACGGGCGACGAAAGCACGCGCACGCACAATTTAAATCTTGCCAACTGGGTGCCAGATATTTTTATGAAGCGTGTGAAAACCGACGAGATGTGGTCGCTGTTTGATCCGAAAGTTGTTCCCGAGTTTCCAGATCTTTACGGCGCCGAATTTGAGCGCGCCTACATCCAAGCTGAGAGCGAAGGAAAGTTTTCGCGTCAGGTGAAAGCCCGCGATCTTTACAGCAAGATGATGAAAACTCTTGCTGAGACCGGCAATGGTTGGATGACGTTTAAAGACGCTTCAAACACCAAGAGCAACCAAACGGCTAAAAAAGAAAACGTGATTCACCTCTCGAACCTCTGCACAGAGATTCTTGAAGTGACAAATAACGCAGAAACAGCGGTCTGCAACCTTGGTTCCATCAACCTTGGTCAGCACGTCACTGAAGACGGCGTTGATTATCACAAAATTCGCCGCACTGTTAAAACGGCAGTGAAGTTTTTGGATCGCGTGATCGACATTAACTTCTACCCCATCAATCAAGCGTTGGATTCCAACAACAAGTGGCGTCCCATCGGAATGGGTGCCATGGGCTTACAAGATGTATTCTTTAAGCTCGGTCTCGCTTTTGATAGCGAAGATGCTCAAGTCATTTCTCGTCGAATTCAGGAAGAAATTTATTTTGCAGCCATCGACATGTCCTGTGAACTCGCCGAAAAGTACGGCCCGCACTCCAACTTTGCCGACACTCGCGCCGCTCAGGGCTTGTTGCAATTTGACCTTTGGAAAGTGGAACCCGTAAATCAGGAGCGTTGGATCCAGTTAAAAGAACGCATTAAAAAGTTTGGTCTGCGAAATTCCTTAGTGATCGCCATCGCACCAACGGCAACGATTGCAAGTATCGCTGGTTGTTATGAGGCTATTGAGCCGCAGGTTTCAAATCTGTTTAAGCGCGAAACTCTGTCTGGCGAATTCTTGCAAATTAACAAGTATCTTGTTCGCGATCTTAAAAAAGTGGGTCTGTGGACCGAAGACGTTCGCAACAAGATCAAAGCGGCAGAGGGCTCTATTCAGGAAATTCCCGAAGTTCCTGAAAACTTAAAGTCCATCTATCGCACAGTTTGGGAACTTCCGATGAAGGGTTTGATCGACATGGCTGCCGAGCGCGGCGCTTTTATTGATCAAAGTCAGTCGCTGAATTTGTTTTTAGAAAACGCGACCATCGGAAAACTGTCGTCGATGTACATGTATGCGTGGGAAAAAGGCGTAAAAACGACTTACTATCTGCGCTCTCGTGCAGCGACGCGAATTACCAAAACGACAATTAAGAATACCCAAGCCAAAAAAGATTACTCCACAGAAGAAGTGATTGCCTGTTCCATCGACAACCCTGAGGCCTGCGAGGCATGTCAGTAGTAGGACTGCGCGGTAGCGCACAGTCAGAAAAGGAGAATTTATGATTTTAGATCCCGGTTTTAATTTAACTCTTAGACCTATGAAATACCCGATCTTTTACGAAATGTACAAGAACGCGATCAAAAACACGTGGACCGTTGAGGAAGTGGATTTCTCGCGCGACATTAACGATCTTCGATCGAAGATGACCCCGGCAGAACAACACATGATCAACCGTCTCGTGGCGTTTTTTGCCACGGGGGATTCCATCGTCGGCAACAACCTGGTGTTGAATTTGTACAAGCACATCAACAGTCCTGAAGCGCGATTGTATCTTTCGCGTCAGCTGTACGAAGAGGCGTTGCACGTGCAGTTTTATCTCACCTTGCTCGATACCTATATTCCCGATGTGAACGAACGCGTAAAAGCGTTTTCGGCCATCGACAACATTCCATCGATTCAGAAAAAAGCCCAGTTCTGCTTTAAATGGATGGGCTCCATCGACAAGATGGATCGCATTGAGTCTGTGGAAGATCGCAGAAAGTTCCTCATGAACCTCGCCTGCTTTGCAACGTGTGTGGAAGGTTTGTTCTTCTTTGGCGCCTTTGCATATGTTTACTTCTTAAGATCCAAAGGTCTTCTCGATGGCCTGGCCTCGGGAACCAACTGGGTATTTCGCGATGAGAGCGCCCACATGAACTTTGCTTTTGAAGTGATCGAGATCGCACGCCAAGAAGATCCAACAATCTTCACTCCACAGATGAACGACATGATCGTACAAATGATCTCCGAAGCTGTTGATTGTGAAATGGCGTTTGCCGATGATGTGCTCGATTTGGGTATTGCGGGTATGTCGAAAAAAGACATGCGTCAGTATTTGCAATACATTGCAGATCAGCGCCTCGAAGCTTTGCACATTCCTGCCAAGTTCAACTCGAAAAATCCATTTTCGTTTTTAGAACTTCAAGATGTTCAGGAGATAACGAACTTCTTCGAACGCAAAGTGTCGGCTTATCAAATGGGCGTCACCGGCGACGTGAACTTCGACGAAAGCTTCTAACGGAAAGGTACCAAGTAGGCCGATTATAAAAGGTACTTTGTACCTTTTTTTTCCGGCGGCACTGCGTAACTAGAAAATAAAAAAGCCTCGTTTAAGACGAGGCTTTTTTTATTTTAACTTGTCTTAAAAACTCTTAGTTGGGAGTTGCGATATTCAATACCCACTCAAGCGCTGAAAGCTGGCAAAACGCGTTCATCGAACGATACATTGTGCCCTCTTCCTTGTCGTACTTCTCGCTGCAGTTTGTTTGCATGGTCGTTAATAGCTTCGTTAACTCTTTGGCTGGATTTTGTGCATTAAGCTCTTTTTCGCAAATGCCGTAAGCCGCACCCGCAGTTGCTACGTCGAGCGACGAGCCGTAGGCGCAGGCTTCGGCCATTTCCACTGCTTGGTAGCAAGATTCTGATTTTTCAATAATCCCAAAAAAAACTTCTGGCTGACCGAAGATGTCTTGCCCGTTGCTATCAACACATTCTGCGGCCAAACTGTTTTGCGAACTCACTAAACATATTACTAACATTGCCACTAAAGATATTTTTTTAAACATGACTGGCTCCTTATTGCTTTACTGTATTATTTTACGACGATTGAATAGCCTTTAGGGAGCAAAAGACGAACCGTTGTGCCAGCTTTGGTTGTATAAACCTTTTCTGATACGATTATTATTTGAGTTGTTTTGGTGTTCGAGCAACCCATAACAGTTTGCGAAATTTGAAGCTCTGGCTCATAAAGTTTTCCACCTTTATAATTCTTAGAAACCAGTGACAGCGTATCCGAATCGATACCCACCGAGTTACAAGAGTCTGCCGTGTACTGAACAGCGATTTGAAACTGAACAACTTCGCCAGTTGATACAGTGACGATTTCCATTTTTTTGCCTTCTGCGAATGAGGTGATTGCAGATAACATGATGGCTGCGAATACGATTAAACTTTTCATGCGTTCTCCTAAGGTTAGCTGGGCGCTAGCCGTAGCGTTTGGTTTCCCCCCATAAAGCATGCTTTACTGTAGTGCGTCAATTAACCCTGTAAAGGTTACTTGCTGTCGAACAAATAAAAAAGGCCTCGGTTTTATCCAGAGGCCTTTTGATTTCAATATTGTACCGTCTACGATCTTAATCGCAGAAAAGAGTACCTTGAACTGGCAATACCGATGGAGTTTGTTGAGGTCGGATAACCACGTTAAATGAGCAGGCTTCTACGAAAACTTGAAAAGTTTCGTTACCTTTCGAAATACCCATGATTGGACCTAGTTTATTTTTTTTAAGATAAGCTTTTACGTTTTTGCTATCTACGATCATTTGGCCTTGGGCTTGAAGCTTGGCTTGAGCCATAGCATCAGTCTTTCCAGTGAATTCTTCTGGAAACCACAAGCTTGGAAGTTCCATAACAAATTGTGCGCTGGCGGCTGCAGAGAACGCAAGAACGGCTGCGAATACGATTTTTTTCATAATAACTCCTGTTAGTTTTAATATTTGTTTGTTTTTGTAACCCTGTCGCGCAAAGGAATAACAATCTTTCCGGGTCAGTGCCAGAAAAATACCGGAAAATTATGTTTCTATAAGTTTTACAGATCCTAGGTCCTTCGCCTCGCTCAGGATGACGGGCTGGCTAGAGGCTTTTTGTGATGACGCCGACGGCATTGTGCTGATGCAGGCTTTCGAAGTGGTGGGCTTTGATCTTGAAGTTTTTGAGTTCGTCATATTCATTCAGCGCCTGCTGCATACGACGAAGAGCATCTTCAACAAACATCAAATTTTCGCCGTTAAGGCGGGCAAATTCCTGCTCGTCTTCGCGCTTCACAGCGGTTTGCACCGGCGTCTTGAGGGCCCCTTCGATGGCGTCGATAAACTTAAGAATATCGATGCTCTCTTGGCCGTCTTTAAAAATGAGGTTCACATCAGCGCGGCTGCGTTGGCTGTGCGGAGACGCAATTTGATTTTGTCCCAACCAATTGTAAATCTCGTCGAAGTGAATTGGGTTTTTTGAAAACTGTTTTTTAAAAGCATTTTGCACAAGCTGACGAGCCAGCGCTGCCGAACAAGGGCATGTACTGGAGTAGTACGCGCTAAAACCAAACTTCATTTTAAAATCGTTATTTTTTTGCAAGAGTAAGAGCTGCATGGGGTAGGTCTTCCAACCTTTGTTTTCACTAATCAAAGCTTTGCGCTGTATGGGCTGCTGCCAAAGAAGAGTCACACGGGCTTGATTGCTGAGGCCTTGTTGTGAAGTAATGAGCTCCTGCATGGCTATTTTCAAAACCGGAAGAGTTAATTTTTGTTTCAAAAGTTTTTCACCGACCGCCAAAAACAAGCGCGACATGTGAATGCCTTTAGCACTGGGATTGAGAATATTAACGTGCACTCGAGCCTTGGCAACGCACGACTCCCCCATGAACTCAAAAGGAAGAGTGATCTCATCCATCCCCACCCAATCGATGGGACTGTAAATGACTGAGCTCGAGTGAGAGGCAATGTCTGGCATCTCGCCTTTATTTACTTTTTTCATCAGCATAAATCTCGCATCCTCACTCACATATTGTGTCTTTATTGCAATTTGT
>JAYUKO010000005.1:0-6200 GCA_043764415.1 Bdellovibrionales bacterium | reverse complement strand
GGTTTAAATTCGAAAAGAATCTGTTTTCCGAGCACTGGCCGGTGGCAAAGAATTACTATGACAAAGTTTACGATTATTACGATAATCAAAAAATGAGTCTGCAAAAAACGAGTCTGCAAAAAACAACAGACACAAAAGACAACTTTGGCTTGAGTAGCCCAATTTATTTCATCCCCGAGAAAAACTATTTTTCGAAAGAGATTTCGCTGGATGAATTGCGCCAAACCTTAAACGAGGTCTTTGTATGAAACTTGTAAGCCTGATCGTACTATTTCTTATTTCCATCGCCTCCTGCAGCCACTTGTCCTCTGAATCCATCGGCTCGGTGATCGAATATCCTCCCGAATTAAAAGAGGCTAACTATTTTTTACGCAACAAAAATACAGAGCGCGCAGAGAGTGAAGTTCTTAAATACCTGGGGACCAATCGGGATGTCTACTGGCTAGGGCAAGCCTATTTATTGCTTGGAGAGATTCGTGAGGCTGCCGATCAAGAGTCCTCGGCTCTCGATGCCTACAAGCAAGCCATCAAGCACAGCACCGGTTATAATTCCACAATAACGGCTCAGGGTTTGTACCGCATGTCGTGGATCTACGAGCGCACTCTGCAATACAAAGATTTACAAATTGCACTGACCGATTTGCTGCATGTTTTGGGGTCTGGCGATAATTTTATCAAACACATCGAAACACCCGCCCGGCTGGCCAACACGTATTATGTTTTAGGGCAGTGGGAGCGTGCCCTCAAACAAAGGGATTCCATCACCAAAGATGTGTTTAATCGTTACAAATCTCTCGCGAAGGATGCGAGCAATCTATTTCAAGCGCGACTGTATTTGGCCTTTCAAGGGATGAAGCCCATTTCACAAACGCCTTACAAATCCCAGCAGATTATCAAAAACTGTCGTCAGGAGTTGCTTGAAGTGACAGAAATGGGTACGCCCGACCTGGCCGAGCAAGCCGTAGAAGTGTTGCGCCGCGAGTATCAAAGATATTTTTCGCAACTCAAGCCACCGCGCATGGGTAAGACCACGGAGGAAACACTGGCAAACAATCGAGAGCAAATTTTAGAACTCTCTACATTTGTCGACGAAATCAACGAGCTGCGCGTGCTTCGCCGTCCTCCCGAGCTCATTTCCAACCAACAATTGAATTTGGATTTTTTCCGCGATTTACAGGCCATGGAGCAAGAGGCTCGGCAGATCGTTCACAGTTTGGCGTACGGTATTCAAAAAATGCAAAGTACGAAGAAGTAGTGAGGACCATCCGATGTCATCTTCCACCCATTTTGTAAAAGGTTTGTTTGTTCCATTTCGGGGAATTTACTTAATAATGACTAGCTTTCAGCTTTTTATGCTGGCCTTGATTCCATTGCTGTTAGCGATTGGGGTTGGTATCTTTCTTTTGGTGTCTCTGTGGACAAACACCGCCACCTTTATGGAACTTATTTTGGAGTGGCTGCCGTGGCTCCACCAGCTGATGCAGTTTCGCCTTGGTGACATATCCTTGCTTGGCATGATTTTTCAGGGCCTATTTTGGATATTCGTTATTTTGTTTACGATTTATTTTTCGTACCTGGCTTTAATTATAATTGGCGCTCCTTTTTACTCACTTTTAGTAGATAAAATCCTTGTGCGGAGAGGCCTTCAACCCCCGGTGCAAAATAATTTTATACGTTGGCTTTACACCAGCCTGAAGATGCTCATAATCACTTTATTCAAGTTGGTAATATTTATGACCGCCACGGGGTTATTATTTATTGTTTCGTTTTGGTCTTTGGGGGTGATCCTGGTTCCCATATTGGTTGGTTTTATGATCGCTTACGATTGTATCGACTTTAGTTTGGAGTGCATGAATTATTCTTTACGAGAACGCTGGAACTACTTTACGAGTCATCTGTCGTTTTTTTCGGGCTTAGCACTAGCTATTTTATTTTTTAGTTTTATACCGGGGTTATTTACAATTTCTTTACCATTTTTTATTGCGGGTGGGGCCGATGCTTTTGCCTCCATCACTCAGTCGGAGGCAACTACATGAACGATAAAATCCACCACGCTATTTTACAAAACATGGACTCTCTCTGCAATTGGTTCGAAACCGAAGCGCAAAAAGTGTTTATACCTTTTTACTCAAGCTATGATATCCGCGATTCCTCTTTTAAAGTGACCAACGTGGACGCAAATATCTACCCGGCGGGGTTTAACAATATCTGCCCCACAGACAAAGAACATTCTCCTGATCTTGCCCAAAGTTATTTTAATACCTATTACCCGGGCGCTAAAAAAATTCTCTTGATCACTGAGGATCATCTCAAAAATATGTACTACTGGGAAAACGTAAATGCCATCCAAGCTCTTTTAACCACAGCGGGCTTTGATGTGCGAATTGGGATGCCGGTATTGGCCGAGCAGGCCACCATGGAATTTGAAACCTATTTGGGAAATAAAGTCCTAGCACATCGAGTTTTTAATAAAGATGGAAAACTTATCACTGAAGGTTTTATTCCAGACGTGGTGATCAGCAACAATGATTTTTCTAAAACGTACGAAGCATGGACGGATCTTTCCAAAACTCCAATGACCCCACCCATGGAATTGGGTTGGTACCAGAGGCAAAAAAGTATTTATTTTGAATGCTATAATAACACAGCCGCTGAATTCGCCCAGCTTCTTAAAATGGATCCGTGGTTTTTTCAGGTTCGCACCGAACTCTTTAGCGAGTTTGACGTATCGGACGAGCAGAGTCGCATCCGTTTGGCAAAAGTTGCTGACGATATGCTTTTGAAGCTCCAGCAGGATTACTCGGAGAGAGGAATTTCTGAAAAACCGTATTTATTTATTAAAAACAACTCCGGCACCTACGGCCTAGGCGTGATTCGGGTGGCTGCGGGAGAAGATATTCTCAAGTGGACCTACGACTCACGAAAAAAAATGAAGGCGCAAAAAGGTGGCGGGCGTTTTGACGAAGTGATTGTTCAGGAGGGCGTTCCTACTGTGATGAAGTCGGGTGCGGCCACGGCCGAGCCGACGATTTACATGGTAGGCGATAGTTTGGCTGGTGGATTTTTAAGAACCCACGAGCAGAAGGACGAAAAAGACAGTCTCAATAGCCCCGGCGCAGTTTATAAGAAATTATGTTTAAGCGATCTCAAAATAAAAGCCGAAGGCTGCCCCTTGGAGAATGTTTACGGATGGGTTGGGAAAATTGGGCTTTTAGCCATAGGTCGAGAGACACAAAAAATGAACATAAAATATCACGGCTACCATTCAAAATAGGATATACTCATTGGTAGGGCACGAAGCCCTTTTATAAACCCAAGGAACGGGGGTGAGTGTGCAACATTTAAAATCTTTTCTATTTCTTGGACTCCTCATCACGTGTTCCCTGTACAGTTATTATCTCTCAAACCGAGAATATGTTTGGATTGTGCCTTACATGACGGCTCGTGCACCAGCTGCCGTTCGCGAATCCAAAGAATTCCAAGATGTGGTCGAAAAACCAATGCGTGTGTTTAAGCGCGAAGCCGTAGCCTCGTCGCTTGCGATTGATAATTACAAAGGTCAGCAGAAGTTAAGTTTCGGTCAATTTCCTGTAACGGCGAGCAATGGTCCTAACTTAATCTGTCTGGAGTATCCCTATTTACGCCTGGTTTGGGTGGCTGAGGGGCGTGCTGTATCGGGTAAAAAAACTCGCCTCCTCGTGCGAGCCCCCTGTCGTATTCATCCTCTCAACCGAGATCGAGTGTCTGATATCCCACTTCCGTTTGACGAAATTTATCGGCGCCCCGCTCAAGATCAAACGTTCCAATGGAGCAAGCTGGATTTGGATCTCGAAGTGGATGCCGAAAATGTTCACGGCGACTGGCCGCGCTTGTGGGAGCTGGAGAGCATCGAGTTTTACAAAGATCCGTCAGGCGAAGGCGAAGTCCTCAGCCTGGCCAAGGAAGAGTTTGTAAAATCCACCGGCGGCCCCATTCTTGTCCGCTTTTAATGCTCACTCAGCCGTAGACTTGTACTTCTTTCGTTAAGAAAACAAACACAACTTGGTATTCTTACCAAAACTGATTCCAACATTGCTGCAACCTCTTTGTGAGGGTAGACGGATAACACCAGTTCTACCTTTGGAGGTTATATGAAGTTGGTTTTATCAGTTCTTTTTACGATGGTTTCCGTGAATGCTTTTGCCACAGTGGATGCTTTGACATCGGCCTGGATTGTTGTTCAAAACGTCCAAGACGACGAAGATTTCGGCGTGCAAAAAGTAGCGGTGATGGGTTGTTACGGTTTGGCTCAGGGCCCACAGTTGGTTCAATTTACAGCAGAACATAACATCAAGGCCACCATGGGCTGCGGCGATGCAAGCACGGAGGTAATGAATATCAATGCGTTAACCTGCGCAACAGTCGAAGAGTCTGTTGAGAGCGATGATTATTCTAGTTACAAAAAAATAGTTCTGAACATTTCAAAGTGTCCTTACAAAAACAATAAAAAATTCATCACCATGGTGCGCACAGCAGCTAGTAGAAACTTTCCACAAACTGTGAACGGAAAAGTTATCAGCAGCAAAGAAGTAAATCTCGTTATTAAAAAATAATAAAGTATGTAAAAAGTGTCTCATCCTGAGACACTTTTTTTCAAAAAACTCAGTACCTCTAGAGAAGTCGCGATTATTCCGTTAGTGTACTTGAATGAGACACCTACTTCTTCTTTCGATTCAGTTGTTCAGCCTTAATGTTTTTGCCCAAGTGGCCTCGTTTAACCAACGAGAGATGCGCATTCACAATGCCAATCGACATCAGCTTGCTGCTGTTTCTGCGGATTGTTTGGATTGGCATTATCAAGATCACCTCGATTTTTATAACAAATGGGGCATTTCCAAATACTACGGAGACCGTCGCGCCGATTATTCAACCCCAGCGGGTTTGCTTGCGGCCTTGCAGCTTTATAACAAGCCTGCCGAACTCGTATCGCAGCTTGAGGGCATAAGCTGCATTGGCTTAGCAATGAAATGCCTTAAGCAAGGTTTTGCCGCCATTGGTTTACCAAAAACCTGGGAAAAAATAGAAACCGTTCTTGGCAAAGATAAACTCGGCACTGTATTGCAAAAAAATCTCATCGCTCTGGGTTGGAAGTCTTACTATTGGAATCCAGACCCCACCATGAACGACACCTGGGACATCGAAGATCGCACTTTGACTCCATTAAAGCCCGGCAAAGAATGGATGCCCGTCTGGGGCGGCCACGCCACTCGCTACGGCCACGCTCTCAAAGGATTTTACTATGAGCGCTCACTCATAGTTCACGACGCGGTTTCGTTGGTGGGCTACAAAGACGTACAACCGGCCTTCTTTAAACAAATCCCTTTCTTTGTAGGCATCGCTCATGCGGGCTACCATGTATTTCCAGGTCGAAACGGTGACGTGATCGAAGCCCACAGCAAACGCGATCTCAACGCCATCGACAATTTGGAATACAGCGAATTCAATCCACTCAAAGTTGGCGGCGGTCCGCGCTGGACGGATACAGAACTTTATCGCTCCGGTGTGGTTGTCACACCCAACCTTTAAACTCTAAAGGATTCTTGAAGTATTTAAAGGTTTGATTAAATCAGGACTGACCCGCGGAGTAACGACAGTTCCTGTGGTGCACTCAATTGTATTAACGAGCATTTAGCGACGTATCTGAGTGAGATTTTCGATCACAATTTACACCACTCATTTTATTTATCATTTCGATACATCATTTAATCATACGAAATTGTTTGATTATTTGTTATTATAGAATTAATATTGATCACAATTGTGATTTTTTTACAAATAATTTTTGGCTTTGATATTCTAAGAGCGACTCGAAACACAACTCAATGAATCGAGATTCCAAGGAGGAATAAATTGAAGAAGTCACTACTTACTAAAACATTGTTGTCACTGGCCGCTCTCGTAGCAATAAATGCATGCTCAGAAAGCAATGAAACAAAATATGTGTCCGTTCCCTTTAAGATGACCGCATCGAGTACTGCTCCGACCGTAGCTAAGCTGACACCGTTCGAAAAAATATTGGAATTTATTTTACCAAGCTCATACGCTTTTATGCCGACATCCATGGTTGATTCGACAGGTCTTGTGGTGTCGTTGACTGAGGCTTGGGTTATGGTTGAGTCGGTAGAATTTGAAGCTTTGGAATTTGCTGATGCTGCCGAACT
>JAYUKO010000004.1:0-1867 GCA_043764415.1 Bdellovibrionales bacterium | reverse complement strand
GGGGTATTGCAACCAGGGTTCCGAACCGTCGCGAAAAAATGTCGTATGAAAAAAGGCCGGGCCGGTGGTCAGTGCTTCGCGCTTTGCGGACGTAGGCTGGCCCCAGTGGACTTCCACCCACTTGCCAACTTTGCCGATGATTGAGCCCTGTTCTAGCCAGGAGCTGAATTTAAATCCCACGTCTTCGGTTTACCACTGGCTTTTGAGCGAGGAAAGCCAAGATGTGAACTTGGGCTTAAATGCGGTGCATAAAGCTCCATCGCCTGTTTTGTAAACGCTTTCACACTCTGTTATCTTTCGCCCTGATGAATACACCAGCAGCTCCTGCGTCCATTTCAATGGGTCAAATCTCCTTAAAGCCAGATGGTTTTTACGTGATAGCTGGTCCCTGTTCCATTGAATCCCCGGCGCAATTTAAAGAAACCGCACAGTTTGTTAAAGAGTATGGTGCCTGCATCCTCCGCGGTGGCATTTTTAAAATGCGCACCAATCCCGAAAGCTTTCAGGGCGTGGGGCTCGAAGCGTTAAGTTGGGTTCGCGAAATCAAAAACGAACTTCGCATGCCCTTGATGTCGGAGATCACCGACCCTCGACAGCTCCCAGCCATGATTGATTTTTTGGATGCCTTTCAGGTGGGCTCACGCAACATGTACAACTACGAACTTTTAAAAGATTTAGGAAAACAAAATAAACCGGTTCTTTTAAAACGCGGTTTCTCGGCCTTATTAGACGAGTGGACCAAAGCGGCTCAATACATCGTTCAAGGCGGCAACAAATCCGTAATGCTGTGTGAACGCGGCATTCGAACTTTCGAAACCAAAATGCGCAACACTTTAGATCTCGCTTCGGTGGCTTACTTAAAAGCCCACGAATCCTATCCCGTGATTGTGGATCCTTCCCATGGAACCGGTGCGCCCGAGCTCATTGCCCCTATGGCGTGTGCAGCCATCGCTGCTGGCGCCAATGGAATTATGATCGAAGTTCATCCCGATCCAAGCCGCGCTCTGTCCGATGGATTTCAGGCTTTAAACTTTGCGGCGTTTAAAAATCTTATGATACAAATTAAGCCGTTTGTGGAAGCTGCCGGAAAGACGCTGATTACCCATGTATAAAGAACCCCACGCGCCAACCATTCGCCAAATGTTTTCGGAAATCGCTCCCAGCTACGACAAAGCCAATTCGGTTTTGTCTTTGGGAATTCATCTTCTTTGGAAAAAAAAACTCGTTAAATTGAGCGGTGCCAAACCAGGCGATCGGATTTTGGATTGCGCCACGGGTACGGGCGACTTGGCTATCCTATTTAAAGAACAAGTGGGCAGCACTGGTAACGTGATTGGCACTGATTTTTGTGCCGAAATTTTGGCCTTGGCTCCGCAAAAAGCCAAAGCAAAAAATTTAGAATTGACGTTCGAAACCGCCGACGTCACGCAACTGCCGTACACCGATAAAGCATTTGATATCAGCTGCATTTCTTTTGGTATTCGCAACGTGGATAATTTGCAGCGGGCTCTTGACGAGTTGGCGCGAGTGGTTCGTCCCGGTGGGCGCGTGATGATCATGGAGTTTGGCCAAATTCAGTGGCCTGTGATCAAACAAGCTTACAATGTTTACTCCGACTGGATTTTGCCGCGCCTGGGAGGCCTGATCTCTGGAAACACCAAGGCTTACAAATATCTCAACGACTCGGCCAAACAATTTCCCTGTGGCGACGAGTTTGTTAAACGAGCCATGGCCACAGGCCGTTACTCTTCGATGACAGTGAAGCCTCTTTCGCTGGGAGTGGCCTACATCTACACGGGCGTCGTAAAAACTTAAAACGACGACGATAACGATGAAAAGGCTCAATCCTTGAAAACACAAAAACGTT
>JAYUKO010000003.1:0-1874 GCA_043764415.1 Bdellovibrionales bacterium | reverse complement strand
GAAAGTTCAGGCGCTCGCAGTATTCGCGACGTTAAAGAGCAAGAAGTCTATCTGGGTGAAATTCCACTTATGACTCGCAGTGGATCGTTTATCATTAACGGGACTGAGCGCGTTGTTGTCAGTCAGTTGCATCGTTCTCCTGGTATTTTCTTTGATCACGACAATGGTAAAAACAGCACTTCTGGAAAACTTTTATACTCAGCGCGAGTGATTCCTTACCGCGGCTCATGGCTTGATTTTGAATATGATCAAAAAGATCTTATTTATGTGCGTATTGATCGTCGACGCAAATTCCCTGCGACGATTCTTCTCAAAGCGTTGGGTTACACCGACGAACAACTTCTCGAGTATTTTTACGACCTCGACGATGTTCAGTTCACTAAAAAAGGCGATATTTTCCGCGATTTCGATGTTGAAAAAATGTCGGGTCAGAGAGCTCTCTCAGACATTATCGATCCAAAGTCTGGCGAAGTTCTTGTTAAAGCGGGCCGCCGTATTACGCGCGCCATTGTTAAGCGCGTAAAAGAGTTGGGAATCAAAGAAGTCCAACTTCAGAAGGAAGACCTCGTCGGCAAAGTGGTTGCAAAACCTGTTGTTGATGAAAAAACCGGCGAGATCATTGCCGATGTCAACGCAGAGCTAACAACCGACATGGTCACTAAGATGATCGATGCTGGTATCAGACAGATTAAATTGATCTTTTTTGATGGTTTGGCCGTTGGGCCGTTCCTTCGCAACACTCTCCTTATAGATAAAGTAACCAATCAGGAAGAAGCTAAGCTCGAAATCTACAAGCGCCTTCGCCCTGGTGAGCCACCAACAGTCGAGGCTTCGGAAGGCTTTTTCCAAAGATTATTCTTTGATTCAGAGACCTACGATCTCTCTGAGGTTGGTCGTTTAAAAATCAATCACAGATTCAGCATTCCGTTTGAAGAGTGCCCGGTCAGTCACCGCACTTTGACCAACAAAGATATCATGGAAGTGGTTCGCACTCTCATGGATCTTAAAAATGGTAAAGGTGTAGTAGACGATATCGATCACCTTGGAAACCGCCGTGTACGTTCTGTGGGTGAATTGCTTGAAAACCAATACCGCATTGGTTTGGTTCGCATGGAAAGAGCCATCCGTGAGCGCATGAGCTTACAAGATGTTGAAACTATGATGCCGCACGATTTGATCAACGCGAAGCCTGTGAATGCTGTTGTTAAAGAATTCTTCGGCTCTTCGCAACTTTCGCAGTTCATGGATCAGACGAACCCACTTTCTGAAATTACGCACAAGCGTCGTTTATCAGCTCTAGGGCCTGGTGGTCTTACTCGTGACCGCGCTGGCTTTGAAGTTCGCGACGTTCACCCGACGCATTATGGCCGTATCTGTCCAATTGAAACGCCAGAAGGACCAAACATCGGTTTGATCGCGTCTCTTGCGACTTATGCACGTATTAATAACTATGGATTTATCGAAACTCCTTATTTAAAAGTTGATAATAAGCACGTTGGAAAAGATGTGGTTTATCTCTCGGCTCTTGAAGAGGGTGGACACCATATCGCTCCTGCGACTCGTGAGAGCGTAAAAATCATCGAAAAAGAGAGCAACACTGTTCGTATCGACGGTGAATACATCAACGTGGCTCCGGATAAAATCTCGTTAATGGATGTTTCTCCAAGTCAGTTGGTTTCGATTGCCGCTTCTTTGATTCCGTTCCTTGAGCATGATGATGCGAACCGGGCACTCATGGGTTCGAACATGCAAAGACAGGCTGTGCCTCTTCTTCGTTCGAAAGCTCCGCTTGTTGGAACTGGTGTGGAAAAGCTCGTTGCTCAAGACTCTGGAACTAGCGTTGTTGCTACAAACGATGGAGTTGTTGAAGAAGT
>JAYUKO010000002.1:0-1876 GCA_043764415.1 Bdellovibrionales bacterium | reverse complement strand
TCGATTCGTTTTTTCGAAAATGGAACTTTCCAATGATCCACGATGTGCCAACTTAACTCGTAGCTTTTAAGAGTGTTCATGGATTTTTGCATGTCGTGCAGAATGGAGGTTACATCCCCCTTGGCGCGTTTTTTTTTGAGGATTTCATTTTGGTTTTCATGGTGGGCTAAACGCAGGCTTTCCTCGTTGGGTGCCAATTCATTGCGAAAATAAATTTCCATTCCCTGAGTGTGGGAATCAGGAGACGAATTGGCATGGATGCTCACAAACAGTTGAGCATTATTTTTTTGCGCTTTTTTAACTCGGTGCTGAAGTTCTAAAACAGAATTGTCGGGGCGGGTGAGGAAGGCGCTGTAATCAGGATCGGCATTGAGAATTTTTTCGAGGTTCTGCGAGATTCCCAAGACAACTGTTGATTCGCGAACTCCACCGCGAGTGGCACCGGCATCGGTTCCACCGTGGCCCGCATCAATGGCGACAGTTACTGGGGTGGTGAGGGCGAAGACCGGCTGAAAAAAAAGAGTCAGCGCCCACACAAACCACATTAGAACAGAAGTCCAAGTTTGAGAGAAATAACACTCGTGGTTACATCACCTGATGGAAAATAATAATAGGCGATTTCGAACGGAAGTGTGTAGCCATTCAAATGGAATTCCATGCCACCACCAAACTCACCAATGGCTAAACTATCAATAGAGTCTTCGATGATAATGTCTGAAGACTTAGACATCGGGTAAAGAATTCCCAGGCCACCCAGCAAATAAAAGCTGGAGGACTTACCTTTTGAAAAAGACCAATGAAATAGAGCGTCCATGGTGAGGTAAGTGATATCGGTGCCGGTGGAAGTGACAACGGAAAGATTTGTAAGAGGGTGACCATCACCACTCACCGAGAAAAACTCAGCACCCAGCATTCCGCGAAAGTAGACAGACTGAAAGAGCGGATAATCGTAAAGACCACGGAGAGCAATACTGCTTCCACTTTGCGAAGAGGCTCCAAGGTTTCCTTGGTCCACATCCTGGCTCGCCATTCCGTACCCGGCAAGAACTCCTACGCGAGATTGGGGATACTGGGAAGAGCTATCATCCTCTTCAGCGCTTTGGTCTTCGGCCACCACAGATGGGGACTTCGCTTTTTTGCCAGCCGCTTTAAAAGTTGTCGTGTAACCTTTATCGGCTTTTCCTTTTTTAAGAAGTCCGATGGCTTTCCGTCCTTTAAACTTTTTGATTTGCACAAGACCTAACTTTTTACCCTCGGCATTGTTTAAAATAAAATAGTCGTTGGTTGTGAACGGCTCTTCTTGGTCAAACATGATGTAAACTTTGGAGCCATTTACCTTCATGACTTTTCCCGCATGGGCTGAAAAAGAAAAACTGAACAATAACAAAGAGATCAAGATGCTAAAATATTTCATAGACGTCCTCTTTTGGGTTCGGAATGAACTCCCTATTATTTTAGAAGA
This sequence comes from Bdellovibrionales bacterium, assembly GCA_043764415.1. Lineage (GTDB taxonomy): Bacteria > Bdellovibrionota > Bdellovibrionia > Bdellovibrionales > JAGQZY01 > JANPLN01. Next base: position 414 of record JAYUKO010000002.1, on the reverse strand, counting down.
CGACGGTGGAAATAACTATGATATTGTCTGCGAGGCCCCACTTAGGGCCAGGCAAAGACAGAGAGTTTTTTAAAGAAAATTTAAAAAGCTTAGAAAGGAATTTCTTCGTGGGAATCAAAGCTCGGTTCAGGAGAGAAGTCCGCAGCTGGAGCCGACGAACCCATGCCCGCGCCCATGCCTCTTTCATTCGGGGCACCAAGAAACTGAACAGTGGTTGCGACAACCTCTGTTGTATAACGTTTTTGTCCCTGTTGATCTTCCCAGTTGCGAGTTTGCAATTTGCCCTCAACGTACACTTGACGACCTTTACTTAAATGCTGGCGACAAACTTCGGCCAATTTTGCCCAAACAACAATGCGGTGCCATTCTGTGCGTTCTTGTTTTTGTCCATCGCGATCCACCCAGTTTTCACTG
>JAYUKO010000001.1:0-1881 GCA_043764415.1 Bdellovibrionales bacterium | reverse complement strand
TGGCTCGTGTTGTAGAGAATCTGAATTTTGAAACAACCATGGAAATTTTGATTAGTATGTTTGAAGAGCTCGGCGGCGTGCCCCGCAAAGTCACCTCTGACAATCCAAAAGTATTTGTTCAAAAAGCAGATGACTATGAAGCTCTTCTAAATCCTGCGTTTGAGAGATTTGCATCACACTATGGCTTTACAGTGGAGGCCTTGCCTCCGGCTTCGCCGGAGAAGAAGGGTAAGGTCGAGAGAATGGTCCCGGTGAAGCGCCGACTTTTTGAATCTTACGAAAAAGATTCTTACACACTCGCGGGTGCCCAGGCTCATCTTGATCGCAAGATGACAATCACCAATGAGCGCAAGCATGGGACTCATTTACAAAAACCTATCGAAGTGTTTATCAGCGATGAAGCCTCGCTTCTGAAATCACTGCCGGTGTTGCGGTATGAATTAGAAACCATCATACGATCCACGGTGCGGGCCGATGGCTATGTTCGCTTTGCAAATAAATACTACCGAGTCGATGCAAGGCTGAAAGGCGAGATAGCCTTGGCAATTGGTAATTCTGAGCAGGTTTCAATTTACTGCAAGGGCCGCCTGCTTGAAGTGTATGAAAGAATCCAAGATAAATTCACCACGAAAGCTTGCAAAGATCACTACAAAGAATCTTGGGAGAAAACCTTAGAAGATCATGGACATTATCTGAAGCGGGCTCAAGCAATCGGCGGCAATGTTGAGCGCTTCATTAGTATTGTTTTAGCTCGTGGCGAGGGCTTTGTAGATACGAAAGTAGTCTGGGGGATTCTGACGCTGAATAAAAAGTACAGCAACGCTGATATTGATAAAGCTTGCCTGTCGGCACTAGAGATTTCGCAGGTGAATCTTGCGACAGTTCGTCAGCTTTTAAATATTATAGCCAAGCCTAAAGAAAAAGAAATTCAACAGGAAGAACAAATCACCGCGCAAACAGTGGGAGGTAAATTTGCGCGTCCAGTGAGTGAATACAAAAAACATTTAATCTTGGTTCACAGTCAAAGTGAACTGTCTTGAAAGGAAATTTTAGAATGACCATCGATGTAATACGAGACCAGCTGAAGCAACTGCGTTTATCAGTGGCATCTCAAGAGCTTGAAAACCTTCTTCAGAAAAAAAAGAAGAGCATGGACGTCCAATGGCTGAGCGAGCTATTGGCAATTGAATTGGACGCCCGCAGTGACAATGCTGTTGAGCGAAGAATCAAGCGCGCGGATTTTCCAGAGCGTCGAAGCTTTGAACAGTTCAACTGGGATTTTAATAAAAAGCTTCCCCGCGAGCAGATTGAATCTTTAAAGAGTCTCAAGTTTATTGAAAACAATGAGATCGCATTATTTTTAGGAAGCTCCGGGACCGGCAAAACACATTTATCAATTGCACTTGGAATGAGCGCCGCGCAAGCTGGCCACAGTGTTTTTTGCACAAGTGTGAAGCGTCTTGGAACTAAGATCAGAAAGGCTCGTGAACGAAATACGCTTGATGTATTGTTCAAACAGATACTGACTTCAAAACTGTGGATCTTGGACGACTGGGGTGTTGTGAGCATGCCACGTGACGTGAGTGAAGAAATCTTCGATCTATTTGATCGACGCAAGCATAACTCTGCGATGATTCTCACAAGCAACCGTGACGTCGACGAATGGCCTCAAGTTTTCAGTGATCCCATCCTTGCAAGTGCCGCCATTGATCGGATGTTCGAGAATGCCAATATTTGCATTTTTGAAGGCCCCAGTCACCGCATGAAAGGTCGTATAATTTTCAACGAAATTGACAAAGAGTAACCGGCGAATTACACCCTCAATAATCAGGTGGTCAAAGTATCTGAAACGAACCCGGTCAAACTAAGTGGGACGGAACA